>JANQOV010000035.1 GCA_028285645.1 Hyphococcus sp.
GCAAGAACGCCAAGATCCCCCTGCCCGCCCGCGTCATCGACGCAACGGCTGCAGCGCAAGCGCGGGGCGAGGCTGACGCCGCGGCGCTACGGCTCGCGCACCATGACCCCGCCGCCCATCAGGCGCTGAGCCCCCGCGGCGCCGAAGCACGCGCTGTCTTTGCAGCGCTTGAAAACGCTCGCTGCGAAGCGATTGGCGCCATCGCGCTAAAAGGCGTTGGCGATAATCTCGCCACCGCCCTCGAAAGCACTATCAGCGACAAGGGCTATACGAGCCTGAACGCCAAAGACGCCGGCGCCATGGCCGATGCGGCGGCTCTATTGTTGCGCGAGAGGCTGACGGACCGTCCACCGCCCAGCGCCGCTGCGACCATCATGGATAGTTGGCGCGACCATCTTGAAGCCCGCGCCGGCGACGCCCTCGACAAACTTGCCGCCGCTAACGACCTTGACGATCAAGCGGCCTTTGCAGCGCTGGCGCGTGACTTCATTCGCGACCTTGAGCTCGACGACGACGACCAGGGTGAAGAACCGTCCGACAACGAAAGCGACGGCGAAGAAAACGATAATCAGGACGACGACCAAAGCGACGCCGATGATGATGAAACCGGCGACGACATGCCTGACGAAATCGGCGAAAGCGGTGAGACGCCAGAAGGCGAAGCTGATCTTTCCGAACAAGATGTTGACGATCTGACCGAAGACGACGATGGGGCTGCGGAGAACGCGAAAATCTCAGCCATCCGCACCCAGATGGAAGGCGACAGCGGCGACGCATACAAAGCCTATACGACCGCGTTTGACGAAATCATCGACGCCGCGGAATTATGTGACGCAGAAGAATTGCAACGACTGCGGCGATCTCTCGACCGGCAATTAGAAAACCTTCACGCGGTCGTTGCGCGCCTTGCCAACAAACTGCAACGCAAACTCCTGGCGCAACAAAACCGCTCCTGGCAGTTTGACCTTGACGAGGGCGTACTCGATGCGGCGCGACTTGCGCGGGTCATTGTCGATCCCATGCAGCCTTTGTCGTTCAAGATGGAGCGCGAGCAGGAATTCCGCGATACGGTCGTGACGTTGCTCATAGACAATTCGGGTTCCATGCGCGGGCGGCCGATCACCATCGCCGCCATTTGCGCGGATATCCTGGCGCGCACGCTGGAGCGTTGCGGCGTCAAAGTTGAGATTCTCGGCTTTACGACGCGCGCCTGGAAAGGCGGACAAGCGCGGGAAAAATGGGTCGAGGACGGACGGCCTGCGCGCCCCGGACGGCTTAATGACTTGCGGCACGTCATCTACAAGAGCGCCGATGCGCCCTGGCGGCGTGCGCGTACGTCCCTCGGCCTGATGATGAAAGAGGGCCTCTTAAAAGAAAACATCGACGGCGAGGCCCTCTTATGGGCCCACAACCGGTTGCTGGGCCGGCCGGAAACCCGCCGTATCCTGATGGTTATTTCCGATGGCGCGCCGGTTGACGACACCACCTCGTCCGCCAATGGCGGCGTTTATCTGGAGCGGCATTTGCGCGAGACCATCCACATGATCGAAGCAAGGTCGCCGGTTGAGCTTTTAGCGATCGGCATCGGCCATGATGTCACGCGCTATTACCGCCGCGCCTTGACGATCGTCGATGTGGATCAGCTTGGCGGCGCTATTATTGATCAGCTCGCAGCGCTGTTCGATGAAGACCAGGTGAAGCTCATCAACAAAGCACGCGGCCGCGCGGCCTAACGGACCACGCTAGCGCGCTCATTCTGCAACAACGTTCCCTTCGTAACGCGAAACGATCGCATCCATGTCAGGGCGCGCCCGCTCTTTCGGGTGTTCTTTCGCCGTGCCAATATAAACATAACCCGCGACGCGTTCATTTTCCGACAGTCCAAGCGCTTTCAAAACAGCTGCGTCAAAAGCATACCATTCTGTCAACCATTGCGCGGCAAAACCGCTGGCGTTTGCCGCCAACAGAAGGTTTTGGCAAACGGCGCCGGCGGTGAGGATTTGCTCCCATTCAGGCGTGCGGTGCTCGGGGTTAACTGATGAAACGATAGCGACAACCACCGGCGCCCGCATGAACCGGTTCTGTTCACACTCGGCGCGGGTCTCGGTTACGTCAGGCTCATTGGCGACATACTGCGCCCGTAATATTTTGCCAAAGGCCGCCCTCGCTTCATCCTCAAACAAGATAAACCGAAAGGGCGTGACGCGTCGATGGTCTGGAACGCGCGCGGCGATGCGCAGCATTAAATCGAGCTGCGCATTGTCCGGACCTGGGCCGCTTAAATGATCCGCCGGCGTCGAGCGGCGAAGCGCCAACAGCTCCAGCGCCTCGGCAGATTTATGGGCCGGCGGCAATTCAGCGCCAAACTCCGGTTGTCGCATTTCTGGCAATCCTCTAGCGGCAGCGTCCAAAAACCCGCCATAACAGCCTGCACGCATGAAGAAAAGCGATAGGGCTTATGCGCAAACGGCAGGTTTGATCGAATTCCCAAAGCAATCGTTCGATTCTGCGTCGATTGTCACAAAACCGATACAAAAAATGACGAGGTTGCGCCCGAACTGTGAAGCGCACAGGATCGGCTGGGGGCGCTAGGAGACATGATGGATATTGATGTCAGCTTATGGGCCGCTGTCGGCTTCCTTTTCGCCGCCTATGCCGTTGTCGGCAACGATGCGCTGCAGACCCTTGGTACATTCATCAACTCGAACCGCCGCCTGCCTTGGTGGGCGCTGTTCCTGTTCGCAGGCTTCATCTTGGTTCTGGTCTTCGCCTTCGGCTACATCACTGATGGCGGCGAACTGCGCAATCCGGACGGCTCGCCGAAAGAACTATGTAACTTCGCCGTTGGCTGCGATCCTTCCTATGGCCGCCTCAGCAATACGGAAAAATACCCAGTCTTTGAACCGAGCTGGTATCACGCCTTGCCGCCCTTGATGCTGCTGGTGCTGACGCGGTTCGGCGTACCCGTCTCCACGACCTTCATGGTGCTGACGATCTTTGCGACCATCGCCGGTCTCAGTTCGATGATGCAGAAATCGCTCATCGGCTATGGCCTCGCCTTCGTTGTCGGCGGCAGCCTTTATGTGGTGCTTTCGCAAACGCTTGAACGCTTTTTCCGGCGCACGGAACACGAACAGCATGCGCCAGTCTGGGTGCTGCTGCAGTGGACGACGACCGCCTATCTCTGGGCGGTCTGGCTGATGCAGGATTTCGCCAATATCTTTATTTTCTTGCCGCGAGGAGACGGCGTTACTGTCGGTTCCGGCCTCAATCCCGCGGAAGCCATACTCGCGGTCTCCGCAACGCTTTTACTGTTGGGCTACACCTTCTGGAACAAGGGCGGGCCGGTTCAAAAAGTCCTGCGCTCGAAAACGTCGGTCACGGATATTCGTTCAGCAACGATTATCGACTTCATTTTCGCCAGCTTGCTTTTCTACTTCAAGGAATTGAACGACATCCCCATGTCGACCACCTGGGTGTTCCTGGGGCTGATCGCCGGGCGCGAATACGCCTTCGCCATCACCACGAAAGCGATCAAGTTTTTGAGAACCTCGCAAGTTGTGTTGTCGGACTTGTCGAAGGCGTTTATCGGCTTGGTTATTTCCATCGATATGGCGCGGGGGCTGCCCTATCTGGCGCAAGGGTTTACTGAAAACGGCTTTGCGCTGCCGCCGCTTGAAATGCTCGCCCCAAGCGCGAACACCGCATGGTTCCTGATCATTGTGAACTTGATGGTGATCCCCGTCGCCTTCTTCTTCCAGAACAAGTCTGTGTTCCGAATGTCAGGGCTTGCCGTCATGTTTGCTGTTGGCGCTGTCGCGTTTTTCACGCTGCCAATCTACTAAATCAAAAAAGGCCCGCAGGATTGAGCGGGCCTTTTTGTTGGATCGCATGGCGTCGCCATCACCCCAAAACGGTTGACTAAACCTCCAATTCAATCGCCGTCCGCATCAGGTTCTCCTGATCGTCATCGCGTTGTTTTAGCCATCAGCCTCGGCCAGCTCGATGCCGCCGCCGCAGCGGTCATAGCATTCGTCAAATAAGCCGCCGAGCTTGGTTTGTCCGGATGCGATCGCCATTGGCAACACAAGCGCTATGCCGAGAAGCGCGGCCGCCAGATAGAGCATTGGTCTTTGTACTGTTCTTTGTTCGACGCTGCTCATTTTGTACTCCTTACCATCTTATTGTTTTTATTTGAAAATACAGAGCGCAATAAATCTGTCGCACAACTGTAATATTACTGTCATAAATATATGCGCACTTTATGCGCATAGTCAAGAAAAAGTGCATTTATTGCGCTGGTTACGACTCAACTCTCTGTATTTATTGGCAGTTCGCGGTCGGTGTCGAACCGCGCATCAAGCTGCTGTTCGGCCGTTATGGAACCCAATCATGCAGAGATTTCGAATCGGTTCTGTTGGTTCACAGGAGTTTTAATGAGCTGCGTTCGAACGCTGCGTTGGCTCCACCAACGGTCTGGGCTCATGGTGCGGACGGGGGGACTCGAACCCCCACGGGATTGCTCCCGACAGATTTTAAGTCTGTTGCGTCTACCGGTTCCGCCACGTCCGCGTATGTCCGGCAGCTTCTAGCAGGCTTTTCCGAGACCACAAATCGAGAGACACGCTCGTTATCGCCCGGTCAGCACTCAACGACATTGACCGCAAGGCCGCCTTCGCTGGTCTCCTTGTATTTGCGGGACATGTCGAGCCCCGTCTGGCGCATGGTTTCGATCACCTGATCAAGCGAGACCTTAGAGTGCTCTGACGCGCGCATGGCGAGCCGCGCCGCATTGACCGCCTTCACTGCCCCAATGGCGTTTCGCTCGATACAAGGGATTTGCACGAGCCCGCCGACCGGATCGCAGGTCAGCCCGAGATTATGCTCCATGCCGATTTCCGCTGCGCGCTCAACTTGCGAAGGCGTAGCGCCCCAAACCGCCGCCAGACCCGCCGCCGCCATGGAGCAGGCAACGCCCACCTCCCCCTGACAGCCCATTTCTGCGCCGGAAATCGAAGCCCGTTGTTTGTAGAGCATGCCAATTCCGGCGGCGGTCAGGAGAAAAATGCGGATCTGGTCGATACGGGCGTCATCATCTTCAACACAATAATGTTTGAGAACGGAGGGAATGATCCCCGCTGCGCCATTGGTCGGCGCCGTGACAACCCGGCCGCCGGCGGCGTTTTCTTCATTCACCGCCATGGCGAAGACGTTTAGCCAGTCAAACAACTGCTCGCGCTCATTGGCGAGCGGCGCCTCTTGTAGTTTACGATAAAGCGACGGAGCGCGGCGCTTGACGTTTAATCCCCCCGGCAATTCACCGTCGGTCTTAAGACCGCGCTCAACACAATCGCGCATTGCAAACCAGATCGCATCGAGCCGCTCTTCCGTTTCGGCGCGCGGACGCATGGCGTCTTCATTCTCAAGGATGATCTGATGAACCCCCAGGTTCTTGGCTTTGCAAATCGCGAGCAACTCTTGGGCCGATGCGAAAACATTCGGACCATGGTTTGGCCGCGCGATTAGATCATCGTCGGCCGGCGCCAATAGTTGCTTTTCGCTGGCAATAAAACCACCGCCCACAGAATAGTAGGTCTGCTCCATGAGCACTTCATCGTTTTCATCGAACAACTGCAGCCGCATTTCGTTGGGATGAAGCTTTGGAATAATGTCGCCCCGCAAATCGATGTCCGCCGCGCGCGAAAAGGCGATTTCGGGACCCGCGTGCAGTTTTATTCGGCCGCTTTCGTCGACGCGCCGAATTGCGGCGTCGGCCTCGTCAGGATCGGTTTCGTCCGGCTTAAAGCCCATCAATCCTAAAATGACCGCTTTATCCGTACCGTGACCGATCCCGGTGAGCGCCAACGAGCCATGCAAGTCGGCCTTGACTCGAACGGCCTTGCCAAGGCGGCCTGATTTCGCCGCGTCTTCGAGAAACCGCACGCCAATGCGCATGGGCCCAACCGTGTGCGAGCTCGACGGACCGATGCCGATTTTGAAAATGTCGAAAACGCTCAGCATGGCGCGCCTATTCCGTTAAGACCGATGTTTACGGTCGCTGCGTTCCGGCTCGAAACCAAGCGCGCGCATGGCGTTGACAACAGCATCGATCGCGGCGTCAGCGATAGCAGGATCATCAGCGCGCGCGATTACAGTGACGCCTTTTTCATCGCCGTCAATGGGATAGCTCCCAATGGAAACGCCCGCATGGGCGGATTGAACCTCCAGCAATTGATCCGCCAGTCGTGATTCCGGCAGGTTCCTTGCCGTAACCGCCCGAGAATGCACCGGCGCACCGGATTCAATCGCGCCCTCAACTGCGTTCAGCATCCCCTGGAATATTCGCGGGACGCCGGCCATAACGAAGACATTTTCAAGCTTAACCCCAGGCGCGCCGGATACGGGATTGTCAATGAGCTCAACCCCTTCAGGCGTGCGCGCCATGCGCAACCGCGCCGGCGTAACCTCTTCGCCTTTTGCATCATACCATGCGTTGATCATCGCGACGGCTTTAGGATGCTCGATGACCTTTACGCCAAAAGCCGCTGCAATGGCGTCAACCGTAATATCGTCATGGGTCGGACCAATGCCGCCTGACGTAAACACATAGTCATATTTTGCGCGTAACGCATTGAGCGCCTCAACAATCTCATCCAACACGTCGGGAACGATCCGCGCCTCCGCAAGGGCAACGCCCCGCTCGGTCAGCCAGCCGCTCAAATAGTGAATATTAGCATCGCGTGTGCGTCCCGACAGCAACTCATCGCCAATTGCCAGGATCGCCGCGCGCTTTCGAGATTGGGTAACAGCCATTTGGCCGTTTACTCCGCAAAACCAAGTTTCACAAGAGCGCCGAAAGTGTCACGTCCCGTGCACCACAGAACACAAGGAAAACCGAAGCAACTAAGGTTAAGGTCGAAAAATTCGCCCAGTTATCCACGCTCTCCGGAATGGCTCCATAATCGAGCCTATGTCCCCAGAACTTTGTAAAACGGAGAGCAAAAGAAATGAGAGGCATCTCAGCCCATAACGCCAAACAAAATTTTGGCGCTGTCCTGGAATCCGCGCAGAATGGTCCGGTTGAAATTTTGAAATACCGCCAGCGTGTTGCTGTGGTCTTGTCCGCCGACGAATTTGACGAACTAGAGACCCTCAAATTCATTGAACTGCGGCGTAAAGTGAACACGCTTCTGGAACACATCGAAAACGCAGACCAAGATTCCGCATGTCGAATGATCCGGGAGCTGCCGCGCTTATTGCGTCGAATTGAGGCGCGCCATAGTGCGCATGTGAACCAGGAGCGAAGCAAAAATCACTGCGCAAACGCAGCGGGAAATTAGTTAGATTTCCGCGCGTTATTCGCGCAAGCGGACGCCACCGCCGACGGGTCCTACGCCGGCGGGCACCGGCACGTCTGACGACGCATAGTCAGAATTCAAAACGAGCGTCGGGCTGCCGGTAAGCTCTAAGCCGCGCGATACGATAACCGTGTAGGCTGACTGGTCAGCGATCGGCAGAAGACTAGAAACGTGAAGGACGCCGCGCGGCAGATAAAATGTGCCAAGCAAAACGCGCGCGTCATCGCTCATGATCCGATGTTTTCTTCCAATAGGCGCATTTCTGTCTTCAAAGAACAAGATGCCCGCCAAGGGACCGTTTTTTGAAGCCTCCAGCGATATCTTTGAATCCGGGCCGAAATTGAAGACGGCGTCATCGCCTTCAAGATAGAACGAAACGTCTTCGCCTGTGAGATGCGCGCCCATTGAAACATTCAGCGGCCCATCTTTGATGACGTATACACCCGGCGCCAACTGTACGTCAGCATTTGAAGCGATGCTGATGCCGCCGCAAAATACCCCGGGTTCCAGATCATAGGTCGTATAGTTCTGCTTTGGCGTATAAGAGTCATCATCATCGTCGTCGTCATCATCGTACCGTGCAGCAGCGTATTCAGCAAAAGAGTCCGAAAGCGCCGCCATGGCGACCGCGAACGACTTATCGCCGAGCTCTAGATCAGTCTCGTCACACATCCCGACTGTCGGCGGCGTCCGCTCGCTTAGCGGGTCTTCATAGACCGGACAATCGGTCGTCGGCAGCGGATCGTAGTTACTAGCGTCACCTCTTTTTCCGCCAGCGGAGCAAATCTTGCCGGCCGACAGTTTGGCGCTGCCAGACACGTCAATCCCGCTTGGCGATGACGAATTTGATATAATGGTGCATTCATCGGCAGAAAGCTGTGCGCTCCATTTCGCTTCAATAGCGCCGTCGGCGCTGTCTTCAATGGCGACGACGCACACTTTCATGCCGCCATAGGCAGCCGCCGTTGAGTCGACGCCAATAGGCGAATTTAACGAAGGCAGGTGGCTGAACAATAACATATTCGGCGCAGGATGCTTGAGGCTTACCGCAACCGACGTCTCTTCCATATTGACGACGACATTGAAACTCACTTGATCAAGGTCGAACTGGTCAGCAAGACCATTCCCCATCGCTGCTTTCAAGACGCTTTCGATTTGGCTGGCGCTGGCGTTTGCGAGCAAGAACTCCCGCGCGCCTCGTAGCGCTAGCGTATCCGCTAACTCCTGCAGACTGTTGCGGTTATGATTCAGGCGTTGGAAATCAACGCCGGCGCTAGCAAAGCCCAGCAGCAGTGGCAGAATCAAAGCGGTCATCACCGCCACATTGCCCCTAGTGTTTTTAAGAAGACGCCCAATCACAACAGCACTCGATCTCTTCGTTGCTGCAATGATTATTCAAATCAAACCATAAAATTGTATTATTGCACTCGGTTAATGCACGATAATTTTTCGTTACCGGCACAGCCTGATGTTAATGCGGATCAGTCGCGGATACGAACTTCGCCGTCCGTTTTCGCGAGACCGGCGGGCACAGGAACATCCGTTGCGGCATAGTCGGAATTCAACACCAAATCGACAGAAGCGGCCATTTCAATCTTGGTTGCTATAATCGCTGTGTAGGCAGACTGCGCCGCAACTGGCGCCGTTGCATCAACATAAAGCAAACCCTGCGGCAAATAGATCGTGCCCACCAGCGTTTTGGCGTTGTTGCTTGAAATGGTGAATTGACGGTTCGGATTGGCATCGCGATCCTGGAACATTAATAAGCCCGCCATTTCGCCGACCCGCGGCGCCTCTAAAGAAACGGTTGTGTCGGGGCCGATAGTCATTGTTGAGTCAGCGCCTTCAAAATAAAAGCCAACACCATCGCCAATCACGCTAGCCTGGTCGCTGATCAACAAGTTTCCATCCTTGATGATGTATGTTCCCGGTGTGAAGGTAACATTCGCCATACCGTTGATTTCCAGCCCGCAATAGACTCCAGGGTCGAGCGTGGTGTCGCTGGAAACGACGTTAGGACCCGGACCGCAGGCGCCGCTGCCCGGCGCCGGCCGTAAGCTCAACGGGTCCTCTTTAACCGGACAATCAGTAATGGGAAGGGGGTCATAATTGCCTGCGCCGCCTCGATATCCGCCTGCGGTGCAGTTCATCACCGTGTTAAGAGTAGCATTGTCCTCGACGCGCATGCCATTCGGGTTCGACGAGTTGGAGTAAACGGCGCAGGCGTCCCCGCTTAGCGCCGCGCTATCCGCCATCTCTAACGCACCGGACGAATTCTCCTCCAAAGCAATGACGCAAATATTGGCGCCGCCGATGGCCTGCGCCGTTGAGTCAACAGTGACCGTCAGCGGGCTTTTATACATGCCGACAAGAAAGCTCGGCTGAAAACTCGCGCTTATGTCGACGCGAACAACCATATCGGCATCGACGCTGGTGGAGAGAGCGGAAGTCGTCAGCGTTGGATATTCCGTTGCGAGGCCGGAATCGGCGATTTGCTGGGCGACAGCTTTTGGAATGACATTATTCGAGCTCATGATGACATATTCGCGCGCGCCCGCCAGCGCTGCGCTGTCGGCAATTTCTTGTAAATTGCTGGCCATGCCTTTGTAGCGCGCGTAATCGACGCCCGCCCCGACAAAGCCGAGAAGCAGTGGCAAAAGCAGCGCGAAAAAAATCGCGACATTGCCGTGGTCATTTCTTAACATGGCGCATTGTCTGTTTGCGCGGTTTCCCGCAACAGGATAATTTATGCAAAAAAGCCGTAACAATTGTTTAAGTTGGGTTTCTAATGCGCTTTGCTTCGCCGCTCCTGAGGGGAAAGTTAATCAAACGTTACAAGCGGTTTCTTGCGGATATCGTCCTTGACGACGGGCGCGAGATCACCGCCCATTGCGCCAATCCGGGCTCGATGCTCGGGGTCGCCGAGGAAGGCGCACGCGTTTGGGTGAGCGAGCACGACAGCAAGAAACGCAAACTTCCGTTTTCATGGGAGCTGGTCGAGATCGACAAAACCCTAATCGCCGTCAACACCTCAAACCCGAACAAGATCGCGTTCGAGGCCATTGACCGGGGCGCCATCCCTGAGCTCAGCGGCTACGCATCGATCCGCCGTGAAGTGAAATATGGCGAAAAATCCCGCATTGATCTGCTGCTGGAAGGCGGTCGTCGCGCGAGCCCCTGCTTTGTGGAAATCAAAAATGTCCACCTTTCAAGGCGCAAAGGCCTGGCCGAGTTTCCCGATTCGGTGACAGCCCGAGGCGCTAAGCATCTCATGGAGCTTGAAGCAAAAGCGCGCCAGGGCGACCGCGCCGTCATGCTGTTCATCGTCCAACGGGGAGATTGCCAATCCTTTTCGCCCGCCGCAGATCTTGACCCCGCCTATGCCGAGGCGCTCCAGACGGCGGTTGCGGCAGGTGTTGAAACCATGTGTTATGACTGCGATATCACCACCGAGGAAGTGGTGCTGCGTAAGCCCCTGGCGATCGAACTGGATCCGAAATGACCGAAGCTGTTGTAGAAGACGCCGGCGATATCCGGACCGGAAAGATCAAGCTGCATCCACCTGCGGATTTTGAGGGCATGCGGGCGGCCGGCAAGCTGGCCGCCGAGTGCCTTGACATGCTGACCGAGCATGTTCGCCCCGGCGTCACTACAGCTGATATCGACGACAAGGCGCGTGAATTTGTCCTCGACAATGGCGCTCTTTCCGCCACCATCGGCTATCGCGGCTACCGCCACGCGACCTGTATCTCGCTCAATCATGTGATCTGCCACGGCATCCCGGGGCCAAAGACCGTCAAGCCCGGCGACATCATGAATATCGACGTGACGGTGATTGTCGATGGCTGGCATGGCGACACCAGCCGCATGTTCTTCGCTGGCGAACCCAAGGTGAAAGCAAGACGCCTTGTGGACACGACCTATGAATGCCTGATGGCGGGCGTTAACGCCGTTCACCCGGGCGCGACATTGCGTGATATTGGCGGCGCCATTCAAACACGCGCTGAAGCGGAAGGTTTTTCCGTGGTTCGTGATTTTTGCGGTCATGGCCTCGGCCGCGTCTTTCACGATGCGCCGAATATTGTTCATTATGCTGAATATCGCGATCGGTTTGGCGGCTTCCATCGCGCCGCCGAGACCGAATTGAAATCAGGCATGTTTTTCACCATTGAGCCGATGATCAATGAGGGAAAGCCGGATGTGAAACTCTTGAAGGACGGGTGGACGGCTGTGTCGCGCGATAAGTCCTTGTCGGCGCAGTTCGAGCATTCTATCGGCGTCACCGAAGACGGCGTTGAAATATTTACAAAATCTCCCAGCGGCCTCGATCGCCCGCCTTACTGATGTTGGATATTCTAGTTTCGAAGGCTCAATGAACGCTCCCACAAAAACGCCGCCTCACGCCATCGGTCACCGCGAACGGTTGCGGGCGCGCTTTGCAAAAGCAGGCGTTGACGGCCTTCAAGATTACGAACTGATGGAACTGGTGCTGTTCAGGGCCATTCCGCGACGCGACGTCAAACCCATCGCCAAAGAGCTGATTGCAAAATTCGGCGGTTTTGCAGAAGCGGTCTCCGCGCCGGTGCAGCGGCTGACCGAAGTCAATGGCGTCTCGGAAAATGTAGCGGTGGAACTCAAGATCGTGCAGGCGGCGGCGCTCAAGCTCGGCCAGGAACGCATCCTGAAACGCAAGGTGATCTCATCCTGGAACGATCTGTTGAGTTATTGCCGGGCGGCCATGGCGGACGAGAAGACCGAAATGTTCCGCATTCTCTTCCTAGATAAGAAGAACATTCTGATCGCTGACGAAGTGCAACAGCGCGGCACGGTAGACCATACGCCGGTCTATCCCCGAGAGGTGGTCAAGCGCGCCCTTGACCTTGGCGCCTCTGCATTGATCCTTGTGCACAACCACCCTTCCGGCGATCCAACACCGTCACGCGCTGATATTGCGATGACCAATCAGATTGTCGACGCCGCCAAAGCGCTCAACATCAGTGTTCACGACCATCTCGTGATTGGCGCGCGGGAACATGCAAGTTTCAAGTCGCTCGGGTTGTTGTGACGGCGCGCCGGCACCGCGTTATCGATGGCGCTCGCGGTTATTTAGCCGCTTCCCCGTAAATCGCAACTTCAACAACGCCGGATTCCGATTTCACAGCGCGGAACATGCCTTTGGAATTGAAAACCATCGCATAAGAACCATCGGCCCCAAGCGCGATCACCCCACCGCCGCCGCCAAGCGCATCGAGACGGTTGTGAATGACGTCATTCGCGGCGTCTTCAACGCTGCGGCCGCCATATTCGACTTGTGCGCAAATATCGCGCGCAATAGTAAGGCGCATGAAATATTCGCCGTGGCCAGTCGAGGAAACGGCGCAGGATTTGTTGTCCGCATAAACACCAGCGCCGATAATCGGCGAGTCGCCGACCCGGCCATAGCGTTTAAGCGTCATGCCGCCGGTCGATGTGCCGGCGGCAAGGTTGCCGTTTTTATCAAGCGCAACGGCGCCGACAGTGCCATATTTGAAACCTGCCGGCATCGCGCTTTCCTTGTCACTTTTTTGCTTTTCCGCCTGCAGCGCTTCCTTGTAGGCGCGCCAGCGCTTATCCGTATAGAAGTATTTTTTCTTGACGGTCTCGAGCCCCTGCTGTTTGGCGAATTCTTCCGCGCCGTCCCGCGCAAACATAACATGCTCGGAATTTTCCATCACGGCGCGGGCAAGACGGATGGGATTTTTGACTTTGACAACGCCAGCAACGGCGCCGGCATTTAGCGAGGCGCCATCCATGATGGATGCATCGAGTTCATTCTTGCCTTCGCGGGTGAACACGGCGCCTTTGCCGGCGTTGAAAAGTGGTGAGTCTTCAAGGAGAACGATCGCAGCTTCGACAGCGTCTAGCGCCGAGCCGCCGTCTTCCAAGACTGAGTAGCCAATATCGAGCGCTTCGGTGAGCTTAGCCTTATATGCAGCTTCTTCTTCCGGCGAATACCGCCCCGGCGCCAGCGCCCCGGCCCCGCCATGGATGACAATTGTGGCCGGCGGGGTTTGCGCCAATGCAACAGACCCAGCCAGCAGTGACAGAGCAAAACCCAAGAAAAATGATCGCATGAGCGCCTCCCTTTTGGGGACGCATTGTGCGCAGCCGCGCGGCGAAGGCAAGGCGCAATCCGGCGCAGGCGGGACCGATTAGACCTCCGGCAACAACATGCGTTGCGCGCGCCATTGTTCGACGATCCGATCGATGAAACCTTCGTCGTCGATTTCGATCGACCAGCCATCAGTGAAGCTGGCGGTGAGGCTGCGCGGGATGCATTCCTGCGGCAGGGCGTCAAAGCGAATGCGTGTCGGCAACGGTACGCCCTCGCCCACCGCGATCGCTTCGCCCAGCCCGAGCGACGGCAGGCAGCTCAAGAGACTTGTGGACGCGTCCGGCACTGCCGCCCGCAGCGCCTCCTGGTCAGCCTGATTGGCAAGGCGCATGGCGAAGATCGTGTTGCATTGGGACAAGATCGTCGGATCAAGCTCGGTCGGCCGCTGCGAGGCGACCCAAAGGGAAACGCCGCATTTGCGGCCTTCCTTGGCAATGCGAATAAGCGCCCGGCGGGTCGGGGCGAAGCCCGCTTCATTGTTGGCCGGAGCGTAGCGATGCGCATCCTCGCAGATGATAGCGACCGGCGCGGCGCCATGGCTCCAAAGTCCAAACTCAAACGCAAGCCGACCGACGACCGACACCACAACCTGGACCACCTCAGCCGGCAAGCCGCCAAGCTCAATCACGCTTATCGGCTTTTCGTTGACCGGGATGCGGAACAGCTCGCTCAGGAAACTGGTCATGTTGTCCTGAATGGTCAGGCTGCCGAACATAAAGCTATAACGAGCGTCCTGGCTGATGGTGTAAAGCCGGCTGCGCAGCCGCTTAAAGGGCGCAATGTTGCGATTGCCGTCGAGCCCGCCCAACGCTTTGTCAATCAGTTGCAGAAGTTCAGAGATCCGATAGGGCACCGGCGTATCAACCGTAATGCTGCCCGCGTCGCTGCGCCGTTCGGCAAGGAGGCGTCCTGAACCGGCGTTTTTGGACAAGTTCATTTTCTTGGCCGCCGGAATGAGATCGGCAAGGATCTCAATTTCTTCGGAATATCCTTCCCGGCCCGGGTACAGGACTTCCACGAGTTCATCGAAAGTCAGCAGCCAATAAGGAAGCGTGAAATTCGTTGGATCAAACACAACGGCGAGATCACCGAAGCTCTTTGCGTATTCGTTATGCGGATCAAGCACGACGATATGTGCATTGGCGTATCGATCCAGCACCGCACGCAATAGCAGCGCAATGGCGCAGGATTTGCCGGCGCCGGTTGTGCCGAGAATGGCGCAGTGGCGCGCGAAGAGTTCATCCACATTGACTGTTGCTGGGATTGCCGCATCCTGCTTGACGACACCGACCCGCACGCTGGCGGCGCCGTTGACGGCAAATAGCGCCGTTAGCTCATCGCGCGTTGCGACATGCACTTCATCTCCGAGCGTCGGATAGGAGGAAACACCGCGACGAAACCGCGCCGGCGCGTTCACCGTCGGTTTCGTGAATTCGCCAATCAGTTCGATCTCGATGATGCGCACCACAAGGGTTGCACCGTCTAAGGAAGGCGCCGGAACGCTCATGGCGGACACAAGGCCGAGCACAATGCTAAGGCCGGCGTCGACGCTCATGATCGCACCAAGTTGCGGCCGGGCGCTACGCTCGTCGCCGGGATTGTCTTCATCCAGCATGATCAGCGCGTGCGAACCGGTAACGGACACCACTGTGCCGACCCGCGGCTTTTTCTGCACAGCCTTATCAAATGCTTCAGCCGTCGGCGCTGCTTGCCCTTTACGCACAATTGGCGATTTCTTTGCAGCTGGATTATGCGGCATGTTCAGTTTTCTCCCCGTTCATGAGCGGCGCCTTCGCGACCGCATTTTCGCTCGGCGCAACCGGCGACGGATTGACGGATGATTGCCTATTCGATGGCGGCAGGAGCAATCGCACCAGCGTTCCCTGCCCTTTGCGGCTCTTGATGAAGAACCTGCCCCCTTGCATCTCGACGAATGTTTTGGCGATGGCGTAACCAACGCCGGGGCCTGAAAAGGAACGATCAAGGCCGCGATGGACCTGCTCAAACGCCTCAAGCGCAGATTTCGTCTCTTCCGGGGTGAGGCCTTCGCCATTGTCCCGGACGGCGATTTCTCCCCAGCCTTTATCGTCCGTACACGCCCGCACAAGAATGCGGCCGCCTTCAGCGCAGGATCGGATTGCCGTCTGAAGCACTTGGTCAATGGCTTGACCGATACGCTCCGCATCACCCCAGGCGTTTACTTCCTGATCGGCGTTGCGGCGTTCAATCGACACTTTTCCCGCATTCGCCTGAATCTCTGCGCGCTCCAGCGCTTCCCCGAGAATTGAATGAATAGCGACTTCCTCGTCGTGGACTTCCACAGAACCGCTCTCAAGGGAAGCAACTTCCAAGATTGTATTGATGTGCCCGAGCAGCAGATCAGCTGACTGAAGGATATACTCGGCGTAACTGTCTTTTTGCTCCTCGCTTAATCGATACTCGCCGCTGTCTCTCAGCATGGTCGCGAAACCGATGATCGCATTCAGCGGCGTTCGCAATTCATGGTTCATATTGGCGAGGAATTCTGACCGCGCTTTGATGGCGAGATCCGCCTCGATCCGCGACGCCCGAATCTCGATCTCCGCCCGGCGGCGCACGATCGCATCCCCCATCCGCGAACCGAAATTCGCGATCAAAGAGCCACCCGACTGAGAAAATACGTTTAGTGTGCGCATGAGCTGTTCCTTAGGAAAAACTCTATGCAGGAAGCGCTAATGCTGCGTTAAACTGTCCCTTTTCGGCATTCGCTTTAATCCTTTGTTAAGGGCGGCGCCAAGCGGGCCGGGAAGCGCTACTTAAATGGGCTCAATGTCGCTCTTAGCCGCTTCGGGCTGGTCAGATGCGGCGCCCGATTTGGGTTCGGCAGGTTTGGGCAAATACGCAAGCACCGTATCGCCAATTTCCATTTTCACCGGCTTTTCCTGCGATGCAAACAACAACGCGCCCTTGCGCACCACAAGAATGATCTCATGGTTTTCGCCGCGCTCTTCGAGGTATCGCTCGGGCGTATACTCGTCAGAGAGCTTTGTGCGTTGATAGGTCCAGCCCGCATAATGCCGTTGCAACATTTCTTCGAGCTGCGCGCCGGAATGCAGGAAGGTTTTTCCCTGTAGCGTATAGGAAAGCGCCCGCCGATCTTCTCCCTTGCCGCGGGCGTTGATCTGGAAGATCGCAGCGCGTCCAAATTCCGGCGCCAGGTCCGTGCTGACAAGCGCGTTGTGGGCCTCATTGCCGCTCACCGCCAGCACATAACCGAAGCGGTTCAAATCTACATGGTGCTCCGTTACTTCTGATAGAATTTCACCGTAATAAGTCGGCACATTGGCAAGGCGCGCTGGTTTAAGCCGACGCCAGCTTGCATCCGCCACCATCACCGGAATTTCCATCTCCATCAGCTTGGCGGCCAGCCCGATCGACCAGGGAGAGGCGCCGGCGATCAGAACACCGGGTCGTTCCTTGATGGCTAGGTCAAGCGCCTTGGCTAGGGGGCTGATCGAAAAGCCGTGCAGCGTCACGGTTGCAAACACCATGGCGAAGGCGAGCGGGATCAGTTTGGAAGCGTCAGGGTAACCCGCCTCAAGCAGCGAGACCGCAAAAAAACTGGATACAGCGACAGCGACGATCCCGCGCGGCGCAATCCAGCCCACCAGCAAGCGTTCTGTCCATGGCAGGCCCGCCCCGATGGTCGAGATAAACACCGTAAGCGGACGGACGACGAACAACATCGCGACCAGATACCAGAAGGCGGGCCAATCAAGCTGGCTCATCGTCTCAAAGGTGAGATTTGCGGTAAGAATGATGAAGACGCCTGACACCAACAGCACAGCGATGTTTTCTTTGAACAGACGCAATTCGTTGATGCTGGCGATGCGGGAATTCGCCATGGTCACGCCCATCGCCGTGACGGCGAGCAGCCCCGCTTCATGTTGGAGCAAGTTCGCCAGCTCAAAACAAACCAGCACCGACACCAAAAGCACCGGCGGCTTCAAATATTCAGGTATCCAGCCGTGACGGAAGCAGAGCGCCGCGAACCGCCCGATCATGTATCCCAAAACGCCTGCCAATAACGCGGCAAGGAAAATCGACGCAATGATCTGTGTCGGCGAACCGGCGTGATCGCTAAAGACCAGAAACTCAAACACCAACACCGCCAACAACGCGCCGAGCGGATCGTTGATGATGCCTTCCCACTTAAGCAGCGTCGCTGGCCGCTGATTGAGTTTGGACTGACGCAAAAGCGGGATGATGACAGTCGGTCCGGTGACAACCATGATGCCGCCAAACAACAACGCCGTCTGCCAGGAAAGACCGGCGATCACATAGGCGGCGATTGCGCCGAGCCCCCAGGCGATTGGGACGCCCGGAAACACGAGGCGCCGCACGCCTCTGGTGAGCCCGCGAATTTCCGCGAAGTTAAGCGTCAGGCCGCCTTCGAAGAGGATTACGGCGACCGCGACGGCAATCATCGGCCGATAGAACTCGCCAAACAGCGCCTCCATGGGCGGCGTGCCGGGCGGCGTATCCGGCGGCGACAAGACGCCAAATACCGGTCCCGCCATCACCCCCGCTGCCGCCATCAAGACTATTGCCGGGAGATTTAGTCGCCAGGCAATCCACTGGGCGCCAACGCCGAGAACGCCGATGATCGCGAATGCCAGAACAAGGTTTTCCATCAGCTCGGCGTTCTACGCAGAGTCTACCGATGCTTGAAGGCTGGTTTTCGCTTTTCTGTAAAGGCCGTCATGCCCTCTTTCTGGTCTTCCAGCGCAAAGACGGAATGGAACACACGGCGTTCAAATCGTACGCCTTCGGACAATGTCGTTTCATAGGCCCGATCCACCGATTCTTTTGTCAGCATGACAATCGGGCGCGAAAACCCGGCGATCTGCTTTGCAACGCGGATGGCTTCTTCCCGCAATTCGCCCTTCGGCACGATCCTGCTCACCAGCCCGCAGCGTTCGGCTTCTTCCGCATCCATCATCCGCCCGGTCAGGCACATTTCCATCGCTTTTGACTTGCCAATAAAACGCGCCAGCCGTTGCGTGCCGCCGGCGCCGGGCATGGCGCCGATGGAAATCTCTGGCTGGCCGAATTTTGCGTTGTCGCCGGCGATGATGAAATCGCACATCAGGGCGAGTTCGCAGCCGCCGCCAAGGGCGTAACCGGCAACCGCTGCAATGAGCGGCTTTCGCGCGCGGGTCGCCTCCTCCCAATTCGCCGTTACAAAGTCTTCCTTGAAGACATCCATATAGCCTTTGTCCGTCATCTCTTTGATGTCGGCGCCGGCGGCGAACGCCTTGGTCGATCCTGTTATCACGATGCAGCCGATTGCGTCATCTTCTTCGTATTTGACAAGCGCTTGCGTCAGCTCATTCATTAATTGGTGATTAAATGCGTTCAACGCATCAGGCCTGTTCAGCGTAATGATCGCTACAGCGCCTTCTGTTTCCGTCAAAATGCATTCATAGGGCATAGTAACCTCAATCGTTTCTGATCAGGTAAGACCGATCAATCGAATAACTTCCTGCCGCGCTTTTTCATCATCGCGGAAAACGCCCATCATCCGACTCGTTGTCATGATAACGCCCGGCGTTTCAACGCCGCGGCACGTCATACAGGCGTGAGTCGCCTCAATCACAACAGCAACCCCGACCGGATCCAAGACTTTTTGGATACAATCTGCGATTTCAGCGGTCAGGCGTTCCTGAACCTGCAGTCGTTTTGCGTAAGCATGAACAACGCGCGCGAGTTTTGAAATGCCGACCACTTTGTTGCGCGGCAAATAAGCGACATGCGCCTTACCGATGATCGGCGCCATATGATGTTCGCAATGGGAGTGAAACGGAATTTCGCGCAAAAGAACGATTTCATCATAACCGCCCACTTGCTCGAAAGTGCGTTCAAGATAAGTTTCCGGACATTGCTCGTAACCTTGAAAATACTCAAGAAACGCATCGACCACGCGACGCGGCGTATCTTTCAGTCCTTCGCGGTCAGGATCATCCCCGATCCAGTTGATCAGTTCGCGCACCGCCTCTTTTGCGCGCGCGCGTTCTTCTTCACTGCGGTCCCGCTCTTGGCCGGCCATAGCGACTACCTTTGCTCGATGGCGATGACGTCTCGTTGCGGTGACCCTGTATAGTTTGACAGCGGCCGGATCAACTTATTGTCGCTCAGCTGCTCGATAATATGGGCTGTCCAGCCGGTTATGCGGCTCATCACAAAGATGGGCGTAAACATGGGGATTTCAAAACCCATTAGATAGTAGGCAGGTCCTGCAGGGAAATCGAGATTGGGATAGATGCCCTTTTTGTCGACCATAGTCTTGTCGAGAATGCGCGACATTTCCCAATACATCTTGGCTTCGTCCGTGCCAATAATATCGACCATGTTCTTGTAGGCCTCGGTCATGGTCGGCACGCGACTGTCGCCTGATCGGTAAACCCGGTGGCCAAAGCCCATGATTTTTTTCTTGGTTTCGAGCGCATCAAGCATCCACGCTTCCGCGTTCTCCGCCGTGCCGACTTCTTTCAGCATGTGCATTACAGCTTCGTTGGCGCCGCCATGGAGCGGGCCTTTGAGCGATCCTATAGCGCCGGTCACGGCGGAATAGATGCCCGATAGCGAAGATGCAATCACCCGCGCTGTAAAGGTTGACGCATTAAAAGAGTGCTCCGCATACAGCGTCATTGAGATGTCGAAACACTTGACGACCTCCGGCGACGGAACTTCGCCAAAGCACATGTGGAAGAAATTCTCGGAGAATGCGAGGTCTTTTGTCGTTGGGATTGGGTCTTTGCCATTGCGCAGCCGAAAGTCCGCCGCGACGATCTCTGGGATTTTGGCGTAAAGAGAAATTGATCGCTCATACAACTTGTCTGTCGCATGATCGTCGATTTCCTTGTCTTCCAGCCCAAGAAAGCTAACGGCCGTACGGAGCGTCGCCATCGGATGCGCGCCCGAGGGGAATTTACGCATGACATCAATCAAGTCTGTGGAAATGCCCCTTTCCGCCTTTTCTTTGGCGTTGAACTCATCGAGCTCGTTTTGCGTTGGAAGCTCGCCATTCCAGATCAGGTAAGCAGTTTCTTCAAAGCGGCACTTCGCAGCAAGGTCCTGCACGGCGTATCCGCGATAGGTCAGCGAGTTCGTCTCAGGCATAACTTTGGAAACAGCGGTATCGTCCGTGACAACACCGGCAAGCCCGTACTTTATTTCCGCATCCGTCATATATTTTCTCCTAGCCTGTACTTTTCGCATTCATCCTGTAGGCGCGCTCAACCTTGGCGACGCGCACAATATAATCCGAATACCAATGATCGCGGCCGCGCTTTCGCGCTTCACGATGCTCAGCGTGATGTTTCCAATTAGCGATCGCCTCTTCTGAGTCCCAATAAGACACTGCGATGCCAAAACCATCTTCATTGCGCGCAGATTCAAAGCCCAGATAACCTGGCATCGTCTTCGCCAACGCCTCCATCTGCGCCGCAGTTTGCGCATAGTCCGTTTCGTCAGCGCCGGTATGGGTATTGGAAAAAATCACGGCGTAATAAGGCGGCGTAGGCGGGTGATCACGGGTCATGTTGCAGTGCGTTATGCTACAATAAACACCGGAAAGAAAGGCCTGTCCTCAGCACGATTATATCATAAATAACAATCGGTTACTGTGTTTTATCGATTGACTGCAAGGAATGCGATCATAAACGAGCAGGGCTCAGTCGCCGGTCGGCGCAACACTCGCATCCGCCATCATCAAAACAATGACCCGATCGGGCGCGCGAGTGCGATGAAGGACGCCTTTTGGAACGACAAATCCTTGACCCGGTCTAAGTTCGTGCGTTACGCCGTCGATGTCCAGGAACAGATTGCCTTCCAAAACATAGAATAGCTCATCCTCGCTATCATGTTTATGGAAATGAAACTCACCCTCCAGCACGCCGAGACGCACGACGCTGTCATTGACTTTGACAAGCGTCTGGTTGAACCATTTATGGGCGTTTGCGTTGATAACATCGCCGATGTCAAACTTCACGCCTTGCGGAAATTTGACATCTGTATTTATGGCGTAGTCGGATTGTTTGCTCATGTTGCTTGCTCACAATAACGGGCGCGCAACTTAAATTTGTGAAACAGAAAACAAACGTGTCGGAGCTCGTGCAGACGCAGAAGGCCGAAGCAGTCGAGTCATTCACAACGCCGACCGCAGTCAACCGTCATCGAATAACGGCCACTGCGGCCAATAGCTAGACGCCTAACTCGCTCAGGAAGCGAGCGCTCGCAAACTACTGCGATTTTGGCCCGTTTCGGCCCGCCGCCTCTTTCAGGTTGTTCATTTCGCGCGTTGTATCAATTGCACGGTTTCGCCACTCACGGCGTGTGCGGCATGTTTTATGCTCGTTCAACCGGCTAGCGGCTGTTTTGCGGACAACACAAATGACGTCATCCGGCGGACCGTCCACCATCGCGCGGCCTGCGCGTTTTACATAAATTGTGTTTTTTTGCCGCTCGGCTTCCGCCAACCGCCGCTCCTGAACTTCTTCAGCGCTGATGCAACCGCTCAGCGCTAAAACAGACAATGCACCTATTCCAAGTAGTACCCGCAATTCAGCCTCCTGAATAATCCAACTTTTTGTTCCGCAGAGTCCGCAAGTCGAACACTAATCCTGCAACCCCTTTGGGATTCTTTACTCAGCGGCAGACCTGAGCTTACACCCCTGATTCTCTTTGGTTGCAATCGTCCCCTCGCTGCTTCGCTAACGCCGACTCTATCATTCGCCCAATCATTGCACAAGTGACGGAAACACAAGCAAGTTATGCCCTAAAGGCTCCCGACACGCCCTATTTTTGCGGCGTATCTCCGACCTGAAAATTGTAAATCGACTCATCAAACTTGTTATAGTCATGATACCGCAGAAGGTCATATAGATCACGGCGATGCTGCATGATATCGAGAACGCCGTTTTGATCGCCGTCTTTCAAAATGCGGTCCAAACCGACATCACAAGCGCCCATAGCGAGGCGCAATGTCGTTACCGGATAGATCACAACATTGAACCCAAGAGCTTCGAGTTCTTTTTTATTCAGTAGACGGCTTTTTCCGAACTCGGTCATATTCGCAAGGATTGGCACATTGAGCGCCGCGCGTACAGCTTCGAATTCCTTCTCCGACTTCATCGCTTCGGGGAAAATCATATCAGCGCCCGCGTCGACATAAGCCTTCATGCGATCAATCGCAGCGTCGAGCCCCTCAACCGCGCGGGCGTCCGATCGTGCTATGAGGACAAAATTTTCGTCGCGCTTTGCTTCAGCCGCCGCTTTCACACGCTGGATCATGATGTCGGTCGGGACGATTTCCTTGCCGTCAAGATGACCGCAGCGTTTCGGCATCACCTGATCTTCAATGTGGCAGCCTGCGAGCCCCGCCTCTTCCATTGACCGCACAGTACGCGCCGCCGCCATGGGTTCGCCAAAGCCGGTATCGATGTCGATAAACGCCGGAAGATCAGTCACCCGCGCTATCTGCTGACCGCGTTCGACAAACTCCGTCATGGTGGCAATGCCGATATCCGGCAGGCAAAGATCCGCCGACATGACAGCGCCGGAGATATAGACGCCATCAAAACCCTTGCGTTCGATCATCTGCGCGCAAAGGGGATTAAAGGCGCCGGGAAATTGCAGGAGTTTGCCCGAAGTAAGGCCGTCACGGAAAATTTTTCGTTTTTCCGCAGGAGATTTTTCCGTGAACAGCATCAGGTGAATTCCTTTAGTTTGCCGCCAACACGCTTGCCCATTTCCTCGCCTAGCGCCATGAGACCCGATGCCGGACGAATCATCACTTCGAACTCGGTAATGAGTCCATCATCATTGAACTTTATCAGGTCAACGCCTTTAAGCTGCTTACCCCCGACATGGGCGGAAAACTCAAGCGTCGCATTCTTGCCGCCTTCAGTGAAGAAATGTCGGTGATATGTAAAGTCTTCAAAGACATCGATGACGGTAGAAAGCGCGAGCACCAACGCGTCGCGCCCTTGATAAGGCGTATGGGCCACCGGCGAACGAAATACGGCGTCAGGATGAATGATTTCCTGCAGCGTAGTGAGATCACGCGCGGCGACCATTTCATGCCAGCGGTCTATGGTGGTTGCAACCACAGGATTTTCGTCAACAATCCCCATCCCAATTATGATCCCATACAGAAGAAATTGAGTTTATTGCCGTCGAGATCGCGCACATAGCCGCAGCTCATGGCGCCATCCATGCGCGGACCCGCCTCGCCTTCGCAAGCTCCCCCAAGGGAGATCGCCTTGTCGTAAAGCGACTTGACTTGCGCCGGGTCCTTCGCCGCGATGGCGACCATATTGCCATTGCCAGGAGAAGCCTCGCCGCCGTCATACGGCTTGGCGATGGCGAACATCGGTCGTTTTGGGTCAACGCCATAGCTGACGAATGTCCCCGTAGGCATTTCAAACATCGGCTTCGCGCCGAGTTCTTCAAAAAGCGCATCGTAAAATTTACGTGCGCGTTCCATGTCGTTTGTGCCGATTGTTGAATATGCGAGCATCGCTTTCTCCTGTTTCCTCGTTAACCCGCCGCTACGCTATTTCGCCAGCGTTGCGGCTACGCTCATTCCACTTATCTATTTATTGATTAGCCAAAGCGCTATCACAAATTACACAATGCGCGCATCGTATGCTGAAACTCATCATCAATCTTAGACCCCTCTCACCATGTTCCATAGTTTGCGAACATGCTGCAAATGTCCGACGGACATCGCAGCAAAATCGGCCTTATGCGCCAAAGCTGGTTTCTCCAAAAAACGCCAGGAAATCACGCCGAGAAGCACTGTCGCCGGCAAGCAATAGAGCAATACCAGCCAAGGCGAGGCCGACGGCGTCACAAGCAAAGCAAGTTGCGCGATTGGATACGCCCAAATGTATATTCCGTAGGAAGGATCGCCCAACCAATGCTCAAGGCTCGGCGCAACTGGCGTCGTGAGACCCATCCATAAGATAAGCCAGGAAAACCCGAGCGATCCAATCGCCACGCTTAGATGCTGCCACGGCGTGACCAGCCCTAGTAATAAAATAGCCGCCGGAAATATCGGCCGCGCGGGGAGCAGTTCTCTATAGAGAAAGAAATGCGCGCCGACGATAAAATAGGCGAAGTTCTGAGCTGCAGCTGGCGGCCCCAAAATCTTCGCTTCCGGGAAAGCAACGTTTGCGCCGTAAAGAGCAGCGCTCATCAGCGTTACCGCCACACGCTGTTTAAAGGCGCCGATCAGATACAAAATACCGACGCCCAGATAGCAACGAATTTCCAGCGGCAGTGTCCACAAAGAGCCATTGACGACCCCTGTCGCGGTCCCCTCAAAAACGCCAGGAAGGTCGTAAGCCGCATTCCACATGATCACGTTGCGGGTGATATATTGCCAAAGATCCGGGCTCGCGAAATAAGCCGCCGGCGTCAGTGTTGTTACTAACGATCCAAACAGTAGCGAGACGACAAGAACATTGACGATCAGCGCAGGGTAGATGCGCAAAATCCGGGCCCACGCATATTCGAGAATATTTGCGCGCATAATTGCGCTCTTTGTGACCAAATATCCGCTGATCACGAAAAACATATTCACAGCCAATGCTGAAACGTAAAGATTCTTGCCTGTCAGCGCACTTAAGCCCCTGCTCACCGGATCAATGGCGCCTGATGTCGCCAACGGCCAGCAATGCGCAAACAACACCGCAAGCGCAGCTGCAAGGCGCATCTGGTTGAGATTGTTTTCGCGGCGCTCGGCGTCTTTAAAAAAGCCGTTCTTGCCAATCAACTGATCGATTGCGCGCGCGATGATCATCTAGTTCGGTTCACCGAAATGCCATGGAAGCGATGTCAAAAAATCCCTTTTGCCGGATTCTCCGCCAGATACCCAATCGGAGCGACAGGGTTGAGCAGCTTGACTTGCTCAGCGCTCAAATCGGGAAGCCGTTGTACCAGATCCAGGAACCGCTCGCTTTCTGAAGGGTCAAGGATTTCGTCGGTCAGGGTCTTGAATTTGTTAATGTACTCGGCGCGCGCGAAAGGCCGTGCGCCGAAAGGATGCGCATTGGCGATGCCAAGTTCGTCTTCGATCACAGACCCGTCTTCCATGGTAATGACAACGCGCGCGCCGAAGGCTTTTTCGTTCGGATCATGGCTGTGATAACGTCGCGTCCATTCCGGGTCTTCGATGGTCGAAATCTTGTGCCAGAGACGAACCGTGTCCTCGCGCTTGGCGCGTTCCGGCGCATACGACTTCACATGGTGCCATTCGCCGTCCTGTAATGCGACGGCAAAGATATACATGATGGAATGGTCAAGCGTTTCCCGAGAAGCGTTCGGGTCCATTTTCTGCGGGTCGCCAGATCCCGTGCCGATCACATAATGGGTGTGATGCGACGTGTGAAGAACAATCGATTTTACTTTGTCGAAATCATCAATCTGCTTGCCCATGCGGAACGCAAGATCGATGAGCGCCTGCGATTGATATTCCGCCGAGTGTTCTTTGGTGTAGGTCTCCAGGATCGCCCTTTTTGCTTCTCCCGGCCCCGGTAAAGGCACATGATAGGTTGGCTCATAGGGGCTTTCGCCTTTGTCGCGCGCAGTGCGGCCATTGAGGATGAAGGAAATCACAGAATCTTCGCCTTCATAGATTGGGCTGGGCGCGCCCTCGCCGCGCATGCAACGATCCACCGCTTCGATAGCGAGTTTCCCGGCGTAAGCAGGGGCAAACGCCTTCCAGGTTGAAATTTCCCCTTTGCGCGACTGGCGTGTGGTGATCGTCGTATGCAAGCCCTGTTGCACAGACTGGTAGATAATCTCCGTATCAAGACCAAGCAGCGTTCCGACAGCAGCCGAGGCGGAAGGCCCGATATGGGCGATGTGATCAATTTTGTGCTCATGCAGGCAGATTGCCTTTACGAGATTGACTTGAATCTCGTAGCCCGTTGCGATGCCGCGGATAAGATCGCGCCCATCGCGCCCGCATTGTTGCGCAACCGCCAGCACCGGCGGAATGTTGTCGCCCGGATGCGAATAATCAGCGGCAAGAAACGTGTCATGAAAATCAAGTTCGCGAACCGCCGTACCGTTGGCCCAGGCGGCCCATTCCGCACATACCGTGTGGTCCGAAGGCGCTCCGAATAGCGTTGCACCGCCTGCGCGTTGATGCGCATTGGCCATGGCCCGCGCCGACTTGATCGGCCCGCGATTGAGCGATGCGATGCCCACAGACGCGTTGTCGATGATCCGGTTGATGATCATGTCAGTCGCTTCTGCATCGACCTCAACCGCGTCTGCTGCAACTTCGGCGATTTTCCAGGCAAGCTGGTCCTCGCGCTTCAGATTGTCCTTTGAGCGATAGGCGCGAACATCGTGGGTGATCATAGTGCAATTGTCCTTTGGGGCGGTGAAAGGCGCGCTCAGCGGCGCGCCGAAAATCAACGCCGCTTCCCTACTCCGCAGTGCGACAAGCTGTCCATTGGGGAAAACGGCGTCATAACGCCTCTGGAAAACTT
>JANQOV010000041.1 GCA_028285645.1 Hyphococcus sp.
CGGGCGGTCTCTTCGGCAATCGCCCGTGCGTCGCTCATGGCTAGCCGCCAACGCTCCAGATCGGACGCACTTCAACATGGCCGTAACTGGCGCAGGGACACTTCGCCGCCCAGTCGAGCGCTTCATCAAGGTTGTCGGCTTCGATCATGTAAAAACCACCAAGCTGTTCCTTGCCGTCAACAAAAGGTCCGTCTTCAACGGCGTCGGCGCGCACGCGTTTTCCGCTTCGAGAATGTTCCAGCGGTTCGCCGCCAAGATGCGCGCCGGCTTTTTTTAACGCCTCCGTATACGCCATATAGGCGCCGAATATTTCCTGGCGCTTTGCATCCTCCATGCTTTCCCAGGCGTCTTCGTCATCATGCAGAAGAAAAAGATATTTCATTGTTCTTCCCCCATGCCGAGATCAAGCACAGGACGGACGTCAACAAAACCGGTTTTGGCAGCAGGGCAATCAGCGGCCCAGCTTGCTGCTGCATCGATGCCCGGCGCGTCGATCAGAAAAAATCCGCCGAGCTGTTCTTTGGTGTCAGGAAAGGGGCCGTCTTCAACCTTGCGAACGCCATCGCGCAACGAGATCACGGTCGCGGTTGATGGTTGTTCAAGGGCTGCGCTGCTCATATCGGGGGCCTTTGTTTTGAGCCCCTCACTGAATTTGTACCATTCGCCCATATAGGCGTCGAACGCTTCGCTTTTTTCGTCTCGAAGCGCAAAATCTTCCGGCGCTTCATAGGCCAGCATTAATACTTTCATCAAAATCTCCTCAGCCGATGCAGCGGCCCGGCGCCGCCGCATATGCCCAAAGACGCGCGCGGGGCTTTGCTTTCGACAAGGGTGACAAAGAAATGTCACAAACGCCAGACGATTAGCGTCGTTACGGCGATTTACTGCAGATGATATTCCCAAAAGCATCGTTGCGTCTTAGTATGGGACTAGCAGACGGGTGGAAATGAAACGGCGGCGACCAGAAAAGGGGGCGCCTCGCATGAAGCAGTTGAGCGTTCTGTTGCTATTGGCGGCGCTTGTGTCGTGCGATCGCGCGGCAGAAGAGACTGTCAGTGAAAACGCGGCTGAGGAGATTGATGCTGAGCTGCAAGATGCAGAGCCGGAAGTCGAAGTCGCTGAGCCTGCGCCGGTGCGGACCGGCGATCCGGTTACTGATGATATTGAGTTGGCGCATCAGCTTGGCGTCATGCGCGGACGCCTCGTTGCGTTTGTAACGCTATATCGAATTGGCGAATATGACAGCGCCGCCGCGCATCTGATGAGCGCTGATAGCGCGGCTTACGCAGCGCTGATGCCGGCCTTTGAAGCGCGGGGCGGCGAAGGCTTCGCCGGGCCGCTTGCGCAATTGAATGCCAGCGCTGCTGCGCGCGGCAATGTCGAGGCGCCCTATGCGGCGCTCGTTGCGGCCATTGATGCAAACATCCCGCCGCTCGATGTTCGAGAACGGTTGATTGCGGTCGCTGAAATGTTGCGTTCCGCCGGCGCCGATTTCTCGGCCAGCGTCGATGAAACAGGCGCTGTTATCAGCGCACTCGGCTATCAGCAAGCCTATGGAGAAACCAAGGCGGCGCGTCAGATGTTAACCGCCGCGTCAACCAGCGATATTGGAGAATCAGAAGCCATCGCTGTCGCTCATGAACTGCTTGATCAGGTGGATCAGGCGTTTCCTGCGCTCACGGCGAGCGAAACGGAAGGTGACCCGTTTTTGTTCGTTACCGCTGCTGATCAGATCGAACGCGCAGCGCTTCGTTAGAGTATTTTTCGGGCTAAACCTCAGCACCGCTAATGATCGGTTCTGCGAGGTTCTTTTTGCGCACATCGAAATGTGTTGACGTGAAAAGGATAGCGGCGATGATTTCCGAGGTCTGGTCCTCAAGGGGGTAGGTCGCGCGCGCTTTTACGTGCCAGCCCTCGGTTTTAACGAGCCACAGGGACGTCTTATAGCGAACGCCGTTTCTGTCGCCGATGTCAAAGCCGCCGGCGATCGGTTTTTCCATGCCTTCGATGATGGACGCGTCTCCCGGCTCGGCTGTTGCGTCTGCAGTTAAGGCGGCTGTCATCACGGTCAGCTCTTCGCCGACTTCAAATCGCGCCATCATGCCGGCGACCGAACCGGCGACGCTTTGGTCAAGCGTCATATCCGGCCAGAAGGATGCAAACAGCGTAATCGCCACACCGTCGCCGGATTGGTAATTGCAGCCGACATCGCGTTCTTTGGTGTCGAAATTGATCACTTTCCTGAGGACGTAGTTCCGGCTCAGCTCCTCAAGATTGATAGAAGCCGGGCACCGCATGCCGCTCGCAGGATGAAACATGATTTCGCCATCGGCCGTCGTCCATCCTGCAGGTAAATCAATCGAGGCGCTGATGCGGGCCGCTGGGCTTGTATCAAGGCTTGAAGCGTGCGCCGCGCCAAATTCCTCTCGGCGGTTTTGATGCAAGTCTCTTTCATGGCGTTTTAATATGGGATCGACGGGCGCAATACCGGCTTGGTCTGCGTTGACGGGCGTCGCCAAAGACTGGTTCGTCAACTTGAAGTTTTGCGCGATCGCGATCCGGCTGAGGTTTTGTAAGGACGAAACCGGGCTGGCGGATGCGCTGATATGGGCGACGTTAACAGGCTGGGTTGTCGTGCAAGCGGTGAGGGCGGCAATGAAGCTCGCCGCAATAAGGCCTCGTACGCGTACTGTCATTGAGGTTTGTCCTAGCTGATGATGGATTGACGATGAATGCGGTTAAGTCTTACCGGCGCCTTTTATCTTTCTTGTCCGGCTTGCCTCGGAACTCCTGGCGAAGTTCTTGCGGGTTCCAGGGACCAAAGCTGAAATTGCGCGCATTGGGATCAGGCTGATAGCCCGTAAAGTGCACCTGATTGGCCTTGGGTTCGTCTTGCCCTCTTAGGGCTTTCGCTGCGTCTTCGATATAGCGCACGGTGTTGGTGCTGCGCACCGTATCCGGGAAGTGCTCCATCAATTCCATGACTTCCGACGGCATTGCGGTCGAAACATTAAGCCCGAGTTCGCGCGCTTGTGCGTGATCGATCGGGTAATCATGGGTCCAAAGCCCGCTCGAAAGTTGTTGTGCAACGGCGATGGCGGCGTTTTCCGACACCGTGCCCCGAAGCAATTCCTGTGCTGCGCGTTCAAGCTGGTTCATGGCCATTGCGCCTACATCAGCCAGCACCAGCGTATAGTCATCAGTGTTCTGGATGGGCTTTTCCTTGGCGACGCGAACCACAGAGGCTGCCGGCAAGCCGCCAATCTGCGGGTCGATCGGTCCGAGCACCGCATGGTCTGACAGAACGATTTCGTCTGCGGCGAGCGCGATTAACGTGCCGCCGGACATAGCGTAATGGGGTACAAAGACGGTTTTCCGGCCGGGATGCGCTTTGATGGCGCGGGCAATTTGCAGCGCCGGCAAGACAAGTCCGCCCGGCGTATGCAAAATGAACTCAAGCGGCTTGTTGCGCGGCGTCTTGCGGATCGCGTCGAGCACCGCTTCGGAATCGTTGAGATCGATATACCGCAGCACCGGAATGCCAAGGAGGCCCATGGGCTCCTGGCGATGCACGATGGCGATCACGCGGCTCTTTCGCTTTTTCTGGATTTTGGTGAACTGGCGGATCAGTTCCGCATGCCGTTGGCTGTTCGTGATACTGCGCACGACAAAAAACAGCAAAATCAATAAGATGGGGAACGCGCCCCAAAATCCATCCATCCCCTAAAATCCCCTACAGATACCCATACTGCAGGTAGCTTAGGGGCTTTTGGGCGGGTTTGGAAGGGCGCGGGCGATCGCCCTATGAGGCCTATATCCTGGTTGCAGCGTCCTTGATGGCGGCGCGGATGCGCATATAAGTGGCGCAGCGACAAAGGTTGCCGCTCATGGCGTCGTCGATGTCCTGGTCGGAGGGGTTTGGCGTCGTTTCAAGAAGCGCAACCGCAGCCATCATCTGGCCGGCCTGACAATAACCGCATTGCGGAACGTCGATCGCTTCCCATGCAGCGCGGAGCGCGTCAGCCACACGGCCGTTCGCGCCTTCGATAGTGGTGATTTTTCGCCCTTCCAGGAGATCATGGGGAGTCACGCAAGCGCGCGTTGGCGTTCCGTCAACATGCACGGTGCATGCGCCACATTGCGCAACTCCGCAGCCGAACTTTGATCCGGTCATGTTCAAATGATCGCGCAGGACCCATAGCAAAGGCGTGCCTTCGCCCGCGTCTACCGTTTTGTCTTCGCCGTTGATGTTTAATGTCACAGCCATTTCAAATTCTCCTTACGCGTCCTGGGCGTCGCTGAGATCAAGGCGATCACTATTGGCGCCGATGATCGGCAGCCGGCGGAACCGTTTGCCGGTCGCAGCGAAAATTGCGTTGGCAAGCGCAGGGGCTGCCGGCGGGGTTGGCGGCTCGCCGACGCCGCCAGGCGGTGCGTCAGATTCAATGATGCGCGTTTCCATCACGCGTGGCGCTTCATTCATGCGCATCAACCGCCAGGTTGGGAAGTTGCTTTGAACAACTGCGCCGTTCTCCGCAGTGATCGCGCCATAAAGCGCATTTGACAGACCATAAAGCACGCCGCCCTCAATCTGCGCTGCGGTATGGCGGGTGTTGACCACGGTGCCGGCGTCCATCGCCGCCCATACACCTGGGATCGTCAATCCGCCGTCAGCATCGACCGCGACTTCAACGACCGTCGCTACATAAGTAAGAAACGAGCGATGGGCTGCGATGCCAAGGCCATGGCCTTCAGGCAAGGCGCGGCCCCAGTTCGCCATCTCCGCTGCTGTGCGAAGCGTATCCGCAAGACGTCCTGTGTCGATCGGATATTCTTCAAGTGAGCGTCCGTAATTCGGATACTCTGCGCCGTTTTCTGTCGGATCAAACATGCGCGGCGCCCCGATCAGCTCGAGAAGATAGTCTCTCGGATCGCGACCCGCCGCGTGGGCAAGTTCGTCCGCAAAGCTCTGCACGCCAAAAGCATGAAAGACATTGCATACAGCTCGCAGCCAGCCGATGCGCAAATGCGCGGACGATTCTCCTGTCTCAAGGCGCATATTGGGCACGTCAAACGGATTGTCTGAAGCGCCCAAATGCAGTTCGCCGGCGGACGGTGTTGTGACGCCATGTTCAAAGGTGGCGCTGATGGTGGGGAAGACTGTACGGTGAAGCATCGCCATGCATTTGCCGTCAGCGTCGAGACCGCCTTCAAAATATTGCGCGCTCACGGAGTGAAAGTATCCATGCTGAATATCATCTTCACGGGTCCAGGTGACTTTGACTGGCTGGCCGATTTCGCGAGCCAAGAGCGCCGCCTCGACAATAAAGTCAGGTTTTGATTTGCGGCCGAACCCGCCGCCGAGCCAGGTGACATTGATCGTCACATCATCTTCCGGAACGCCGCAGACTGCCGCGACTGTTGAACGCGCTGCTTGCGGGTGTTGTGTGCAGGCCCAGCATTCGACTTTGTCGCCGGTCCAGCGGGCTGTCGCTGACGGCGGCTCCATAGGCGATTGAGAAAGGTGCGGCGCGTAATATTCAGCAGTGATGCGCTGTGCTGCATTTTCAAGCGCCGCTGCAACGTCGCCTTTGTTTGATTGTTCTTTGCCTGGCGCGCGCGCTGTTTCCTGCAAGGCTTCGCCAAACGCATCCGAGTTGTAGTCGGCGTTCTCGCCGTCTTCCCAATCGATATCGAGGGCAAAGCGGCCCTGGATTGCCGACCAGGTATCGCGCGCAATGACTGCAACGCCGCCAAGGGGCTTAAACATCGCCGGCGGTTCGAGGGTGGGGAGTCGCACGGTGCGAAGGACGCCGGGGGTTTGCAGTGCGCCCGTATCATCAACGCGCGACGGTTTTGAAAAGAGCTGCGGCGGATGCGCGATCACCGCATAGACCATGTCCGGCAAATTGACGTCGATGCCGAATGTCCCTTCGCCGCGGATCACTTTCGGCGTCGTGCGTGACGGCGCTTCCGTGCCGATATAGCGCCACTCGGATCGTTCTTTCAGTTTGATGTCTTCGATGGCGGGGACGGGCTGTTCCGCCGCCGCTTCGGCCAGGTCGCCATAGCCAAGGCGCCGGCCGCTTTCATCATGGATGACTTCGCCAAGTTCAGCGCGACAGGTTGCGGGATCAACGTCCCATTCCGCCGCTGCAGCGCCCACCAGCATGGTGCGCATGCCGCCGCCCACCAGCCGGTAGCGGTAGAACTGATTTCGGATGGAAGTTGAGCCATCCGTGTTCTGATCGCCATAGCGCGGATGACCGATCGCCTGTTCTATGTCGACATTGTCAAGATCGCCGTCGAGTTCGTCGACAATGACTTGCGCGATAGACGTCCAGACCTGCTGGCCCATTTCAGAGCGGTGACAGGTCATTGTGATCCGTCCGTTTGGCGCAATCGCGAGAAAGAGCGATGGCGTTGCATCGCCGCCCATGATGTCGGCCTCTTGGCCAAGTTCGTCGGTATCGATTTCTTCGGCGGCGGATTTTTCGGGTTCAGGCGCTGCTTCTTCTTCCCTTGCGCAGCCTGCGAGCGAAAGCCCTAGAACGACTGAGCCGGCGCTGGCGGTCGATAAAAAGCCGCGGCGGCTCAAATTCACAAGCACTGGCGGGGCCGCCCGTGAAACGGGTTTTGCGGTTGAATTGATCGTTTCTAGCATGAACATGGGGCGCGGCTCCGTCTGGCGGGAGAATGTGGAAAGCAAGGAACGCGAACAACAGAAGTGACTCCTTATCAATAGCAACTTCTTGGCTCGCTGTCTTCCCGGTCGCGGGTATATAAAACATTTCGCGACTAATTTGATGACACTCTTCACCGGCGCGGCATAAGTCTTCATAATGTCGTCGATGCAACCCTTTGAGACAGTGCAGGCGGCGCTTCGCGACCGATGGCAGACAATGTGGATGCGCCAGAAATCACATTGGCTTTTCGTTTCAGCGTCAGACGCGATAGGGCGGGCGCCGCGCGTCGTTGCAGCAATGGTTACAGCTTTCACCCTGACCGCTTGCGCTGGCGCGCCGATTGCGCAGCCGCCGCCTGATGACTGCGTGCAAATGCGGCTGTGGTCCAATGGCTGGCACGTTTCCATTGCGATGCCCGCTGAGGCGTTAGACGAGGGCCATCCCTTGCGCACGCTGTTTCCGGACAAACAATATTTTCTCGTCGGCTGGGGCGCGCGCGATTTTTATATGGCTGACAAGGCAGGCTTCTTTGACGGCCTTTTTGCAATCGTTCCGCCGACGGCGTCGGCGGTGCATGTCATCGCCGGTGATGAACCGGTCGAAGAGACTACGTGGCGACCCAAGGAATTGGTAGATTTCGCCGTTGCCGAAGAAACAGCGCGCGCCATCGCCGACGGTGTCGCGGCAAGTCTTCGCTATGGCGACACCGGGGCGCCGATAAAGATTGCCGAGGGCCGCGTTCCCAGCGCCAGCCATTTCCTGGCGGCGAAAGGCCAGTTTCACTTGTTCAATATGTGCAACCACTGGGCGGCGCGACGCCTTCATGAAGCGGGCTTGCCGGTGCGCGCCGGGGTTTCATTTACCGCCGGCGGCCTGATGCGCGCAGTCGACCGCAAGACGCAAAATTCCTGCGCCGCACCGCAGGCTCTCAACTAAGGCGCCTTTCGCCAGTGGTTGATAAGCAGTTCGGCAAGGCGATCAGGTGCGTCATAAGGAATCCAGTGGCTTGCGCCATCAATGCGTTCGTAGATCCAAGGGGCTTCAACAAAGCCTCGCGATAGTTTCATCTGGCGCTCGCCGAGATATTTATCGCCATCGCTCCATATCCCGAGCGTTGGAATGCGCACAATTTCTTCGCCAAAGGCGCCGTCTTCAGGTTGGTGAAACATGCGCCCAAGAGAAATATTGGCGCGGTACCAGTCTAGCCCGGCAGTGAGCCGGTCAGGCCGCGCCAAATATTTAATCGCGCCTTCGACATCGCCATGGGCTGACCAATGACGGCGCAGAAACATCCAGTCATTAAAGCGATAACCGGCTTCGCTAAGGAAGCGTATCTGATGAAACAGGATGTACCAGCTCATGCGCCGCTGTTCGGCGCCGGCTTGTAAGAACGCGCGCGCATGGCCCACCGATAGGGCCGTCAGTGTCAGGAATTTATCAGGACGTTGCGCCGCGAGCCCCCAGGCGACCGGCGCGCCAAAGTCGTGGCCGACAATATGCGCGCGGGAGATGTTTAAGCTACGCAGGATTTCGAGCATATCAGGAATGGCGCCGACATTGATTTCATAATCAGCCTTGCGCGGCGCCATATCGGTTTCGCCAAAGCCCCTCAAGTCCGGCGCAAGAACGCGGAAACCTGCATCAACCAGCATGGGCGTGACCCGCGCCCACACTTCAGACGAATCCGGAAAGCCGTGTATAAGCAGCGCAACAGGCGCTGCTTCGTCGCCGCTGTCGCGAACAAAATGCGTAAGGCCATTGGCCTTGATGCGGTGTGGTACGGCGCGCAACTCCTACCCGCCCTCACGGCGGGCCAAAAACGCCAGTCGTTCAAACAAGTGCACATCCTGCTCATTTTTGAGGAGCGCCCCATGCAGCGGCGGGATCGCCTTGCGCGGATCGCGTTCGCTCAAGATTTCTTCGGGAACATCTTCGGACAAAAGAAGTTTCAGCCAGTCGAGCAGCTCTGAGGTTGAAGGTTTCTTCTTCAAACCCGGCACTTCTCGGATTTCATAAAAGATCTTCATGGCGTCAGAGACCAGGCGTTTTTTGATTCCCGGATAATGCACCTCGACAATGTCAGCCATGGTCTCGGCGTCGGGAAACTTGATGTAGTGGAAGAAGCAGCGGCGCAAAAATGCGTCCGGCAGTTCTTTTTCGTTGTTTGACGTGATGATGACGATGGGCCGGTTGGTCGCTTTTACCGTCTCGCCAGTTTCATAGACGAAGAACTCCATGCGATCGAGTTCCTGCAACAAGTCGTTGGGGAACTCGATATCGGCCTTGTCGATCTCGTCGATCAACAATACGGGCCGGGCGTCCGAGGTGAACGCTTCCCACAATTTGCCGCGCTTGATGTAGTTGCGAACGTCCCGCGCTTTTTCTTCGCCAAGCTGGCCGTCACGCAATCGCGCCACCGCGTCATATTCATAAAGGCCCTGATGCGCCTTGGTGGTTGATTTGATGTGCCATTCGAGCAGCGGCGCGCCCAAGGCTTTCGCCACTTCGATCGCAAGCACGGTTTTGCCGGTGCCCGGCTCGCCTTTCACCAGAAGCGGGCGTTCCAGCGTCACCGCCGCGTTGACGGCGATTTTGAGATCTTCTGTGGCGATATAATCCTTGGTGCCGACAAACTTCATGGGGGCGGGGCTCTCTTTTCCAACTTCGCAATTGCGAAAACCTATCGGCCGCTGCAGAGCCGGGCAAGCTTGAAACACAGAACCCACGCCAAAGCCTTTGATTTGCTGACGATAATCCGGCAGGTTGCTCGCGAGTGTCGGATAGATGAGGGGCTCTGTAATGGCGCGCTGGTTAGTTGTTGGATTGGTTCTTTTGGGCGCTGCAGCTTGCGCCGGCGAGCAGACTGTGGAGGAAGCTGAGTCGGCGGAGAGCGCTGTTGCGACGCCCGAGGCGCAGGCCCCCGAGCCTGCGCAAGTAGAAGCGTCGCCTAAACCAACCAGCGAAGAATGGGCTGCGGCTGTCGAGGGTCTGGAACGGCGCGCGGGATTTCTCGACATCTATATCGACCAGAAAGGCGGGCGAGTGCTTGCTGCTTTCCCGGCGCCTGATGCAGAGGGCGTATCCTTACGTGCGATCTATGCCGGCGGACTGACCGCTGGTCTTGGCTCGAACCCAATCGGTCTTGACCGCGGATTGTTCGATGGCGGATCGCTCGTCGCCTTCCGGCGGGTCGGGGGAAAGCTCATCGCCGAGCAGGAAAACTGGACCTATCGGGCCAGCGCCGACAACCCGCTTGAGAAAAAAGCCGTACGGGAATCATTTGCACGCTCGTTCCTCTGGTCCGGCGATATCGAAGCTGAAGCAGACGGGGCTTTGCTCGTTGATTTTTCATCCTTCCTGACGCGGGACACCCTTGGCGTCGTCGCGGCGCTCAAACGCCACCCTGAAGGTGGGGATTTTTCTATTGCTGACGACCGCTCTATGCCGGACTTGGATGCTACACTCGTGTTCCCCGACAATGTTGAGTTCGACGCCTATTTGACATTGGTAAGCAGCGATCCCGGCGACGAAGTCTGGGCGACGGCGCCGGACGCGCGTTCCATCACGCTGGTACAGCATCATTCCTTGGTGCGGCTTCCGGATGATGGGTATCGCCCGCGCATTTATGATCCGCGGTCGGGAACCATTGACGTTCCTTTCTATGATTATTCGGCGGCGCTGGCGGGCGAAGTGCGTCAAGCATTTGCGCGCCGTTACCGTCTTGAAAAGGAAGACCCCGCTGCCGTGAAAGGTCCGGTGAAAGAGCCACTCGTTTTCTACGTCGATAGCGGCGCCCCGGAGCAGATTGGTGACGCGCTGATTGAAGGTGCTGCGTGGTGGGCTGAGGCCTTTGAGGCGGCGGGCTTTGAAAACGCTTACCGCGTGCAACGCCTGCCCGAAGGCGCGCATCCGCGGGACATTCGCTACAATGTTATTCAGTGGACGCATCGTCAGACGCGCGGCTGGTCCTATGGCGGCGGCGTATCCGACCCGCGCACCGGCGAGATGATCAAGGCAAGCGTCATTTTAGGATCGCAGCGGGTGCGGCAGGACCGGATGATTTTTGAAGGTCTCGCGGGCGCTGGCAAATCCGGGTCCGGCGAGGCGGATGATCCCGTGGAAATCGCGCTTGCGCGCATCCGTCAGTTATCCGCCCATGAGGTCGGGCACACGCTCGGCTTTGCGCACAACTTTGCGGCCTCCTCTAATGACAAGGCGTCGGTGATGGATTATCCGGCGCCGGATGTTCGTGTTGGCGAAGGCGGGTCACTCGATTTTACTAACGCCTATGGTGTGGGCGTCGGCGCGTGGGACATACTCTCTGCGCGTTGGCTTTATACGCAATTTCCCGAAGGCGCAGACGAAGCGGCTGAACTCGACCGTATTTTGCGCGAAGGCTATCGCGATGGATTGCGGTATGTGGCGGATAGCGAAGGCCGCTCCGTCGGGACGGCGCACCCATATGGGTCCGTCTGGGACAATGGCGGCGATGCGGTCGCGGCTCTTGAGGAAGCCATGCGCGTGCGCCGCATTGCGCTCGATAATTTTAGTGCTGATACCATTGCCGACGGCCGGCCCTATGCGGCGCTGCGTCAGGTTATCGTACCGATCTATCTTTATCATCGCTATCAGGTCGCAGCCGCGGCGAAGCTCATCGGCGGTTTTGAATTCAATTACGGCGTTAAAGGCGATGGCTCGGCGCCCGGCGCGCCCGTGGCGAATGACGTTCAAAGGCGGGCGCTCGCATCAATCGTAGCAACGCTTGATCCGGCAACACTTGATCTGCCGACGCCTTTGCTTAATCGGCTGACCCCGTCGCCCGGCGGGTTTGGCGGATTGCCCGGCGGCGCTGAAGAGTTCGCCAGCAAGACGGGGCCCTTGTTCGATCTTTTGTCAGCGGCGGACGCTTCTGCAAAAATCAGTATGGGTGCGCTCATGCACCGTGACCGCGCAGCGCGCCTTGTTGAATATGAGCGGCGCTCGCCCAACGCCTTTGGCTTTGACGACGTCCTTACAGCGATCGAGACGCGTGTGTTCACTGCTCAAGACGAAGCGCAGCGACGCGCCATTGCGCGCCGGTTACAGACCCGATTCGTTTCGCAGTTGATTGCACTTTCAATGGATGAGGCGGCGACGCCGGCGGTGCGATCGCTTGCCGACGCAAAGCTGCGCGCCGTTGCCAACCGTCTATCGCCGTCAATTTTCGGGGCCAATGCAGAAGCGCGCGATCACAATGCTTGGCTATCAGCACGCATCGAGGCGCATCTGGCGCGGCCGGCGACATCCGTCAGCCCCAAGGTTTCGCCGCCTGACATTCCGCCGGGCAGTCCGATCGGTTCGGGATTCATGGAAACCTGCTGGCATTGCGAGGATTTGCCGCCGGGTGAGTAATTCCAGGGCGATAGGTTCGCGTTAACTTTTGTCGCAAGTTTTCCGATATTTGCTTTGACGCCCGAAAACTGGTTTGACTTTTCATCTGCGCCTAGGCGTTGCGTTGCTGGGCGGTAGCAAGCGAGGTTGGCCAGATGGTCTGGGATGAATATTTTTCCGAGGAACGAGACGCGGACGCGGCCGCAAATCAACGCGGCAAAAAACGCACGATCACCGTAGGATGGACAGTAAGATCAAAAAAAGCATCGGTCATATGGCAGCCGCCGACGCCGTTCACGCGGGACGAACGAAAAGCGCAGTCTTCGAAATCGGTTCAATATTGTCCCGCCGCCGTTGACTATGATCGTCGGCATTTTGTTGTGCCGTGCCCAATTGATTTGACGTTGCAGTTTGAGAAGCAAGCAGACGGTCAATTGAAACTAATCGATGCGAACAAGGAGCAATCGGGCGTTCGCGGGGGCGCCCTTGGGGATCTTTTAATATTGCATCCGCCGTCAGAATGGCGCGATCCAAACCGGCCCGTCATCCAGATGATTGCGCCTTATGTCTTCGTGGCGGACGACCCTTGCTATCTCGTGCAGACGCCTCCCTTTCTTCACTATTTCAAGACGCCAAGACCGGGATTGCAAACTGGCGGTCGGTTCCCGGTGCATATCTGGCCGCGTCCCTTGAGCTGGGGTTTTGAATGGCACGATATTTCGCAGCCCCTGGTGCTGAAGCGCGGTGAACCCTGGTTTTATATCCGCTTCGAAACAGAAAACCCGGCGGCGCATGTGCGCCTTGTTGAACAAGAGATGACGCCGGAACTCGATAAATTCATCACCAATATTCTCGATGTCTCGAACTACGTGAATAAAACGTATTCGTTGTTTTCCGAGGCGCAGCGCACGCGCCCGCCAAACCTTGTGAAAGAGAAGAAAAAATAAGGCGTGGGGTGCCGCGGGCAAAGCAATACGGCACCGCGCTTCGTTCCTATTTCATGTCGGCGATGATTTCCCGCGCCGCATTGTGGCCCGGCGCGCCGGTAACGCCGCCGCCGGGATGCGCTCCGGACCCGCAGATATAGAGCCCGTTGATCGGCGTTCGGTAGTTTGCCGAACCGAGCGCTGGTCGCGACGAGAACATCTGATCGAGCGATAACCGCCCGTGGAAGATATCGCCGCCCGTTAGACCAAGCGTGCGCTCAAGATCGAGCGGCGAGAATATCTGCCTGCCAAGCACGCTTTGTTTGAAATTCGGCGCATATTTCGTGACCGTGTCGATGATGAGGTCGGCGGCTTGCTTGCGCGCATTGTCCCATGACCGTCCGTCGGGCAGCTCCGGCGAGAACTGCTGGCAAAAAAGGCTCGCAACGTGAGCCCCTTCAGGCGCTAAGCTATCGTCCATGGTTGAAGGCAGCAAAATCTCGACAATCGGCTCCCGCGACCAGCCGAATTGCCGCGCATCAAGAAATGCCTTGTCGAGATAATCAACAGTCGGACCAATGATGATGCCGGACCGGTGATGTTCCGCGGGGTCTTTGCCCGGCAAACAGGAGAAATCCGGCAATTCTGATAACGCTACATTCATGCGGAACGTACCGGAGCCGCAAGCAAAGCTCTCCATGCGGTCGGCAAATTCTGGCGGCATCGCGCTGCGCTCCACCATCTTTGTAAAGAGCAGTTTCGGCGTCACGTTAGCGGCGACGGCGCCGGCGCGAATTTTCTTTCCATTTTCGAGTTCGACGCCGACAGCTCGGTCGGCTCCGATGAGCAGCCTTTTGACCGGTGCGTCAGTCTCGATTGTAACGCCGCGCGCTTTTGCGACTTTCTCCATGGCGCCGGTGATGGCGCCCATGCCGCCGATGGCGTGACCCCATCGGCCCTTTTTGCCGTTCACTTCGCCAAAGGCGTGATGCAAGAGCACATAAGCTGTACCCGGCGTATGGGGCGAGGCGTAGGCGCCGACAATGCCGTCAAAGGCGTAGGCTGCGATAATGGTCGGATGTTCGAACCACTGACTTAAGAACTCCGCAGCAGACTTTGTAAACAAGTCGAGCAGCAATTGTTGCTCAGAAACGCTGAGCCCGCGAAACCGGAAGCCCGTCTTCGCCAGCCGCCAAAGATCGATATGACCGCCGCCAGCGTTGGGCGGTGTTTCCAAAACCAACTCGCGAATGACATCGGCGGCCCGTTCCAGCGCATCGTAGTAGCGGGGCAGGGCTTCAGCGTCTTTCTTTGAAAACCGAGCCAGTTCTTCCTGCGCCCGTTCCGTCTCGAAAGGCAGTTTCAAATATTCGCCTTCGCCGGTCCCCAGCGGATAGAAATTTGAAATGTCGCGCTCGATGATTTTCAGCCCGTGAGCGTAAAGGTCGAGGTCCTTGATGACCCGCGGATTAAGGAGGCTGACAGTGTATGCGGCGATGGAGTTGCGAAAGCCCGGATGAAATTCTTCCGTCACCGCCGCGCCGCCGACAACGCTGCGCCGCTCGACCATGCGCACCTTTAGCCCCGCCTCGGCGAGATACGCCGCGCAGACAAGGCCGTTATGGCCGGCGCCGATGATGAGAATGTCTGGCTGGGTCAATGGGTCCTTAACTCGCGGGAGCTGGTGCTTTCCTGGAAGTTTTCGGCCTAGCAATTTGTTAACGCAAAAGCTTCCTTAACTTTGGCCGGTTTACGCTGGGGCGAGGGAACTTGCAATGGCGCTAAATCTTACTTTGAAGCCTGGCGAGCGGGTGGCGATTAATGGTGCGGTGATTGTCAATGGCGATCGCCGCTCTGACATCACCGTTGAAAACCATGCGCGCATCCTGCGCGAGGGCGACATCATGCAGCCCGCTGAAGCGGTCACGCCGGCGCGCCGCATTTATTTCCCGATCATGATGATGTATCTCGACCCATCGACCATCGAAGAGATGACCGGCGAATATGAGCAGCGCATCAAGGAATTCGCCGGTGCGGTGAGCAATCCTGACGCGCTTTCTAAATGCGCAGAACTTGCCGCCCATGTCGCCAACCAAAATTACTACAAAGCGCTCGGCGTTTGCCGGGCGCTGATTGCGTTTGAAAAAACGAGGCTGTCCCATGTCGCATAGCGCCTATCAAAAGACACAAGCCAAAATCGCCAGCCCCCGCGATGCAGAATATCTCGCCTTCTCCCATGCAACCCGCGGGCTGATTGAAGCCGCCAAAGCGGGGCACGAAGATTTGAAGGGGCTGGTCGCCGCCCTGCATTTTAACCGACAGCTCTGGGGGGCGCTCGCGAGCGATTGCGCAAGCACCGACAATCAACTCCCAGAAACCTTGCGGGCGCAGATCATCAGCCTCTCGCGCTGGGTGAACGCACATTCCACAGCCGTCATGCGTAAGACCGAAGAGGTTGAGCCGCTCATCGAAATAAACCGCATGATGATGGACGGACTGAGCGGAAAAGCGCCGGCTTAAAACCCGGCAAAAAGTGCCGGGACCGGCAAATTTTGCCGGGCAATTTTGACGCCGGCGCCAAAATAATCCGTTTACGGTTTGTTATGCTTACTTGCCAGCTTGTTTCTTTTTGCGGGGTTTTGGCGCGCGATTTAACGCATCTTACCAAAGTCTGAACAGGCAAGGAACTTGCTCGATATCCCATGACTTTCGTGAAGAACGCGGAAGACGGGCAAAAGAAATTGCCGTCCACCCAAGAAAGGGAACATCGTTATGACGAACAACGTCAACACAAATCCAGGCGCCTTGATTGCGCTGCAAAACCTTACCCGCATCAATGCGCAGCTTGAGGAAACGCAACGCCGTGTTTCAACCGGCCTTGAAGTTTCAAGCGCCAAAGATAACCCAACGCTTTTCTCGCTCGCGCAACAGCAGCGTGCCGAGCTCGGCTCTATAGAGAGCGTACAGCAAGGCCTTCGCATCGGGATCTCGACCGTCGATGTTGCGCTCGCTGCCGGTGAATCCATTTCGGACGTGCTGGTTGAAATGCGCGCCCTGGCGAGCCAGGCGGCTGACCCGTCCTTGAGCGCCGCTAACCGCACGCTTATCCAAAACCAATATGCTGATCTTGCTGATCAAATCACACGACTTGTGGATACGGCTGACCTCGGCGGCCGTAATCTGATCGCCAATGGCGGCGCCAATCTCGTGGTTGTCGCCAGCGCTGACGGCGGTTCGACCATTACGGTTACAGCGCAGGACCTTTCCATCGGCGGCGGCAATGTGAATGTCAGCGCAGATGGTTCTGACCTCGCCACAGTGGGCGGCGCCCAGCAGGAGTTGCTCGACATTGAAGCGTCGATCGCTGCCGTTTCGACCGCACTCGGCTCGCTTGGATCGGGATCGAATTCGCTAAACCTGCAAGAAAATATTCTGACGCGCGTTTCAGACGCGCTGGAAGTGTCGATCGGAAACCTGGTCGACGCCGATCTGCCGCGAGAAAGCTCGCGGCTCCAAGCGTTGCAAGTGCAGCAGCAACTGGCGATCCAAACCCTGTCGATCGCCAACGCAGCGCCAAACTCAATTCTTGCGCTCTTCGCGTAAGGATTGCTCAACGACGCCGGCTCGCTTCTTGAGGGCATGCCAGCGGCGGGGAGGTTTGGATGGATCCGACGATTGGACAATCGGGCGATCGTGTGGGCGCGGTCGAACCGGCGCAACGGTCTGCAGCGCTCGCTGATGCAAGGCGGCGAGCGTCTGCTACCGCGCTGCGAACGGCTGAGGCTGCGCAGGAACGCCGCGCTGAGCAACGCGAAATGACCCGGGCGATTGTCGAGCGCGCTGTCGGCGCCAACACCAGACTGTCAATCGCACGCAGTGATGCCGCGGACACTTATGTCTACCGCGCCATCGATGTGGATTCCGGCGAAGTCATCAAAGAATGGCCGCCGGTGCAGTTCGCCAGGTTCCTCGAAGAGAACGGCGCCGACGCCAGCCTCGTTCAAGATGCGCTGCAAGGCCAGCTATTCGACGAGACCGCCTAATAACCAGTCCCTCCAACTGTCCGGCGCTTCTGGGCTTCCCAGACGCCGGGCTTTTTTTTGTCCCTCACGGTCGCGGTCACGAGGCGGTTAGGCGTATTAACCTCTTTGGCGTAATGTCCGCTCGATGACGGGGCTTGATCCAATTCTTATTGGCGCAACTGTTGTGCTTGCGTTTGCGGCTATTGGCGTGACGGCGGTCTTGTCGCCAGAGCGCCGGCCGGCATTTGTTTATGCGCAGCTGGTGATGATGGTAGGCATCTATATCGGCTTTTCTCTCGCCGCCCTTGACGCTGCAGAGATCATCACCCGGTCGGACTGGTCGTCTCTACTGTTCCAATCGCTGATCGCGCTTGCCTTCCTAACCGGCGGTCTTGGGGTTCTGGCGACAGACCGGCCCTGGCTGCTTGGAGCGCTCATCCTCGCCCATGGCGGCGTTGATCTCATTCATCTTACCATGGATGGCGGCGTCATTCCTCATTGGTACGCTTACGCTTGTGTCGTGTTCGATGCGATTGCGGGAACCGCTTATGTCTGGATGCTCGGCAAACCCGCGCCAACTGATTCCTAACCGGCTCTGTACTTTAAAGCCTATCATGCTAGAGCGGCCCTGAACCTATCTGTCAGTCGGAGCGTCCAATGGATCACGGAAAAAACACCTTCGCCACCAATGAGAGCCTAAAGGCCCGCCGCGATGAGGCGTGTCCCGTCGGCCTGCCGTCAAAGTCGGGGATTTACGCCGCCAAAGCCAAGGGCGCCGAACTCTGGGACGTCGACGGCAAGCGCTATATCGACTTTATCGGCGGCATTGGCGTTTTGAATGTGGGCCATGCGCATCCGAAAGTTGTTGAGGCAATCAAGAAGCAGTCCGAGGACTTTATTCACACGGCTTTCGGCATTGCTCAATATGAAAGCTATGTTGAAGTCTGCGAGAAACTCAATCGCGTCACGCCGGGCTCGACGCCCAAAAAGACCGCGCTCTTTAACTCCGGCGCCGAGGCAGTCGAAAACTCGGTGAAGTTCGCGCGCCAGATCAGCGGGCGCCCGGGCGTCATCGCTTTCGCGGGCGCCTTTCACGGGCGAACGCTTTTGGCGACAACGCTCACCGGTAAGTCAAAGCCTTACAAGGTGGGCTTCGGACCTTATGTGCCGGCGGTGTTTCATGCGGAATATCCTGACGCGTATCATGGCGTACCGGTCGAAGACGCGCTCGCCAGCGTTGACCATCTCTTCAAAACAACCATCAACGCTAACGAAGTGGCGGCGATGATCATCGAACCGGTACAAGGCGAGGGCGGATTCAATCCTGCGCCATCGGAGTTCCTGAAGGCCTTGCGCGCCAAATGCGACGAACACGGAATTTTCCTCATCGCTGACGAAATCCAGTCCGGCATGGGCCGCACGGGCAAATATTTCGCGTTTGAGAAAGCCGGCGTTGAGCCTGATTTCATCTGTGTTGCGAAATCGATTGCTGCGGGACTGCCGCTTTCGGCGCTTACCGGCAAGGCGGAACTAATGGACAAAGTGCTTGCCGGTTCCATGGGCTCGACCTATGGCGGCAATCCGGTCGCCTGCGCCGCTGCGCTCGCAGTCTTCAACATCATCGAAGAAGAGGGACTGCTTGCCCGCGCTGAGGAGATCGGCGCGGCAACAGAAAAGCGCTGGAAGGAATTGCAACAAGGCGTCGCCAAAGGCGTCATGGGCGATGTCCGCCGGGTCGGCGGCATGTGCGCTGTTGAGTTTGTGAAAGACGGCGATTCCAAACAGCCGAACGGCGATATCGCCGGCAAGATTCTGATAGAGGCGCGTTCACGCGGTCTTATCATGACAACGGCGGGCGCGTACGCCCAGTGCCTACGTTCCCTGGTGCCGCTGGTGATCTCCGACGAATTGCTCAGCGAAGGCCTCGACATTTTTGCAGAAGCAACGGAGGCTGCGCTAAAAGGATAGGTCAGGGGTGAGACGCTTATGCGATTGGCATTCAAGTTTGCAGTTTTCATTGGCGGATTGTTTTCGGGAACGAGCGCTCTTGCGCAGGAATGCGCGCCGACTGATGAGCGCAGCGCCGTCTATCTTTCCCGGGAAGTCGCTGGCGACAGAGACTTCCGTGAAGTGCTGGAAGGGCCGCGCTGGACGTTCGCTCTGACACGTGCGCCTTATGGCTGGAACATTCAGCTTTTCGATGAAGATGGTCTTGATCTGACGCAGATGACGCCGCCCTTGCGCGGCGCGCCGAATCCGCGGGAGCTTTACGGTTGGCATTTCCGCAATGCGGACAACACCGGCATGAACAATGGCGAGGTCAACGCGCCGCAAAAGCTTCGCCTGTTTGGGTTTGATCCGGCATTGTCAGGCACCGGAGGATTTAAGCCTTCAGGACCGCAAGGGGTTGATGCTGAAAACCAGCCCGGACGCGGGGCGCTTACGATCAAAGACATGGGGCTTGCTGATCTTGAGCCGGGAAAAAAGGCGCGAATGAACTACCTGAAGTTCAGCGTTTGCATGACCTGGCCGAAAACCGAGCGTGAAAAGAACAAAGAACTGGCAGCGGCGGCTGCGCTTGCCGAGGCGCGCACTGTTTCGCCGGAACTATTGGAGCAAATGGGCTCATGCGGTCTTGATCTTGAGGCTTATGAAATCTCGCCATTCCTGACGCCCGTTGAACTCAGCGGTGATTTTGACGGCGACGGATCGTTCGACAATGCAACACCGATCGTCCGAAAAGCTGACGACAAGCGCGGCGTCGCAATCTGCCGAGCGGGAACCTGGCTGAAGGTGCTTGGCATGTCAGGCAAGATGGGCAAGCATCTTGTCCCAGGCTATTTCGACAGCATCGATTGGTGGGGGTTGCACGCGAAGGGCCCGGTCGGGCAAGGCGCAGGCGAGGGAGCGCCGCCGCAACTCTCTGGTGACGCCATTTCGATCGGCAAGGAAGGCGCTTCAAGCGCGCTCATCTATTGGACGGGAACGGACTATTCGGGGTATTGGCAGGGGGATTGAGCCCATGCGCGTGGTGCCAAGTCTTTTGATCTGGGTCTTTCTATTGCTCTGGGCCGCGCTCGCTGTTCAGGGGTTCATTGCTTTTCAAACTTTGGAGCCGACAGACAGCGGCTTTACCCGGGGCTTTAACCGCATCAGCGCGTTTTTAACCTGGCAGGCTTATGCGCTTGCCGCCGCTGTTGCAGCGTCCATGTGCGGGCGATGGGCGAGGGCAGAAGGGCTGGCGCGGCTTGCGGCGCGCGCGCCGCTTTGGATCAGCGGCGGGTTTTTTATCGTGCTGATTTTCGGCTTTGCGGCGCTGGTGATTTATACGCGGGTTGTTGGGTAACGCCGGCGATCACCTAAGCCTTCTTCCAAACACTTGCCTTGCGAAGCGCGTCCGCCACTTTTGCCGTACGTTTGCCCTTAGTCGTCTGCGCCGCCCAGAAGGCGTCGTCAAAGGCGGGGTCGGAGGGATCGCGATAGATAACCCCAAGCGGCATCGGATAGCCCTCAGTAGGCAGGTTGATCAGCATTTGCGCGATCGAGCGGTTGGTTTCGTCATGAACCAGGACTTCCGCTTCCGGAACGCCTCCGTCCCCCACAACCACAACTTCCAGCGCTAAAGTTTGCGGATTGAGTTTCAGGCCATTTGTTCCGTCAGCGAACAATAAAGGCTTGCCGTGCTCAACATGGATTTGCGTTTCCTTGGCGGTCTTCTTGGCGACAAAGTCTTCAAATATGTCCTTGTTGTAGACAATGCAGTTCTGGAAGATTTCGACAAAGGCCGCGCCTTTAAACTCCCGCGCTGCTTTCAAAACCGGCGACAGGTTTCTGGCGTCAGTGTCGATGCCGCGGGCGATGAAACGCGCATTGGCGCCCAATGCAAAGCTACAAGGGTTCAAGGGTGCGTCGATGGAACCCGCAGGCGTTGACGGCGAGCGCGTGCCGGCGCGGCTGGTGGGCGAATATTGTCCTTTAGTGAGACCGTAGATCTCGTTGTTGAACAACATGATCTGGAGATTGAGGTTCCGGCGCAGCACATGCAGCAGATGATTGCCGCCAATGGAAAGCCCGTCGCCGTCGCCGGTCACCAGCCACACATCAAGCTCAGGGTTGGCGAGCTTCAGCCCCGTCGCAAAGGCGGGCGCGCGCCCATGGATCGTGTGGAACCCATAGGTGTTCATGTAATAGGGAAAGCGCGAGGAACAACCGATGCCCGACACAAAGACAGTGTTGTCGGGAACTGCGCCCACATCAGCGAGCGTTTTCTGCACGCATTTGAGGATCGCATAGTCGCCGCAGCCGGGGCACCAGCGCACTTCCTGATCGGTTGCAAAGTCTTTAGCGGTGAGGGGAGCGTTCATTGGATCATCAGCCGTGATATTTCTGTGAGGCGATCAAGGATGCCGTTACGTTCGGATCGCCCGAGGGTGCGCACATACATGCCGCCGCCGGCATCAGCAGCAGCGTAGAGTTCAAGGCCGTCAATGGCGGCGTTGCACTGACTGCCGCCATCGACAAACTCCAAAGCGATGGCGCCATTGGACCAGCCATCATCAGTCTCACGCCAGTCAGATGTGCTCGCGCGCATCTCGTCGATCAGTTGTTCAACATCGCTCGTCCAGTAGATGGCGTTTTCGTCGCCGGTGCTATCCCGGTCGCGAAAGAGAAAGCTTGGATAGCGCGCTTGATCGTTCGAATAGATGGAAAACTCAGTGTCGTCGGAGAAGTTCTGGTCAAGGCAGGTCTGCGCCAGCGCCGATCCCGCTGGCGCTGCGACCGCGAGGATTGTCGCCGAAGCAAATATCCTGAACGAGACCATCACTCGGCTGCTTTCTTCAAGGTGGCCGGCGCGTGCTCTTTGATGGTGTCTTCGAGTTCGGAAATCTTGAAAGGCTGTCCCGACACTTTGGTCAGGGAAATAACGTCAAGGCCAAGCTTGTCGCGCAGAAGCGTTGCGCATTGCCCCATATTCATTTCCGGCAGGATGATTTTGTCGTAACCGGCGAGCAGGCGTTTAAGGTTTTTCGGCAGGGGATTGAGATAGCGCAAATGAATTTGCGCGACATCATATCCTTGTTCGCGGGCGACGAAGACAGCGCGGTGAATTGCGCCGTGGGTCGATCCCCAGCCGACGACCGCAAGCGGTCCTTTGGTCGGGCCTTGTTCGACGATTTGATCGGGAATGAATTCAGCGACTGCCTCAACTTTGTTTGCGCGCAACTCACTCATCGCCTGATGGTTGTCAGCGTCATAAGAAATGTCGCCGGTGGCGATGTCTTTTTCGAGACCGCCAATGCGATGCGCAAGACCTTCCATGCCCGGCGCAATCCACGGCCGGCCGAGGCTCGACGGATCGCGGTTCCAAATGGCGCGTTTTAACTCCGTTGGGTCGCCCTTCGGCGTTGGCGGTGTTCCATGCAGGATGGGTTCGAAGTCATCCATGTCCGGCAATTCCCACGGGCCGGCGGCGTTGGCGATGTAACCATCGGTCAACAGAAAAACCGGCGTCATGTGCCGCAACGCAATGCGTGTTGCTTCGATGGCTGCGTCAAAGCAATCGCCGGGGCCGGCGGCTGCAATGACGGGCAAGGGCGTATCGGCGTTGCGGCCATAGACAGCCTGATAAAGGTCTGATTGTTCGGTTTTGGTGGGAAGGCCGGTTGAAGGCCCGCCGCGCTGGGAGTTGATGATGACGAGCGGTAGTTCCACCGCCGTTGCAAGTCCAATCGCTTCCGTCTTGAGAGCAATACCTGGGCCGGAAGACGAGGTAACACCGATCTTGCCGCCATAAGAAGCGCCAATGGCGGCGCAGCAGGCAGCGATTTCATCTTCAGCCTGGAAGGTGGCGACGCCTAGGTCACCCATGCGCGACAGGTGATGCAGGATCGATGACGCAGGCGTAATCGGGTAGCCGCAAAAGATAACTTCGCGGTCGGCAAGTTCGCCCGCTGCGGCAAGGCCGAGCGACAATGCTTCCGCGCCGGTAATGGAGCGGTATTCGCCCGCTTCCATGGGCGCAGGTCCAATCTCGAATTGCGGAATCTCAGCGGAAAGTTCGGCAGTTTCCGCAAAGGCGTGCCCGGCGTCGAGCGCTGCTAAGTTACCAGCCAAAATCTCTGGAGCCTTTTTGGCGAACTTTTTTGTCGCCCAGTCCTTGATTGGTCCGCGATCCCGCCCGAACATCCAAAGGACGGCGCCCAGCGCCCAAAAGTTTTTGCATTGCTCAGCGTCGCTCTTGGAAAGGCCGACAGGTTTTACCGCTTCAAGGGTCTGCGTTGAGATTGCAATCTCGACGACCTGGTAATCTTTAAGTTCGCCGGTCTCACGGGGGTCGGTTTCGATATTCGCTTTTGAAAAATTACGGGCATTAAATGCGTCCGTATTCAGAATAATCAGCGCGCCTTTTGGAAGAGCGGGCAAGTTCACCTTGAGTGCTGCCGGATTGAGCGCCACTAAAACATCAGGCTGGTCGCCTGCGGTTGAAATGCGCCGCGCGCCGAGATTGATCTGGAACGCCGAGACGCCAAAGGTTGTGCCTACCGGCGCCCTGATCTCGGCGGGAAAATCCGGGAAGGTCGCAAAGTCCGACCCCGCAAGCGCCGTTGACTCAGCAAACTGGCTGCCCAGAAGCTGCACGCCGTCGCCAGAGTCGCCGGCAAAGCGAACCACCACTGATTTGTTGTCAGGCGTGATTTTAGCCATGGGGAAGGGCCCACCCGTTTTTTGCATTTTCTAACATGGCAAAACCGCCAGCGAAAACAAGCATGTACTCGGCGATTTTCGACGGGCGCATGCGCTATCGTTACTGGTCATATCTCAATCTCTGAGCCCGAAAACAAGCCCATATGCGACGCAATCTCGATTGCATGATGTTTAGCGCTTGTCGGCGCGCCGCAGCCCAACTTCGCCGTTGCCTTGGTCTAGCGCACCGGGCTATCTCGAAGCCGTGGCGCAAGGCGGGTAGGGCCCTGCGGCGCTCTCTTTTTAAGGCGAAAGGCAAGGCCATGAAGTTCTTTGTAGACACCGCAGATGTTGATGAAATCCGCGAGCTGGTTCCCACGGGGCTGGTGGACGGCGTCACCACCAATCCCAGCCTTGTCATGAAGTCAGGGCGCGACTTTCGCGAAGTCGTTGCGGAAATCTGCGCTCTGGTGTCGGGACCGGTGAGCGCAGAGGTCACCGCGCTGGAAGCGCCGCAGATGATTGAGGAAGGAACGGCGCTTTCGAAAATAGCGAGCAATGTGACAGTAAAACTGCCCTTAACCTTAGATGGACTGATCGCCTGCAAGGCGCTCGTCAGCGACGGCGTAAAGACAAATGTCACGTTGTGCTTTTCCGCCAATCAGGCGCTGCTTGCCGCCAAAGCTGGCGCGACGTTTATATCGCCGTTCATTGGGCGCCTTGATGACGTCAATATTGACGGCATGGACCTCATTCGGGAAATCCGGATGATTTACGACAATTACGATTTCCGCACGGAAATTTTGGCTGCATCGATCCGGTCTGCGAACCATGTCAAGGAATCGGCGATCGCCGGCGCTGATGTGGCGACTGTTCCGCCGTCCGTCATTAAGTCTCTGGTGAAACACCCGCTGACGGATAAAGGCCTCGACGCTTTTCTTGCGGACTGGGCGAAGACCGGCCAGAAAATTCTCTAAACGCGATGCTTGAACTTCGTCCCAATTGCGAAAATTGCGACAAGGACTTGCCGCCGGAAGCTGACGCTTACATTTGCACCTTTGAGTGCACGTTTTGCCCGACATGCGTGTCAGATGTGTTGAAAGGTGTTTGCCCGAATTGTGGCGGTAATTTCGAAAAACGCCCGGTGCGCCCGGCTGCGTTGCTGCAAAAATTTCCGGCGTCAACCAAACGGGTGCTGAAAACATGAGCGCCTCTGATGTATTCTCAACCGCATTTGAGGAAAAGCAAACGCTTGAGCCATGGGTCATGCAGCTGACATATGGGATATTGTTTCTCGTATTTGCCGTCATGTACTTTCAAATGGCGCCGACTGGCGATCAAGGCGTTGCGTTTTGGTCGATCGCGCCGGGTGTCCTTATTGTTACTCTGTTGTTCGCGACGCTTAAGATGCGGACAACCGTCGCAAGCGAGGGCGTGCGCGTGAGAACGCTTTATGTTGTTTCCCGGCTCATTCGCTTTGATGAAATTGAAGGCGTAGAGGCAACGCAATATCGGCCGCTCCTGGACTATGGCGGCTGGGGCTTAAGGATCAGCCCAAAAGGCAAGGCGTATAACATGCGCGGCAACCGAGGCGTTCAGCTCGCATTGAAAAATGGCGGCCGCGTCTTAATTGGGTCGCAGCGGGACCATGAATTGGCGCAAGCGATAGAAGCGGGCATGAGATGAACGAAAAGGAAAAAGAAGAACGCTATACGGAAGTCGCCAAAGAAATCGCCGCCGTCATCGAAGGCGAAACCAATCTGACCGCGCGCATGGCGACGGTCTCCAATATCCTGCACCACGCCTTCGACCATTATTTCTGGACCGGCTTTTACGTGGTCGATCCTGAAAAGCCCGACGAATTGGTGATCGGCCCCTATCAGGGAACCCTTGGCTGTCTGCGCATACCGTTCGGGAAGGGCGTATGCGGAACTGCGGCGGCGACCTGCGAGACGCAAGTGGTCGACGATGTGCACGCTTTCCCCGGGCATATCGCCTGCGACGCCCGGTCGGAATCAGAGATTGTCGTACCGGTACGTGATCAATCTGGCCAGCTGATTGCTGTGCTTGACGTCGATAGCGACAAGAAAGCCATGTTTGATACTGCAGACAAAGCTGGGCTGGAGGCCATCCTTCGCGCTACATTTGCTTGAGCGCGGAGGAACGACAAATGAGCGAAACCGCGGCGCTAAAACCGCATATGAAACTCTTTGCGCGGTTGCGCGAGGAGACCAAAACCAACGCGCAGCCGTCATTGCCGCCGCGCTCGGAGATACCGGTCGATTTTTATCTCGATGAAAACTGGTTCGCCCGCGAGCGCGCAGAGCTGTTCGCAAAGACGCCAATCATTATCGGGCATGTTTCAATGCTGGAGCGCGCCGGCGATCACTTTGCGTTTGCCCATCTCGGCAAGCCGCTCTTGGTTGTGCGCGGTCACGATGATGTCGTCCGCGTATTTTATAATGTCTGCCGCCATCGCGGCATGCGGTTGGTAACGGAAGAAGGCGTCGCTCGTCGCCCGAGCTTTGTCTGCCCCTATCATCATTGGGCCTATGACCTTGACGGCTCGCTCAAGAACGCGCCGTTGCCGGAAACATTCGAGGGCCATGACCTGTCTTGCCGCGGTCTAAAGCCGGTTCGCGCTGAAGTGCGGCACGGGTTTATCTGGGCGCTGCTTGATGACGATGGGTCAATCGATCTGGACGGCTTTCTTGGAGAGATAAACGACGACCTGGAAGCTTTCGACATCAAGTCACAAGTCTTTTTCCGGCAAACGACGACAACAAAAAAAGCCAATTGGAAGCTCATCGTCGAAGCCTTTCAGGACGGCTATCACGTTACGCGGCTGCATCAGAAAACGGTCGGTTCGATGTTCATGGATGCGCGGGCGGCGATGGATCGCGTCGGCGTTCATCTGCGCGCCGCCGTGGCGCGCGCAGACTTTGCGGAAATTCTGGAAGCCCCGCCCGACCAGTGGAACGATCGCCTGCATACGTCCTTCGCGCATTTTCTTTTTCCCAACACGATCATTGTCATCCACCCCGACTATGTGAGTCACCTTGGGCTCTATCCGCAGGCGATTGACGAGACGACCGTCGTGCATACCTGCCTTATTCCGAAAAAGCCGAAGACCGACAAAGAAAAGGGCCACTGGGAACGCGCCTTCGACATTATCGAAAACGGCGTCTTTCAGGCGGAAGACTTCTTTGTCTGCGAGAATGCGCAAATCGGATTGGCTTCCGGCGCCAACGAAACGTTATTACTGGGCGCGCAGGAGTACGGCATCGCTCTCTTTCACGATATTTTGCGAGACGCGATGGGGCCGTTTCAATCTGGCGCCCGATGATCCTTGGGGAATCTAAGCTCAGTAATCGTCTTCGTCTGCATTAACGCGCCGGCGCTGGGTTTCGCGCAGGGCGGATTTGGCGTTCTCGATAATCTTCCGTAGCCGGATGGGATCATCGAGATCGGGCAATGTGATGACGCCGACTCCAGTGCCACGCAGGACGAGCTTGCCGTATCCCAGGAACCTTCCCCAGATGGATTGTTCAAGAGTGATTTCCTCGATCTTGCTGAGGCTAACTTCTTGCGTGTGCCGTGCGAGCAGTCCGGTTTTATAGACAAAGCGATAGCTTGTGACGACGATTTCCGTGGTGACTAGAATGATAATGTGGTTGATCAGGATGATCGTTCCCGCAAGGCCGGCAATCCCGGCTGACCACCAGCCGACCCGCAGCTCTTCGAAGGGAACCCCGGCGGCGAACTGAATGAAGAAGAACATCGCGAGCGCCCCGGCGCCAATCGCAAACCACATCACTGGAAAGAAACTATAGGTCCAGTTGAAATTCGCGCGGTGAACGATCTCTTCGCCGCTCGCCAGCGTCTTTTCTACATAGCCAGACATGATGCCCTATCCCCACAATCGTCTTGTTCTGACACTCCATATAGGGTCTTGCTGAGGCAAGGGAAACAATTCACGCGTTGAAATGCGGTCATTTGCGCGATAAGAGGCGCGGCTGTTCCCCGCTTGCAACGTACCTCAACCCTTTTCAGGAGCCCCAGAGCCCAATGGCGAAATACCAGTATATCTATTTCATGTCCGGTTTGACCAAGCAATTCACCGGCGGTAAAAAGATATTAGAAGACATACACTTACAGTTTTTTCCCGACGCCAAGATCGGAATTGTCGGGGTCAATGGCGCAGGTAAATCGACGCTTTTGAAGATCATGGCCGGCGTCGACAAAGAATTTGGCGGCGAAGCCTACGCAGCAGAGGGCGCAAAGGTCGGCTTTTTGCCCCAGGAGCCGGAGCTTAATCCTGACAAAACCGTCTTCGAAAACGTCATGGAGGGAGTCGGCGAGGTTAAGGAGAAGATCGACGCCTTCAACGCCGTTTCCATGGAGCTCGGCGAAAACTACACCGACGAACTGATGGAAAAAATGTCGAAGCTCCAGGAGGAGATCGACGCCATCGATGGCTGGGATATTGATTCGAAAATCGAGATGGCCATGGAGGCGCTGCGCTGTCCGCCGGGGGATTGGGCGGTGGACAGACTCTCCGGCGGCGAAAAGCGCCGGGTCGCCCTGGCGCGTCTCCTTTTATCGAAGCCTGATCTCTTGCTTCTCGATGAGCCCACCAACCACCTTGATGCCGAATCCGTCGCCTGGCTGGAGCATCATTTGCGGGAGTATCCGGGCGCCGTGGTGCTGGTCACCCACGACCGCTATTTCCTCGACAATGTAACGGGCTGGATTTTAGAGCTCGATCGCGCCAAGGGCATTCCCTTCGAAGGCAATTATTCCGCCTGGCTTGAAGCCAAACAAAAGCGCCTTGAACAAGAAGCGCGAGAAGAAGCCAACCGCAAGAAATCCGTCAATCGCGAAGTTGAGTGGATCAGGGCGAGCCCGAAGGCACGTCAGGCGAAATCAAAAGCGCGCATCAGCGCCTATGAAGAATTGCTGGCGAAGGCCGGCAAGGAAGACATCAACACAGCGCAGATCCAGATCCCGCCGGGCCCGCGCCTTGGGGGCGTCGTCATTGAGGCGGACGGCCTTAAGAAAGCCTTTGGCGACAAGCTGCTTTACGAAGACTTATCCTTCAAGCTGCCGCCCGGCGGCATCGTCGGCGTCATTGGCCCCAACGGCGCCGGCAAGACCACGCTGTTTCGTATGCTGACGGATCAGGAAGACCCTGACGCCGGAACCCTGCGCATCGGCGATACGGTCAAGATGGGCTATATCGACCAGACAAGAGAAGACCTCGACGACAACAAAAATGTCTGGGAGGAAATTTCCGGTGGGCTCGACGTCATCCAACTTGGCAAGCGGGAAGTGTCAAGCCGCGCCTATGTGGGTTGGTTCAACTTCAAGGGTGGTGACCAGCAGAAAAAAGTGGGGAGCCTTTCCGGCGGCGAGCGTAACCGGGTGCAGCTCGCCAAGATGCTCACCGAGGGCGCCAATCTGTTGCTGCTTGACGAACCCACCAACGATCTTGATGTGGACACGCTCCGCGAACTCGAAGGCGCCCTTGAAGATTTCGCCGGTTGCGCCGTTATCATCTCTCACGATCGCTGGTTCCTAGACCGCATCGCCACTCACATTCTCGCCTTTGAAGGCGACAGCCATGTGGAGTGGTTCGAAGGCAATTTCGAGGACTATATGGAAGACAAAAAACGACGTCTCGGTGCCGATGCGGATGTGCCGAAGCGCATCAAATACAAGCCATTGACGCGATAGGCCGGTTGCCGCAACGATATCCGCGATAGCGGATAGGGGCTTGTCATGAGGGTTTTCGCGTTTCTTGCTGCGATGTGTTTTGGGCTGCCGGCGTTCGCCGCGCCGACTTACTTGACCGCCGACCGCCTGATCGATCCTGCGTCCGGCCGGGTGATTGAGGGTCCGGCGCTCCTCATTGAGAACGGGAAAGTGACGCAGCGCGGCACGCGCGCGAGTCTCGCCGTCCCTGCGGGCGCCGAGACGATTGACCTTGCGGGCAAGACAATCCTGCCGGGCTTCATCGACATGCACACCCATCTTCTCGGGTCCGCGACCAAGGGAAGGGGCTATCAGGGGCTTCAGTTTTCAAAAGAGCGCCGCGTGGTCTGGGGCGTCATGCACGCCGAAAGAACGCTGATGGCGGGGTTTACGACGGTGCGCAATGTCGGCACGCGCGGTTACGGATCTTTGGCTTTGCGCGATGCGATCAATGCGGGCGAAGTGCAGGGCCCGCGGATGTTCGTGGCGGGCCCGCCAGTCGGGATTATCGGCGGCCATTGCTCTGACAATAATCTTTTGCCGCCAGACTATGAAGACTATGGCCACGCTGTTGCGACGGGTCCTGACGAAATGCGCGCGAGAGTGCGCCAGAACATCAAATATGGCGTTGACCTCATCAAGACCTGCTCGACGGGCGGTGTTCTTTCCAAAGGAACGAAACTGGGCTCAACCCAAGGGACGATTGATGAACTCACTGCGATTGCCGACGAGGCGCATGCGCGTGGTCTCAGAGTTGCGGCCCACGCCCATGGCGCAGAAGGCGTCAAAAACGCGATCCGCGCCGGCATCGATACGATCGAGCATGCAAGCTATATCGATGATGAAGGGATCCGTATGGCGAAGCGCGCGGGGACTTATTTGTCCATGGACATCTACAACACCGAGTTCACGCTGGCGAGCGGCGAAAAGTACGGTGTCTTGCCGGAGTCGCTCGAAAAAGAGCGCCAAGTGGGTCAAATCCAACGTGATAATTTTCGCAAAGCGGTAGAAGCCGGCGTGAAAGTGGTGTTCGGCTCCGATTCCGGCGTTTATCCGCATGGGGATAATGCCAAGCAATTCTCACGGATGGTGCAATTTGGCATGACGCCGATGCAGGCGCTGAACGCTGCGACCGCGCTCGCCGCTGAAGCGCTCGGCAAGGAAGGAGAGCTTGGCTGCATAGAGGCCGGTTGCGCCGCCGACATTGTTGCAGTTGAGGGCGACCCCTTGGCGGACATCTCGGTTTTGGAAAACATTGAATTTGTCATGAAAGCGGGCGAGGTTTTCAAAGGCGTCAAATAGGAGCGAACGATGACAACTTGGCCCGATATTCCCTTCAGACCCTGGGCCGAGACCTGCGCCGCGCTTCATCTCTACACGCAAATCGCCGGTAAATACCGCCTCGCCAAGACGCCCTGGGTCAATCATTCCTGGCACGCAACATTTTATGCCACGCCGCGCGGTCTGACGAGCGGGTTAACACCTGACGGACCCGGCGTTGAAATCGTGTTTGACCTGATCGATCACGAGGTCGTCGCAACCGCAGGCGACGGCGTGTCCGCCAGTTTTCCCATCGCGCAGTCTTCAGTTGCGGCGTTTTTCGATGCGTTCCGATCGCTTGTTCGCGATGTCGGCGGCGACCCGACCATCCACGGCACTCCGAATGAAATTCCAGATCCGGTGCCGTTTGCGAAAGATCATGCGGAGCGTCCCTACGACGCGGATGCGGTGACGCGCTTTCACCAAGCGCTTGTCGCGATGGACGCAGTGTTTAAAGAATTTCGCACGGGGTTTCTTGGCAAAGTCAGTCCGTCGCATCTGTTCTGGGGAAGTTTTGATCTTGCGGTGACGCGCTTTTCGGGCCGCGACGCGCCGCTGCATCCCGGCGGCATTCCTGCATTGCCTGACGATGTTACGCGTGAAGCCTATAGCCACGAGGTGTCGTCGGCGGGTTTTTGGCCTGGCGGCGGGCCTTTCGACGGGCCAGCGTTTTACTCTTACGCATATCCAAAGCCGAACGAGTTTGAAAAGGCGCCCATTGAGCCGGCCGATGCTTTTTGGTCTGAGGAAGCAGGGGAATTTATTTTGCCTTACGATGTCGTTCGGACGTCATCGAATCCGGAAGCTGTGTTGATGGCTTTTTTGCAATCGACCTACGACGCCGCCGCCAATCTTGGAGGATGGGATCGCGCCGCCCTTGATTGTCCGCTCGGCGCGCTTGGCTTGCCACGACGCGTTGGCGAGGTTCGGTAACAGGACGTCCCTTCTCGGAACCCGATTTGCCCATTCGAATCTGAATAAATTCCACTAAAACAACTGGTTAAGAACGGTATTGGCGGCCTAAGACGGACATTTTGCCAATACGCTTCTGCATTGCCAAAAATTCGCATTGGCAAGGGACATTTCTCAGTGAAATGTGCTATTAACCATGCTGAGAATCTTTCGCGGAGGGGTTTGGAATGCGTCTGAAGACAATGGTGAAACTATCCGGCCTGTGCGGCGTCGCTATGGCGGCGGCTGCGGTTACGCCGGCGGCGGCCAATCGCTGCGGCAATAGCGTTGCGGTCGATTCGCCGACGACGCTGGTCGAAATCGCCCGGCGCTGCAACGTCAATTTGTCGGAGCTTTACGAGGCCAATCCCGGCGTTGATCCGAGCAATGTGCGTCCGGGCGAGCATTTGGCGGTGCCCGACGAACGTGACCGTCTTGGCGCTGCGTCTCCGTCACCTCAGCCCGTTGCGCCGACGTCCGATAACTCTAATACGAACTATGATCCGCCAGCCATCGCGCATCCTTTCATCGCCAGTTACGATGCGCCTGTCTCCGATGACAGCGACATCCGCGGCGTCTACGAAGTCGAAGATGTGTGGCGCCCGAGCGATGTGAAAACCCATCGGGTTCGCATTCGGGATGCGCGGGTCAGCCGCGAGTCGCCGGTTTGGCTCGCCTCTTCGGGACGCAGCGGCGGTCACTACGTAACCCACGACCGGATGACGTTTCAGGAGCGCTCGAAAATCCACATCGCAGCAGCGACGAACTCCATTCGCACAAATGCGGGCCCGGTTTATGTCGCTGACACCAAGCTGATCGAGTGCCCGACCCTGCGCGATGAAAAAGGCGCCAAAATCCATCAGGTGCAAAATATCATCTCAACCCCAAGTGCGACTTATGTTGAAGTCGCCGAAACAAAGTCCGGGCAAGTTGATTGCACATTGTTCGGCGCAACGTCCGCCAAGGCGCAATCCATCGCCTTTAAGATGAGCGATCTGCAGGGAACTCAAAAAGGCGTGCCGCCTGCGGTTTTCACCAACAAGCAGGTGACGCCTGTTATGGGCGCTACGGTGAAAAGCGTTGGTAATGCGCACTTATCGAGCGCCAATTTTGCGCTGCAAGGCGATGTTGTCGCTGTGAGCGACGGTTGCCTTATCATGCGCACCGCAACAAATGACATTTGGCGGCTGGCCGCAGCCCCGCCCTCAGGCGATCTCCTCGGCAAGAATGTCACCGTCTGGGGAACCGCAGCGGGCGTTGGCGCCTGCGGCGCAGGTCCTGCGATGATCGTCAGCCACGCGGTTTATGCAGAGCCCGTGAAAGCAGACTAGACACAGCGTTTCCTATTCTTCGGGGCCGGCGCCTTTGAACGAGGCGCCGGTCTCTCTGTTTTTTAATGTCGCCCGGTAAGACAACTCAGGCGCGTTTTCGTCGATAGTCCGCGCGCTTCTCGGAATAAACCTGTCAGTGCAACGCAACCCAAACGCGATTGTCGGGAGGTCAGCGTCGCATCACCGTCGTGAAATCGCCCCATAGCTGGCCAGAATTGTGCTTAAGTATGAGCAACGGCTTGGGACGCAGTGGAGAGAGGCGCAGCAGGTCAGACCGATGCGAATTGGCGGATTTGAAACGCGGGTAAGAGCGACCGTAAAGCAGCAGATCGAAGCGCGGCTTGATGATGCGGCGCGTGATTATCTGCGCGACAGCGTTTTGTCCAATGTCGATTTTTTAAAACCCGAAGGCGAGGCAGCGCTGGTTGCGCCGACTTCCGTCTCCTGGCGGATCTTCAAGAATCCCGTAGCGCTATTTGTCGGCGGCGTAACGGCTGTGATCCTTGAATTTGCCGAACCGCGGGTGCGGTCGGGTGTGTGGGATCATTCAACATTTCGCACCGATCCAGTCACGCGTCTTAAACGTACTGGTCTGGCCGCCATGGTGACGGTCTATGGCGCAAGAAGCATTGCAACGCGCATGATCGAGAGCGTTAATCGCATGCACGCCCGGGTCGCCGGCGTAACGCCTTCTGGCGAAGGCTATTCCGCAAGCGATCCTGAGCTGTTGCGATGGGTGCAGGTGACGGCGTCCTTCGGGTTTCTTGAAGCCTATAACGCTTACGTCGCGCCCTTGAGCGATGAAGATCGCAATCGCGCCTACGCCGAAGCGCAAACAACGGCGAAGCTCTATGGCGCAGAAGGTGCGCCGACATCGGTTGCCGAACAACAGGCGCTTTTCAAAGCCATGACGCCGTGCTTTGAGCCGTCAGAAATCATCTTTGAATTCCGCAACATCATGCGCAAGGCGCCGGCTTTGCCGCAGCCAGCCCAGCTTGCACAACGCACATTGGTCCGCGCCGCCATTGAGCTTGTGCCGAATGAGATCCGTGAGATCCTTGGTCTCGACTGGCGCTATGGTCTGCGCCCATTCGAGCGGCAATTGGTCGAGCGCATGGGCGCCCGCGCTGACAGAATCCTGTTGCCTTCGAGCCCGCCGGTGCAGGCTTGTGAGCGGCTCGGCCTGCCACGGGATTATCTTTATCCAAAACGATAAAGCGCGCTCGTCATTGCGTGGGTTTCGCAACCGGCTTAAAGGGTGCGGTCATGATTACTGCTGGAACGCCGCATGACTGAAATAACTCCTGAAATTGTCGCTGAACACGGCCTTAACGCCGAAGAGTATGAGCGCATCAAAACCCATATGGGCCGGGAGCCGAACCTCCTTGAGCTCGGCATTTTCTCCGTCATGTGGTCGGAGCATTGTTCATACAAATCCTCCCGCCGGCATTTGAAGAAGTTCCCGACGACCGCGCCCTGGGTGATCCAGGGGCCCGGCGAGAACGCCGGCGTTATCGACATCGGCGAGGGGTTGGCGGCGATCTTCAAAATGGAAAGCCACAATCACCCGTCATTCATTGAACCCTATCAGGGCGCGGCGACCGGCGTCGGCGGCATTATGCGTGATGTCTTCACCATGGGCGCAAGGCCGGTAGCGAATTTGAACGCGCTTCGTTTCGGCGACTGGGCGCACCTGAAAACCCGGCATCTGGTCTCTGGTGTTGTCGCCGGCATTGGCGGCTACGGCAATTGCATGGGCGTGCCGACAGTGGGCGGCGAAACCAATTTCGATGCAGGCTATGACGGCAACATTCTCGTCAACGCTATGACCGTGGGGATCGCTGAAAAGCACCGGATTTTTTATTCCGCAGCCCGCGGTGCCGGCAACCCGGTGGTCTATGTTGGCTCTAAGACCGGCCGCGACGGCATTCACGGCGCGACCATGGCGTCGGCTGAGTTTGATGATGCGTCCGAAGAAAAACGTCCGACCGTTCAGGTTGGTGATCCGTTTACGGAAAAACTGCTGCTGGAAGCCTGTCTTGAATTGATGGCTTCCGACGCGATCATCGCTATTCAGGATATGGGCGCTGCGGGGCTTACATCGTCTTCCGTTGAAATGGCGGCGAAAGGCGGCGGCGGATTCATATTGGATCTCGATCACGTGCCCCAGCGCGAAGAGGGCATGAGCGCCTATGAGATGATGCTCTCTGAGTCTCAGGAGCGCATGCTTATGGTCATTCATCCGACCAAGGAAGCGGAGGCCCGCGCTGTTTTCGAAAAATGGGACATCGATTTCGCCGTGATTGGCGAGACGACCCGCGATGGTCGACTGGTCATCAAACATAAGGGCGAAGTCGCCGCGGATATGCCGGTGCCGCCGCTGGCTGACGACGCGCCGAATTATGACCGGCCTTATACTGAGCTATCCAAGCCTGCGCCGCTCGAAGACCCGACAATAACTTACCACGAAGCCGAGGCAATTTTGCGTGCGCCTGGCAAATCGGAAGAAGAGATGCGTCAGATCGCGCAAGCCTTGGTCGATGACCGGCTCGTTGGCGAACGAACAGCTGAAGCTGTTGGTGTCAGCGCTTCAACTGGCGAAGCAAGAGTTTATGCGCGCGCGCGTTCCGATCAGGCCGACGCGGCGGCTTTTGAAGGTTTTGAAGAAGCCGCACGCAACCTTGCTTCCAGTCAAATGGTTGAAACGGCTGAAGTTGAACGTCGCGAAGAAACGCTGTCGCTCGCAGAAGAGCCCGGCGGCGATACGATGCTCACCGCGCTATCAAAACTTATGGCGGCGCCAGACCTTTGTTCGCGTGCGTGGATATGGCGGCAATATGATCACACGGTCATGGGCGACACCGTGATTGCGCCGGGGGGCGACGCCGCGCTGGTGCGTATTCACGGAACCGGCCGGGCGCTCGCCATGACCACCGACGTTACGCCCCGCTATGTGGCGGCTGACCCGCATGAGGGCGGCAAGCAGGCGGTTGCCGAGACCTGGCGCAATATCTGCGCGACGGGCGCTGCGCCGCTCGCCGTCACTAATTGTCTTAACTTCGGCAATCCGGAACGGCCAGAAATCATGGCGCAGTTTGTCGGCGCCATTGAAGGCGTCGCAGAGGCTTGTGAAACGCTTAACTATCCGGTGATCTCCGGCAATGTTTCGCTCTACAATGAGACCAACGGACAGGCGATCCCGCCAACCCCGGCGATCGGCGGCGTTGGCGTCATCGAAGACGCGACTAAGGCCGCCCGCCTTGGCGGCGCCGAAGCCGGCGAAGAATTGCTGGCGATCGGCATTACCCGCGGTCATCTTGGACAATCGATTTATTTACGCGATTTGTTCGGCATCAAAGAAGGCGCGCCGCCCCCGGTTGATCTGGGGCAAGAGCGAAAAACCGGCGAACTCATCCGCAAGCTGATTGATGAGGGGCTGGTGACGGCCTGCCATGACGTCGCTGATGGCGGACTGCTGGTGGCTGCCGCGGAAATGGCGCTTGCCGCGGGCCGGGGACTTAATCTCGCAACGCCCGTAAAAGCGCGCAAAGCCGCCTTCTGGTTTGGCGAGGATCAGGGCCGCTATCTTGTGGCGGCGGCGCCCGCTGCTGCGGACACGGCGCTCCTCAAAGCCGCCATGGCGGGCGTCCAGGCCTCGAAAATCGGGCGCTTTGGCGGGCCGGACATTCTGCTTGATGACAAGGATGCGCTATCACTCCTTGATTTATCTGATATTTTTGAAGCCGCCCTGCCAGATTACATGAACGCTGAAATCGCGAAGGAGACTGCTGACATGCCCATGGCCGCCGACGACATCAAAAAGCTCATTCTGGAAGCGATGCCGGACGCCGAGATCGAAATCGAGGACCTTGCCGGCGACGGCGACCACTACCGCGCCCGTATTGTCTCCTCGGCGTTTAACGGCAAGACCCGCGTCGCGCAGCATCAGTTGGTCTACAGAGCATTAAAAGGCCGCATGGGTGGTGAGCTCCATGCGCTCGCCCTGGAGACGGAGGCAAGGGAGTAAGCCTGGCGCCTACCCAACCAACCCCATCACCAAAATCACGCCAATTCCCACTGGCGCAAGATAGCGCACAATAAACCGCCAGACGCGAAAGAGCATTGGGCTTAGCCCCGCAAGCTCGCCTCGCATGACGGCGCGCGGCGCCACCCAGCCCGCAAAGATCGCCGCCAAAAGCCCGCCCACCGGCATCGCCACATTGCCGGCCATGAAGTCGATGAGCTCGGCCAAATGCGGCGTCAAGACGCTTGCGGCGCCGACCGTCCAGGCAATCGCGCCAAGCACAAATACGGAAGCACGGCGCCCGAGCCCCAATTGTTCTTCAACGACAACGGAAGCGAGCAACAACATGGCGATCGACGATGTCAGCGCGGCGATGAAGGACAAAAAGAAAAACAACCCGCCAATCGCCGACCCAAAGGGCATGCCTGAAAACGCCGCCGGCATGGCGTTGAAGATGAGCCCCATGCCCGCTGCGGGATCAAGGCTGAAGGCGAAGACGACAGGAAAAATCATCAGACCGGCCACAATCGCCACAAGCGTATCGGCGCCGGCGATCACTGCGCCATTGGTGACGAGGTTTTCGTCTTTACTCAAGAACGCGCCGTACGTGATCATGACACCGCCGCCGACCGCGACAGAGAAAAACGCTTGCCCGAGTGCGGCGAGCATGATCTCTGGTGTTAATTCAGAAAAGCGGGGCGTGAAGAGATAGGAAAGCGCTTGTTCTGCGGCGCCGGTGGCGAGGGCGTAGAAACAGAGCCCTACCAACATGATAAAAAAGATTGGCATCAGGATGGTTGTGACCCGCTCGATGCCGGCGTTAAGACCGCGCGCCACAACAAGAACTGTTACACCCATGAACAGCGTATGCCAGGCAAGCGCATGGGCCGGACTGGCGTAAAGTGGCAAGGCGCTTTCGCCGCCGGCAAACTCACCGCTAAATGACATGACAGAATAGGCCATGATGCGGCCGGCGATGACGCTGTAAGTCGTCAAGACAAGATAACTTGCGGTAACGCCCACAAGACCGACGACGCCCCAAAGCGGCGACTTGCCGGCGTCAACCGCGAGCCCGCTGGTTGATCCGACCGCTGACTTTCCTTTTACGCGGCCAACCGACAATTCACCCATCATCACCGGGTAAACGATCACTGCAACGCAAATGAGATAGACAATCACAAACGCTGATCCGCCATTCTGGCCAGTCTGAAACGGAAAGCGCCATAAATTACCAAGGCCAACCGCAGCGCCGATGGAGGCGATGAGAAACGCCGTGCGAGACGACCATTTACGGCCTTCCGGCGTATCTCCGGCGTCCGTTTGCGGTGAAGCCATGTTCGTCTCCCTAATCGGCGTCATTTCGGCCAGAATCTGTTTCCGCCGTTCTTGCCATGAATTGACGCATTGCGGATAGCGTAAATTGGCGCTGAATTGATCGCCTGATGCGATGGTCCCGCCTTGCGGCAACGCAGTCTCACCGCTAGGTTCCGCGGCTTAGGGGGCTTAGTCGAGAGGAAATTCAATGTCACTCAGAATTGCCGTCGCCGGCGTCTCCCTGTTGGCGCTTGCCGTCAGCGCTTGCTCCAGAAATAATGAAACGCCCGCTGCAACGCAGGACGGCGCGGGTGAAGAACACGCGGCAATTGACGCCTCGGTCGTAACGGAGGCCGCAGCGGCGTGGGCTGCGCTAGCGGACCCGAATGAACGTGACGCTTTTACCTACGCAAATTACCGCGACATTCGCGTCACCAATGTTGACCTTGATCTTACGGTCGATTTTGAGGCCAAGGTATTGGCGGGAACAGCGGAGCTTGATTTCGAACGGCTTTCCGACAGCGTTAATCGTATTATTCTGGATACGAATGATCTAACCATCGATCTGGTGGAGGCGCGGGTTGACGATGCTTGGATCACGACGGGCTATAAACTGACGCCGGACGATCCGCAGCTCGGCTCATCGTTGGCGATCAATTTTCCGGATGAGGCCGACCGTGTGCGCATTAACTACAAGACAAGCCCAGGGGCCGGGGGCCTGCAATGGCTTTCCCCTGAACAAACCGCAAGCGGCGAACACCCGTTCCTGTTCAGCCAGAACCAAGCGATCTATGCGCGCTCCATGGCGCCAGTGCAGGATACGCCCGCGGTGCGCTTGACCTATTCGGCGCGGATCAAGACACAGCCTGAGCTCGTTGCGGTAATGAGCGCGGAGCAGGATGAAGGTCCGCGGGATGGCGACTATTCCTTCAGGATGCCGCAACCCATCCCGTCCTACTTACTTGCGATTGCGATCGGCGATCTCGACTTCAGACCCATCGGCGATCACATGGGCGTTTATGCGGAGAGCTATATCGTCGATGCAGCGACGGCTGAGTTTGAAGACACGCCGCTGATGGAAGAGGCGATCGAGCAGTTTTACGGGCCTTACCTCTGGGGCCGCTATGACATGATTGTGCTGCCGCCGAGTTTTCCCTTTGGCGGTATGGAAAACCCGCGGCTTTCTTTCCTGACGCCGACCCTCGTCGCCGGCGATAAGAGCCTGACCAATGTTGTGGCGCACGAGCTTGCCCATTCCTGGTCCGGCAATCTTGTGACCAACGCGACCTGGCGCGACGCTTGGCTCAACGAAGGTTTCACGGTCTATGTCGAAAATCGCACCATGGAAGCGCTCTATGGCGAAGATCGCGCTGTCATGGAGCGGGCGCTCGATCTTGAGAGCTTAAAACGCGATGTTCGCGAAGCGGAACGGCCGGAGCTTACGGCGCTTAAAATGCCCAAGGATATCGCCAATCCTGACGTACCCTTCAGCCAAGTGTCTTATGCGGGCGGCATGTTCTTTTTGAAGTTTTTGGAGGAGCGCTTTGGCCGCGAAGTTTTCGACGACTTTTTGCGCAACTATTTCGACAATTTTGCGTTCCAGGCAATCTCGACGGAAGATTTTCTGGCCTATTTTGCGGAGAACCTTTGGGCGAAAAATCCTGGCGCGGTAACCAAAGCCGAAATTGACGCTTGGATCTATGAGCCCGGCCTGCCGGACACTATTGAAGCGCCGCAATCAGATGCCTTTGAGCGGGTCGCCATGCAGCAGGCGGCGTGGCTCGGCGGCGGCGATGTCGAAGGGATCGAAACCGGCGCCTGGACGACCCATGAATGGCTGCATTTCATCAATACGCTGCCGGATGATCTTGGAACGGAGCAAATGGCGGCGCTCGATGGCCGTTTTGACCTCAGCAACTCGCAAAATGCAGAGATCGCCTTTGCCTGGTACATGCTGGCGATCAAAGGCGGTTATGAGCCAGCTATTGAACCGCTTGAGGAATTTTTGAAGCGCGTCGGTCGCGGCAAATTCATTTATCGCCTTTATCAGGCGCTTGTGGACAATGACCGCGGCGAATGGGGTCAAAGCGTCTATCAGGTCGCTCGGCCGGGTTATCATCCGATTGCGCAAGCGCGGATCGATGGGATTTTCGGAGATGCGAATTGAGATCACGAAAAACGCAAGGGACGATCAAATTGCTATCACCCGTCTGGACGGATCGCGCGTCGTCACGCGCTTTCCGAAGAAGGGGTCAATTCCGCACGATGCTGTTCACCTGTTTGTGGAGGAAGAACTGGGGCTTGCGGAAGGTTTTTGGGGCCTGGTTGGAAAAGGTCTGCATCCTGAGGCGATTGCAGCGCTTGCGAAAGAGAGCGGGCATCCAAGCGTCGCGCGGCCTGCAGAGCCGGACGAAGACATCGTGCAATTGTTGCAGTCAGAGCGACTGGTCGAGTGTTTTGAGGCCGATTTTTGGAGCACGCCGACTGATATCGAGACATTCTTGTCCGTTGTCGCCGCGGCCTGCAGGCAGTCATTGATCCCGGCGCCCAAACTGACCGAAGACTTTGTTGAGCGCACGCGTATGCGCATTAACGCTTTTGCCCAGAAATGGCGAGCGCTCCCGGAAGGGGGGAGCGTTGAACTTTGTTGGTCGGGTGTTTGAACTGGTCGAGCGCTGTCAGTTGCGCTGGTCGATAGCCTGAAGCAGTAGGTCGAGCGCCGCTGTGACCGTCTCTGCACGGATAAAATCGCGGCCTTTGTTTTTAAACTGCCGGCTGGTTGTGCGCGCTTCGAAACCCGCACCGGCGATGCCGAACCAAACGAGGCCGACAGGCTTCTCCTTCGTGCCGCCGGTAGGGCCCGCGACGCCGGTTACAGAAACCGTAAGCGATGCGCGGGAGCGTTCCAACGCGCCAGTGGCCATTGCCTGAGCGACCTCTTCGCTGACCGCGCCATGGGTCTCAATCAATTCCATGGGCACGCCTAGCATTTCGTTCTTGGCTTCATTGGAATAGGTAACGAACCCTCGATCGACGACCGCGGATGACCCTGAAATGTCGGTCAGCGCGCCGGCGATGAGCCCGCCGGTGCAGGATTCCGCCGTGGCGATCATTACGTTCTTCGCCGTCGCCCGTTCTATGACGGCGGCGGCTAATGATGTCATATCGTGCTCGCTCATCGATTTAGTTCGCTGGCAAAGCGACAGTTGCCGTCGCTTGCGCCGCAAGGCCTTCGCCGCGGCCAGCAAAGCCCAGTTTCTCCGTGGTCGTTGCTTTAACGGAGATGCGGGCCGCATCCAGGTTTAAGATTTGTGCAAGGCTTTCACGCATGGCTTTGCGGTGCGGACCGATCTTCGGCGCTTCGCAAATCAGCGTCACATCGCAATGGGTAATGCGTCCGCCTTTGTCGGCAACAAGATCGCGCGCTTTCTCCAGGAATACCCGGCTGGCGGCGCCTTTCCATTTGGGGTCAGAAGGCGGGAAGTGATCGCCAATATCGCCTTCGCTGATGGCGCCGAGGATGGCGTCGGTGAGCGCATGCATGCCGACGTCGGCGTCGGAGTGGCCTTTGAGTTTTTGGTCATGGGCGATTTCGACGCCGCACAAAGTGACTTTGTCGCCTGGCTCGAAGGCGTGCACGTCAAAGCCGTGGCCAGTGCGGTATTCCATCATCATCCTCTTCCGTCCAAGGAGGGTTTCCGCCATGCCGAAATCTTCCGCTTGCGTTAGTTTCATATTGTCCGGCGAGCCGGGAACCAACGCAACGGCAAGCCCAGCGGCTTCCGCCACCGCTGCGTCATCGGTAAGCGTTTGTCCGGCAGCGGCGTGATGGGCTTTGAGGATTTTATCGAAATGAAACCCTTGGGGCGTTTGCGCCCGCCAGAGTGCTTCGCGCGGCACTGTTGCCGTGATCTGTGCGTTTTCATTGCCGCGTTTGATAGTGTCATGGACGGGGAGGGCGGCGATCGCCCCGTCATTGTCCGCCAGCGCACCGATGACCCGGGAAATGGTTTCAGCATCCACAAACGGCCGGGCAGCGTCATGGATGAGTACGCGCGTCGGCGCATTTGCTTCGAGACTTTGAAGGCCTAACCGCACCGAATCCTGCCGCTCGGCGCCGCCATTGACCGGCGCGAGCAATTTTTCATGCGATAGCAACGGCGCTATGGCGGTTTCATATTCCTGATGATCGTCCGGATGGATGATGATCCGCACGCCGTCAATTTGTGAGTGATCGAGAAACGCAGCCGCCGTGTGGGCGATCACCGCCTTGCCGGCAAGATCGCGATATTGCTTCGGCCCGCCGGCGCCGGCGCGGGCGCCCCTGCCGGCGGCAACGATGATGGCGATGGTAGCGTTATCGTTCATAAAAGCGGCAAACAGATTTGTGGCGGCAAGGTTTAGCGGTTAAACAGCGGGCGCGCCAAGCGTAAAGCGAGATGATGCTAAAGATTGCGGGAATAGAGCTTAAAAACAATGTCGCCGTGGCGCCGATGTCAGGAGTGAGCGACTTGCCGTTCCGCCGCGCGGCGCATCGCTTTGGGGCCGGGCTCGTTGTTTCGGAGATGGTGGCGAGCGAAGAATTGGCGCGGGCGCGCCCTGATGTGGTGCGCCGGGCGGCGGGGGACGCGGACATCTTTCCGTTTATGATTCAGCTCGCAGGCCGCGAGGCGCGCTGGATGGCTGAGGGCGCAAAGCTCGCTGAAGCAGCAGGCGCTGACATTATCGACATCAATATGGGCTGTCCGTCGCGGCAGGTGACGGGGGCGGCCTCTGGTTCGGCGCTGATGCGCGACCTTGATCATGCGCTAACGCTGATCGACGCGACCGTTGGCGCAACACATCTGCCGGTGACGCTTAAGATGCGCCTCGGCTGGGACTGGTCGAGCCTTAATGCGCCAGAATTAGCGCAGCGGGCGGAGAATGCCGGCATCCAACTGGTGACGGTGCATGGCCGAACGCGCTGCGATTTTTATAAGGGCGAGGCGAATTGGGCCGCGGTGCGGGCAGTCAAAGAGTGCGTCTCGATCCCGGTTATGGTTAATGGCGATGTTCTGTGCGCGGAAACAGCACGCAAGGCGCTTGCCCGATCCGGCGCGGACGCGGTGATGATCGGTCGCGCAAGCGTCGGCCGGCCATGGCTTGCCGGTGCTGTGGCGGCGGCTCTTGCCAATGGCGGCGCTATGGAAGCGCCGAGCCTTGAAGCGCAACGGGATGCGGCGCTGACCCATTATCAGGATACGATTTCCCATTATGGCGCGCCGCTTGGTGTGCGCATGGCTCGCAAACATCTGGCCGCCTATGTGGAGCACGCGCCCGCTGATTTGGCGCCGACAGCGCGCCGAGCGTTGCGTGCTTCGATCTGCACGCTGACCTCCCCGGATCGCGTGCTTAAGACCTTGGAAGCGCTCTATGAGGGCGACGTGAGCTCGGCGCAGCGCCTTGCCGCCTGATCAGCGCGAGATTGCTTGGTATCCAGCCCTCGCAAAATATGCGTCTTTTTCGCAACATTTGTGTTGATTTCTTGCAACAATCGACGCAGCATCCCTGTCGGTTCGCTGTTTGCAAGCGCTTTTGCCGGTGAAAAGCGATCCGGGCCGGCTGTGTCATGGCGGGCTGCGGGGGCTGTGTGGGTCTGAGCGAGACAAGTGTGATTGGTCCCTTCGAGGCGGCGTGCGTTGAGTGAAGAAAACGAAAATCAGGCGACGAACGACAGCGACCGGATGACGCCGGGCAACGCTGCGCGCCGTATTATGCCGCAATGGGCGCTTTCCAACGCCACCGCAGCCGCAGCGCTCACCGGCGCCGGCGCAGTCGCGTTCTTTACGACTTGGTTCTTGATGTCGCCGCTCGTGGAGCGGGTGGATCGCTATTTCTTGATGGCGATGGTCGTCGGCAATGTCGCCATCGCCGCTGGCTTTGCGTTGTTGATCGCTGCGCGACTTTATCACGTCTGGTCTGATCGCCGTCACCAACAAGCCGGGTCGCGCACGCACCTGCAGCTTGTCGGCTTGTTTTCTCTGCTCGCCGTTGTGCCGGCGTTCATCGCGTTCCTCTTTGCCTTTACGATTTTGCGCGCCAGCTTAAATGATGTCTTCAGTGAACGGATTGACAATTATCACGACACCGCGCGTGACCTGGCCAACGGCCTTGTTGAACTCAAAGCGGCGGCGCTTGAGCAGCAAATCCGGGAAACGGCGTTTGATATCGGCCGCCAGGAAGAGGCCGATCTCGGCTTCGAAGAAACGCCCATCAGTTTTCGGCGCTACTTGTATACGCAAGCGCGGGTTCGAGGGTTGTCCGCTATTTATCTCTTGGACGGCGATGGCCGCATCATCATCCGCGCTGAAGTCGAGCCGGGTCAGTACAATCTGCCGCCGGCCGAGACCATGGCGCAGCTTACGAACGGACCGTCCGGCGTGTTTTCCGTGGGCGCTAACGACGACCAGCGACTCGATATGTTTAGGGGCGTCTTGGGTCTTGAATATTACGGCGGCGGCTATCTGATCGGTTATCAAAAGCTCGATGAAACGACCACGAGCCGCCTGTTTGCTGTGCGGGCGGTTCGCGCTGACTGGCAGGAGGCTGAACTTGGCCGCTCTAGGCTGGAAAGGGTGTTTCTTGCCGGGTACATCGTTCTTGCGGTCATCATTTTGTTTGCGGCGATCTGGCTTGCTCTGTGGGCGGCGACACGCATTGTGCAGCCAATTGGCCGTCTCGTCGGCATGGCGGAACGGGTCTCAAGCGGCGATCTCGGCGCGCGGGTTGAGGTACACAAGGAAGATGGCGAGCTGGGCGTTTTGGCGCGGTCGATGAATCACATGACGGCGCAGTTGCAAACGCAGCGCGACGATCTGATCGACACCAACAGGCAATTCGATGACCGGCGGCGTTTTACGGAAGCCGTCCTTTCCGGCGTGTCAGCCGGCGTGATCGGCCTTACAGACGCCGGCCGCGTGACCATCGCCAATCGCTCTGCGTCGAAGCTGCTTGGCGAAGACGCAGCGCGTCTCGTTGGCGTGCGCATCGTTGAAGTGATGCCGGAGTTGGCCGACTTGCTTGAAAAGGCCAAGGCCTCGCCGTTCCAAGCCGTCGGCGCGCAAATCGACTTGACGCGAAATGGACGCGCCCGAACCCTTAACGTCCGTCTTGTAAAAGACGATGTTGAAGGCGAAGGTCGCTATGTCGTGACCTTTGACGACATCACCCAGCTTATTGCCGCGCAGCGCAACGCAGCCTGGGGCGATGTCGCGCGACGGATCGCCCATGAAATCAAAAACCCGCTGACTCCGATCCAGCTATCCGCCGAACGGCTGCGCCGGAAATACAAGGACGAGGTCAACTCAAACCCGGAAATATTCGAGCGCTGCACCGATACGATTATCCGTCAGGTCAAAGACATCGGACGGATGGTCGATGAGTTCTCTTCCTTCGCACGCATGCCGAAACCGGTGATCGAGAGCCAGGACCTCAGGGCGCTGATAAAATCGGCGGTCTTTCCGCAAAAGGTTGCGTTTGACGACATAAGCTTCGATGTCGCTTTGCCAGATGATCCGATCTTGGCGGAATGCGACGGCCGGCTCATCGTTCAGGCGCTTTCCAATCTCCTCAAGAATGCTGGTGAATCTATCGGCGCCCGCATTGCGCAAAGCGATGATGAGCCTCCGGGCAAGATTAAGGTCTCGCTCGGCGAAGACGGCGCCATGGCCTGTATCGACATCATCGACAACGGGATCGGTCTGCCGACGGACGAACGCGACCGCCTTGCTGAGCCCTATATGACGACCCGCGAAAAGGGCACAGGGCTAGGCCTCGCCATCGTCAAGAAAGTAGTTGAGGAACATCAAGGCGTTCTCGAATTTGATGATGATCATCGATTGGGAACAACCGGCGCACGCGTGACCATTCGATTGCCGATTGTGGCGCGCGGTCGCGGCGAATTGCCGGCGGAAGAAGGTGGATTTGTGGAAGGGGCGCAAAAGCTCGCCGCGTCACAGGCGACGGCCGCTGAGTAACAGTAACGTAGAAATGGAAGTGTGAATGACTATTGATATTCTGATCGTCGACGACGAAGCCGATATTCGGGAACTTGTCTCAGGCATCCTTGAGGACGAGGGCTTCAGCCCGCGCATGGCGGCAGATTCAAAATCCACATTCGCTGCTGTTCGCGAACGACTTCCGTCACTGGTGATATTAGATGTTTGGCTACAAGGCTCCGAGCTGGATGGGATTGAGATACTGGAAGAACTCAAAAAACTGCATCCGGATCTGCCGGTGGTGATCATTTCCGGCCACGGCAATATCGAAACTGCTGTCGCGGCGATCAAGAAAGGCGCCTACGACTTTGTTGAAAAGCCGTTTAATGCCGACCGCCTTATGTTGCTGGTGAACCGCGCGCTCGAAACAACAAGACTGAAACGCGAGAATGTCGAGCTTCGCGAGCGGACGCCAGATTGGGGACTGATTGGGTCTTCGGCCACAATATCAGCGCTGCGAGGCGTTATTGAGCGCGTCGCCAAGGCGCGGTCGCGGGTCCTGGTTTCCGGTCCGCCCGGGTCCGGCAAGGAAGTGATTGCAAGGCTGTTGCATTCAACCTCGGATCGCAGCGCGCAGCCCTTCGTCGTCGCCGGCGCCGCGACCATTGCGCCCGAACGGATGGAAGAGGAATTATTCGGCGTTGAGGGGGAGGATGGCCGCCCGAGAGCGATCGGCCTCATGGAGCGGGCTCATGGCGGCACGCTGTTGCTTGACGAAGTGGGCGACATGCCGCTCGAAACGCAGGGCAAAATCTTAAGGGTGCTCGTTGA
>JANQOV010000043.1 GCA_028285645.1 Hyphococcus sp.
AAGAAAAAGTCGCCGCGGCGGGCGACACCGCAAAAGATGCAGCGCCTTTGCTCGACATCGTCGCCGAAGCCGCCGCGCGTCAGCCGTCAAACGACGCCGCCTTTGCAGACAGACTAAAAGCCCATATCGCAATCGCGGAAGTTTTTGCAGCGTCGGATGCAGAAAACGGAGAAGAGCGGCTATGGCGCGGCGATGACGGCGCCGCAGGCGCCGTGCTCGTCGCTGATATTCTCGACATCGCAGACCATATCGACGCCCCTCAGCTTGCGGACTATCCCGACATTTTTGATCAACTGATCGCCGGCGTCGTCGTGCGGCGGGCGAGCGACGTGCATCCGCGGATCGCAATTCTCGGTCCCCTTGAAGCGCGACTTCAATCGGCGGATGTCGTCGTGCTTGGCGGCCTTAATGAAGGGGTGTGGCCTCGGGATGCGGCGATTGACCCGTTCCTGTCGCGGCCCATGCGGCAAATGATCGGTTTACCGTCGCCGGAGCGGCGCATCGGTCTTTCCGCTCACGATTTTACGCAACTAGCGGCGCGCGGCGAAGTGATGCTGACGCGCGCCATGCGCGTCAGCGGCGCGCCTTCGAAACCTTCGCGCTGGATCGTTCGCCTCAAGAACATCCTGAAAAGTCTTGACTTGCACGAAACCATTGATGCTGCGCGTCAATATGCCGGTCTTTATGAGCGCCTTGACACGCCTTCATCGGTAACGCCGCACCCGGCGCCGAATCCAACGCCGCCGGTGGAAGCACGGCCCCGACAACTTTCGGTGACCCGCATTGAAAAACTCATGCGCGATCCCTTCGCGATCTACGCCAGCAAGATCTTGCACCTGCAAAAACTCGACCCTCCTGGAAAACAACTGGGTCCTGCAGAATTTGGACAGCTGTTTCACAAAGTCTTTGAGAAATACGCCAAGCAACAAACAGACAAGGCGGAAGCACCCCTTGCCCGCCTGAAAACACTTTTTTCAGAACGTGCAAAGGACTACGGCTGGCGCGCCGAACATGAAGCCTTCTGGTGGACGCGCATTGATGAGGCGCTGAAATGGTTCGCCGAGTGGGATGCAACACGCCGAAAAGAAGGCGCGCCTATTTTATTGGAAGAGAGCGGCGCGTTGACGATCGACACGCCCGGCGGCGCATTCACCCTGACGGCGTTGGCGGACCGCATTGACCGGCAAAATGACGGCGCCTTCGCCATTGTCGACTATAAAACAGGAGCGCCGCCCACCCTAAAGCAGACAAAAACCTTCAGCCCACAATTGCCGCTCACCGGTCTCATCCTTCGGGAAGGAGGATTTGAGGACGTCGATCAGACCTCCATAGCAGTGATGGAATATGTTCGCGTACTCAATCGGGGAGCTAGCGCCAAAAACACAATCGCAGTCGCCGGCAAAGATGCGGAAGCGCTGGTTGATGAAGTGGAGCAAGGCTTGCGGGCGTTGATTGCCCATTTTGACGACCCTGACACTACTTATCCTTCGCAACCGCGCGCTGAATATCTCGATCAATATGGCGACTTTGACCATCTGGCGCGCCGCCGCGAACGGGAAGCAACGGGGGCGGACGAATGACGCCCTTTGAAGAAACCATTTACAACCAGCGCTGCGCCGCAAGCCCAGAGCGCTCGGCGTTTGTCCTGGCGAATGCGGGCTCCGGCAAAACGCGCGTTCTCACCGATCGCGTGGCGCGCCTCCTGCTCGACGGCGTCAAGCCTGAACGCATCCTATGCATTACCTTCACCAAGGCGGCCGCAGCGGAAATGGCCGAACGCCTCTTCAATCAACTCGGCGCATGGTCGCTGCTCGATGACGCAGCATTGGCGCCGAAGCTAGCCAAGCTGATCGGCGAAACCCATAAGGGGGATCTGGCCAAAGTTCGGCGGCTGTTCGCCCGCGCTCTTGAAACCCCGGGCGGGCTAAAAATCCAGACCATCCATTCCTTTTGCGAAGGCGTTCTCAGACGATTTCCCCTGGAGGCAGGCGTCGCCCCCGGCTTTCACGTCATCGACGATAAGGAAACCGAGACGCTTGCCGAGGAAGCGCTCAACGACGTTGCTGTGTCCGCGCGCCAGAACGCTGCGCTTGCGGATGCTTTTACCCGTCTTTCCGCGCTGAAAAACGAGAGAGACTTACGCGCCCTTCTTTTGGACACAGCTCATGCGCGGAAGATGACGCATGATACCGGGGAAGGTCCCGAGGATCAGCAGGCGTATTTGTCGGACCTCGCCAGAAAACTCGGCGCCGATGCTTCAAGAACCGATGAACAGTTGCAACAGGAGCTCGTCGCCACGCTAGACAGGGACAAGCTTGAAGAAGCACGCCAAGCCCTGGACGAAGGCGGCGGCAATGCGAGAAACCATTGCGCAAAACCATTGGGCGGTTTTCTCGCGGCGATAAGAACGAAGGACGCCTGGACGGCGCTCAAGAAACTATTTGTCAAAACCAATGGCGAACCGCGCGACAAATATGGCAATGGCCAAACCCGCAAAGAAGCGCCATGGGTTGAGCCTTATCTACAAACGCTTGAGGCTGAATTTATAGCCTGCGCAGAAACTGTCGCCGCAACGACCGTCTATCATGACACAGCAGCTTATTTGAGCATTCTAGAAGCCGCGCAAAGCAGTTTCGGCAAGAAAAAAACAGCGCGCGCCGGCCTTGACTACGACGACCTGATAACACACACGCAGCGGCTCATTGCATCGACGCCATCCGACTGGATCATGTACAAGCTTGATCAGGGGATCGATCATATTCTCGTCGACGAAGCCCAGGACACGAGCCCCGGCCAATGGCGGGTCATCGAAGGCCTGCTTGAAGAAATCGTCGCTGGCGAAGGCGCGCACGAGAAACATCGCACTTTTTTTGCGGTCGGCGACATAAAACAATCAATCTATTCCTTTCAAGGCGCCGACGTGACGCTGTTTCCGGCAAAAGAACACGATCTTGGCAAACGCCTTGACGCTGTCGGCGCCTACAAGAATGTTCCGCTGACATTGTCCTTCCGCACCACAAAACCGGTCTTACAATTTGTCGATGCATTATTTGTCGAAGATGAAGCCCGCGAAGGGCTTGGCGATGCGGCGATCAATCACGGCGTTCATCGCGAGGGCGAGGCCGGCCTTGTGGAACTATGGCCGTTGACGCCACATCCCGAAAAACGGGAAACAAATCCGTGGGATGCGCCCGTCGATGCGCCGGCGCCGGATGACCCTGTAAGACTGTTAAGCGCGCAAATCGCAGACGCCATTGCAAGCTGGCGAAAAGATAATCGGCTCCTCCCGTCGAAAGGACGCGCCATAGCGCCCGGCGATATCATGATCCTGGTGCAAAGCCGCGGACGTTTATTTGATGAAGTGATTCGCGCACTCGCCCGGGCCGATGTTCCGGTTGCCGGCGCCGATAAGCTAAAACTCCTCGAAGATGCGGCCATAGAAGACCTCCTCTCTTGCGCGCGCTTCGTCCTGACGCCAAGCGATGACTTATCTTTGGCGGAAGTCCTGACGTCGCCCTTGGTTGGCGTTGGCGACGAAGCGCTTTTCGACATCGCCCATGGCCGAGGTCCGAAAACCCTTTGGCAAGCGCTCAAGGACGCCGCCAAAGATTGCGAAACGTTGCGCGAGGCTGAAAGGCGCTTGTCTGCTGCACGGCAAGCGGCGTTACGGGAAGGCCCCTACAGGTTCTTTTCCGATCTTTTGGAATGCGGCTGTGAATCCGGGAAAAAAAAGCTCTTCGAACGCCTCAGCCTTTCTGCGCAAGAGTCCGTAGACGAATTGTTACGGCAGGCGCTCGAATATGAGAACAGCCATCCGCGAAACCTGCGTGGCTTCCTTTCCTGGTTTGAAGACCGCGCCGGTGAAATCAAACGAGAGATGGATCGCACTGAAGACGCGGTGCGCGTGATGACTGTGCATGGCGCTAAAGGCCTTGAAGCAGAGATTGTCTTTTTGATTGATGCTCACCGTAAACCGGACTTGCGATACCTTGGGCCCGTGTTTTCTCTTGAAAACGATCCAACGGCGGCAGCGCTCCAAGCATCCGCGCTTGCGACGAGCAAAGATCGTGACTGCGCTGCGACCGCCGCAGCGCGCGAAGCGGCCAAGCATAAGCAGTATGAGGAGTACCGACGCCTGCTTTACGTGGCGGCCACCCGTGCACGCGAGCAACTTTTCATCTGCGGCGTCGAAAGCGGTAAAGAAAAAGACCCAATGGCAAAACCCGTCGGCGAAAGGAGCTGGCACGCGCTGGCGACCGCTGCATTCGAGCGCCTTGGCGATGCGGTCGAAGACGGCGAAATATTGTGGAAAAAGCCGATTAAGCGGCTCGTGGCGCAGCAAACAAGGCCAACAGAGAAGAAAGATGCGCGCGCCGCCCTGGCGGCTGTTGAAACACCCGACTGGGCTTTTGAGAAGGTGGCGAATGAACGAGGAAAACGCCGACTTGCGCCATCAAGACTGCTCGACGAAGAGGACGACCTCGTTGCGCTCGACGGCGGCGGCGCCTATTCCCCAAGCGCCGGCGATCGGTATCGGCGGGGGCGAGTGTTACACCGATTGCTTGAACTTCTTCCTGAAATTGTACCGGCGCAGCGTCGCAACGCCGCTGACCGCCTGCTGGCGGTCCACGCGCGGGACATTGATCAAGCGGAACGCTTGCGTTGGCGCGAGGAAGTCCTCACTGTCCTTGAGGATGGCGCATTTGCACCAGTTTTTGCCGAAGGATCGCGCGCGGAAGTCGCAATCGCCGGAACGCCAAAGGGCGCTGATCGCTCGATCGTCGTATCAGGCCAAATCGATCGCCTTGTCGTTTCGAAGGAATGCGTTCTCGCTGTCGATTACAAAACCAACCGCCCGCCGCCAAAAAACATTAAAGACGCAGCGCCCGCCTATATCGCCCAGATGGCTGCTTATCGTTCGTTGCTTCAGGAAATCTATCCTGATCATCAGATTAAAACCGCGTTGCTGTGGACGTTTGATGCGGCGCTCATGCCGATCCCTGACGACCTGCTCGAGCAAGCTTTTGTGCGCCATTTGGCGCCGGGTTGAACTTAACGCAGCACACCTTATCTTTCCCGTTCGCCGTCGCGGCGCTTGAATAAAACGAGGAGTACGACCCATGGGGACAACAACGGTCACCGACGCCAGCTTTGCAGAAGACGTATTGAATTCTGACGGGCCTGTGCTCGTTGATTTCTGGGCGGAATGGTGCGGCCCCTGTCGCCAGATTGCGCCAGCGCTTGAAGAGATCGCCGGAGAGTATGACGGTCGCCTTACGGTTTCAAAAATCAACATCGACGAGAACCCTGAGACCCCAGGACAATATGGGGTGCGCGGCATTCCTACGATGATGATCTTTCGCGATGGCGAACTTGCCGCTACAAAAGTCGGCGCGGCGCCGAAAAGTCAGATCACGGCATGGGTTGATGAAGTTCTGGGAAGCGCTGCTTGAACGCAGTTACCCATGACCGGCGAGGATCTCGCCGGCAAGATAAAGCGAACCGCATATCAAGACTCTCGGCGCGCGTTCTTCGCTACGGCAAGCAAGCCGAACCGCCTCTTCCGTAGACTGACAAACTGAGGCGGGGATGCCCGTACTTTCCGCCGCGGCCGCGATAGTTTCAGCCGGGGCTGCACTTCGATGACTTGCCTTAACGGCAAACACGTGAGCCGCCGCCCCTTCAAAGGCTGCGAGAAATCCGCTGGCGTCTTTGTTATCCTGCATGCCGACAATCAAAACGAGGCGCCGCGGACTGCGCTCTTCCATCACTCCCATCGCCCTGGCGATTGTCTCCGCCGCATGGGGGTTGTGGCCGCCATCGAGCCAGATTTCCGGTTCTTCGCCGATCAGCGACGCCGCAAGATCAATCAACGGGCCGGATTTGAGGCGCTGAAGACGCGCCGGCCACTGGGCGTTACGAATGCCGGCCGACAACGCCGCATCGTCGATTTTCAATCCGCCAGCCTTCACTGCTGCAACCGCAAGCCCCGCATTTTGAAACTGATGGGCGCCGAATAATCTCGGGGCGGAAAGGTCCGAAAGCCCTTCATCATCCTGATAGATCAATCGTCCCTGTTCTTCACGCGATTGCCATTGCGACCCGAACGCGACAACCGGCGCGCCAACATCTTCTGCATGAGACTGCAGCACCTGCATTGCTTCCGGCGACTGCGGACCGATAACGGCTGGCGCATTCTTCTTCAAAATTCCGGCTTTTTCCGCTGCAACTTGTTCGATTGTCGTTCCTAAAAACTGCTCATGATCCATCGAGACAGGCGTAATGACGCTTGCGAGCGGTGGTTCAATAACATTGGTCGCGTCGAGCCTTCCCCCAAGACCGACCTCGAGCAGCAAAAAATCCGCCGGCGTTTCACTGAAGGCGAGAAAACCTGCGACGGTGACGATTTCAAAATAAGTGAGCGGTTCATCACCGATCGCCTCATCACAGAGTTGAAGACAATCCATAAGCAGCGCGTCATCGGCTTCCTTGCCGGCCAGGACGATGCGCTCATTGAACCGCACCAAATGCGGCGACGTGTAAACATGTACGGATTTTTTATGCGCCTCCAGGATCGCACGCAGATAGGCGATTGTGGAGCCTTTGCCGTTAGTGCCGGCAATATGGAAGACAGGCGGCAACCGCCGGTGCGGATCGCCAAGACGCGCAAGCGCGCTTTCAATCCGGTCGAGCGACAGGTCGATCACCCCGGGCCGGCGCGTCGCGAGCCGCGCCAGAACATCTTCAAGATTGCTCAAGGGGATCGATCCTGTTTCCGCCGCCTGCGACTTGCCCTGCCGTCTTATCCCGCCGCTCTACTCCGCCGCTTTGTCCAATGGGACGACATTCGGCGCCGGCTGCGCGACTGCTTCCGCCGGCGCTGATTCAATCGCCGGCTTGCGCGTTGAAGGATTGGCCTTGGCGACAAGAATTCGGGAAAGCTTCGCCAACACATCGCGCAACTCGCTGCGCGTGACGACCATATCGACCATGCCTTTTTCGACCAGGAATTCAGCCCGCTGAAAACCTTCCGGCAGCTTCTCGCGGATCGTCTGTTCAATCACGCGCGGCCCCGCAAATCCAATTAACGCACCAGGTTCTGCAAGATGGATATCGCCGAGCATCGCAAAGGACGCCGTCACGCCGCCGGTAGTCGGATGGGTCAGCACAACAATAAATGGAAGACCCGCTTCCTTCACCATCTGCACGGCGATCGTCGTACGCGGCATTTGCATTAGAGACAATATTCCCTCCTGCATCCGCGCGCCGCCAGACGCCGTAAACACGATCAGTGGCGCATGGTTTTCGATCGCCGTTTCAGCAGCCTTGATCAACGCCTCGCCAAGCGCCATCCCCATTGAGCCGCCCATGAACTTGAAATTCTGGATGACCAGAACCGCTGGCGCTTTTTCGATCTCGCCCCTCGCAACAATCATTGCATCTTGCTGACCGGTTTTTTTGCGATTGTCTTTTAACCGGTCGACGTATTTTTTTTCGTCTTTGAACTTTAACGGGTCAGCAGCCGGCGCGGGAAGTTCGATAAGCGTAAAGGCGCCGTTATCAAACAAGAGCTTTAGTCGTTCGTCAGGCGCGAGCGCCATATGATAGCCGCAGGACGGACAAACCTGATGCGCAATTTCCAGATCGCGCTGAAAGATCATTTCGCCGCATCCAGGGCATTTGACCCAAAGCGCGTCCGACGTGTCATTGTCGCGTTTAAAGATGTTCTTGATCCCAGGGGGAATGTTGGAGAGCCAACTCATCCACTTGCTCCTTCGCACGCACTCGCCAAAAGCCCGTGCGTCAAACTTTTACGGTCGCGTCTTCATTGCCGCGCGGTGCGGATCGCCCCCGAAATATCCTCCGCCAATGCCAACACCGCGTTAACGCTATTATCGGCCTTGCCGGGCTTGCCATCAAGACTTCGCGCCAATTCGTCGACCAGCGCCGAACCGACCACGACGGCGTCGGCGAAACCCGCAAATTCCGCGGCTTTTTGAGGTGTTTTGATCCCGAAACCAACGCCAACTGGAAGGCCGCTGGCCTGTTTTATGCGTGCGACGGCGGCGTTGACGACATCGCGCCCGCCGGCGCCTTTGCCTGTCACACCGGCAACTGAAACATAATAGACAAAGCCTGACGTGTTTTTGACGACCCGAACAAGGCGGCTGTCATCGGTCGTCGGGGTTGCAAGGCGAATGAAATCGAGCCCCGCGCGGCGCGCCGGCAGGCATAGTTCCTCGTCTTCCTCTGGCGGTAGATCAACAACGATCAATCCATCGACTCCGGCTGATTTCGCATCCTTCAAAAACTGGTCAGCGCCATAAGCGTAAAAAGGGTTGTAATAGCCCATGAGAATAATCGGCGTTTGCGCATCATCCACGCGAAAGTCGCGCACGAGCGACAACGTCTTCTTGAGAGTTTGTCCGCCCTTTAGCGCTCGCAAGCCGGCCGCCTGTATTGCGGGACCGTCCGCCATGGGATCCGTGAACGCGACGCCAAGCTCGATCATATCAGCGCCGGCGGCTGGCAACATTTTTAAAAGCGCGAGCGACCGATCGTAATCAGGGTCGCCCGCCATAATGAAGGGAACAAATGCGGCGCGGTTTTCCGCGTTTAGCGCTTTGAACCTTTCTGCGATGCGGCTCATTCAACTCTCCTTGCCGCAAGGTCGTAATAGACAGTAAAGAATTTGCAAGGCGCCGCCCCCAAAGAGAAAAAGAGTGCGCGCCTTGCGATTTACCGGCCACGTTCCTTGATCATTTCCGCGCGGTTCGGATTGACCTTTTCAGGTGCGTCTTCACCTGGAAAAACAAATTCCGCGCGCTTTACAACTTCCGCCATACGTCCATCAAAGGCATGTGCTGCATAGGCGCCCTCCCTATCAACCCAGTGAAGAAAAATCTGCGCCGCCCATTTGTTGGGATTCGGTTTGATTCTTCCGTGTAGATAGTTGATGCCATTGTAAAGAATGGCGTCTCCGGTCGCCATCGGAATGCCTAAAAGGTTTACGCCGCCTTCTTCATTGGCCACATCCGCCGGACGACGCTCTTTGGCGTCATAATACTTCTTGCTGATGTTGAACTCCCAAAGAAAATCGTTCGAATATCCAAGGGTCAGCGACAACGCATGTTCGCAATTCATTGCATCGCTGTGGATGTGGCAAACATCGTTTTTGCCGTACACGCGGAAATAGGCATGCGACGGGAGGAGTTCTTTTCCGGTAATGGTCGACATGAACGGGGTCAAACCCCATTGCAGCGTCGCCATTGGCGTATAGTCAAACGAATAGCATTCATACGCCTTCTTGTCGGTCAAAAAAGTTTTGATGTAATCGCCTTTGTAACTTTCCCAATCCCCGCCGAGCTCTTGCTGGATTTTGTAAAGCGTGGCGTCAGCAACCTCGATTGGCAATAATCGAGAAATATGCGCCCACCCGTTTTCTTCATAATGCGCACGCTGCTCATCTATTGCTTGCGCTCGATCCATTCTTCACTCTCCGAGATTCTTTTCCACCGACCGCAGCTCTAACCCGAGCCTTAGAGGATGCGGTGACTCCTTTTTCTAACTCCGCCTTAAGACTTGCCGCGCTTTTCAGCGTCTTTTTCCATATAGGCGTCAAGGTCGTCCTTGATAGGCGCAATCGCTTTTTTGTCCGCCTCCGGCGTGTTGTCGATCGCCTCCATCATTGCGATTGTCCCATTGATACGGTCGCGCATTTCAGGCGGCATCATATCGAGCATGGATTTATCCATATTTTTGAATTGCGCCATTTCATCGGGATTTTCTTCTTGCAATTTGACCGCAAGATGGGCGGTGACTACACGATCGCCTGTCTCACCCCAGCTTTTTGCTGAAAAACCGTGTGGCTTAACGGCAGCGCTGAGTTTCTTGTAGTCGCCTGGATAAAGCTCTTTCAACTTCGCTACGCTTCTTGAATAAGGTTTGAATTCTTCGCCCGCCTTCGGCGTGGTGTCGATCTGCAGACGATCCATCTTGCCGCTTTCGCGCAATTCCTCGCCCAGCCTATCCGTCGATTCAAGGCTCGCTAGAAACCGTTTGGCTGCGTCTTCAGTGAGTGGCTTTTCTGCTTCCGCAGATGCGCTCGCAAAAACGAACAAAACGACGCCCGCGACGATAGATAATAACCGCAACATTGATGGTCTCCCCTGCTGGTGATGGTTCGGCGGCGAACCGCAGTAATTGCGTTTTATAGTAGCACTTTTTGAAAGGACGGCCAGCCGCCCCGCCAGTCTTGCCCCATCCGAGATCGATCAAACTGTCACGACGCCTTCGGATCGTCGCCAGCGCGCAGCCACCCGGTGATCGAATATCGACTGGCGCCCGCGAATGGCGCGACTATGCCAACCGAATGCTGCGACGGCACGGCAAACATATTCAACACGTTAAATGCGGGTTTAAAGGCGCCGGTGATGTTTCCTTTTTCATCAAAAAACTGCAGATAGCCGCCCCAATCTTCGCGCCAGTTTTCTGTGAGGTTCAAAACATAGGCGGCGCGTCGATTTTTGCCTTCGACGTCATCATCATGAATAGTCAAAAACTGCCCCGGCCCGTAACGCGTGACCTGCGCATCAGCGAACGTAATATCGTCAAAGCCGGTCACCTCGCGGACAAAAGACAGATAGTCGTCGCCGTTGAGGAACTCGAAAACCTCGCGCAGCTTATCAGGCAATAACCGCCCCTCATGATAACGATCATAAAGTGCGATGTTGTCAAACATATAGGAGAACGACTGGCGCGCTTCATTATGTACGATCCCAAGCGTTGTCGCCTTCTTGTCAGCCTCAAGATCGCGCCATCCTTCCGCACTCAAATCAAAATGTCGCTCGTTGGCGAAGAAGACGAGGTTCCAAGTGTTTTCGATTTGAGCAACTTCGATCAGTGATCTCGCGTCTTTTTCGCGCAATATATTCGGAATCTGAATGCGTCCTTCCGCTTGAAACCGTGCGGCGTATTTTGACGCGTTGATCCCTTTTCTCAATCTCATCTGGCCAGCCTTTCCAAACGCTTGCGCCGCTCATAGAGCGCTGAAACCGGGGTTTCAATCGGCCCTATTGACGCTGCGCCTAGTCGATAGGGCGCCGACGCAGGGTTTTAAGTTCGCCGCGGCGTTTTTTATCTTGAAGGCGCTTCCTTTTTTGCGCCTGGGATACGCGCTTTTTTCTTCGCGGCTTCGGCGCCTTGGCCGCCCGCTCAACCAAGGCGATGAGGCGCGCCCGCGCATCAAGGCGGTTGCTTTCCTGACTGCGATACCGGTGCGCTTCGATAATGATCTCTCCGGCTTTGTTCATTTTACGCCCGGCGATCGCTTTGAGGCGCGCCTTCACATCCGCCGGCAAGCTGGGAGAATTTTTGGCGTGGAACCTCAGCTGAACCGCCGTTGCGACTTTGTTGACATGTTGCCCCCCAGGGCCCGAGGCGCGCACGAACGTCTCCGTCAATTCCCAGTCCTCTATGGTAATCTTGTCGTTGACGCGCAGCATTCAAAGATTTGCCTCGCGCCGAATGGCGCTGGCGCGTTTTTTGACGCTAGACGATTTAAGTTGCCCGCAGGCGGCCAGAATATCTCGCCCGCGCGGCGTGCGGATCGGCGACGCGTAGCCAGCGCGATTAACGATATCGGCGAAGGCTTCAATCCGGTCCCAGTCAGAACATTCGTAAGGGGCGCCAGGCCAGGGATTAAACGGGATGAGATTAATTTTGGCGGGAATGCCCTTTAGCAATCGCACCAGTTCTCGCGCTTCCGCATCAGTGTCATTGACGCCCTTCAACATCACATATTCAAAAGTAATGCGTCTTGCATTGGAAACGCCTGGGTAGTTTCTGCACGCATCAAGCAATTCGGCGATCGAATATTTCCGGTTAATCGGCACTAACTCGTTGCGAAGGTCGTCGCTGGTTGCGTGCAGCGAGATCGCCAACATGGCGCTGGTTTCCTCACCAAGCCGACGCATTTCCGGGACAATGCCTGACGTTGAAACTGTGATGCGGCGGCGCGACAGCGATACGCCTTCGCCGTCCGAAATGACATCGATCGCTGTCGCCACATTGTCCAAATTATAAAGCGGCTCGCCCATTCCCATGAAAACGATATTCGAAAGCCGGCGTTCTTCTGCGTCTGACGGCCACTCTTCAAGATCGTCTTTGACCGCAAGCACCTGTCCGACGATTTCAGCAGCGGTAAGGTTTCGCACAAGATTTTGCGAACCCGTATGGCAAAAAGGACAGTTCAGTGTACAGCCGACTTGAGAGGAAACACACAATGCCCCAGCCCGGCCAACATCGGGAATAAAGACGCATTCCGCTTCAATGCCGGGCGCCATGCGTAAAAGGTATTTTCGCGTGCCGTCTGTTGAGATCTGCCGCTCAACCATCTCCGGCCGGGCGATTGTGAAACGTTTTGAAAGCTCAGCGCGCATCTCTTTGCCGATATTGGTCATCGCGTCAAAATCAGTAGCGCCCGCGTGATATACCCACCGCCAAATCTGCGCCGCCCGCATGCGCGCCTTCTTGGCGTCGAGATCGAACGCCGAGGCCAACGCGTCCGTAAGCGCAGCGCGGTGCATCCCGGCAATATTTGTCGGTGGATGTTGAAGATCAGCAGCAGTCATGATGGAAGCGCATATAGGGCCTGCTGGCGGACTGGTCTATGGCGACGCCCTTTCGAAAGGTCTGATTATCGCGTAAAGACGCCAACACCACCGTGAAACGGTCTTCAATTTGATCTGATGCGCTCGAAATCGCTCTTTGCAATTTGCTGCTTCATTGTCAGTTTCGGCGTACAACCGGCGAGCGCAGCGACGCCTGTCACCGCCATGGTGTCCTATGCGGACTGGTGCGGACCTTGTCAGGTGTTGACGCCAAAGCTTGAGGAAGCGGCGGACGCAGTGGATGTAGCGTTCATCGTTTATCTCGACTTCACAGACCTTAGCGCCGGGAACCTTGATCGTCAGTTCGAGCGCGCCCGACCACTGTCACCAGATGACTTTATGGAAGACCGCTTCATAAAAACCGGCTTTGCGCATGTGTTGGCCGACGGTGAGTTGGCTGACACGATCACCGCAACCATGACCGTTACCGAGATGAAAAAAATCCTGAAAACCGCAGCGGGTATGGATTAGACGCCCTCAACGGCGGGATGTGTTTTGTTTCTCATCCGAGAGACGACAGCACGTTCTATTTGGGCGCCGCCCAACTTTTTCCACATAATCAGCACACCTCTCCGTGGCGCAAAAAGTATTGTTCTATCAAGCGTTTAAGTTTCAGATGGCGGACGAATCGTCGGCTTATGTGGAAAACACCGACACCCTGCGCCACACTTCAGCCACATTTATGAAATGCCATATGCTCAAGGGAGAGGTAGGTCGTTACGTTTTCGGACGTATCGAGAGCTTTTTAGTCTACACTCAACTGGGACGGGGATTACACAAAATGAAGAAGATGCGTTTTAGGCCGCTGGGCCTAATCGCGGTTGCGCCTGTGTTCGGCGCGACCGCCTATGCTCAGGTATTCACGCCTGATCAGGCGGATTTGCCGCCAAATGCAAAGCCCGGCGAATGCTACGCTCGGGTCCTCTCACCGGAGCGATATGAAGCGGTGTCCGAAAAGGTGGTGATCCAGCCCGCAGGGGAACGGGTTGAGATCATCCCAGCCAAATATGAATGGGATGAGCAGGAAATCGTCATCAAAGAGGCGTCCGCGCGCCTGGAAATTGTGCCTGCACAATATCAAACGCGTACGGAAACGGTCACTGTCGAGCCCGCACGCGAGGAAATGCGCATCATACCTGCGCAATACGAGACTGTGGAAGAGCGCGTAAAAGTCCGCGATGCTTACACAACATGGAAAAAAGGCTCAGGGCCCATCACGCGGGTGGATGCAGCGACTGGCGAAATCATGTGTCTGGTCGAAGTGCCTGCGGAATACCGCACGGTCACACGACGTGTCATGAAATCAGCGCCTCGCACAGAGCGTATAAAAATACCGGCCAAGACCAGAACTATTGAGCGGCAAGTTGTTGTGCGAAAAGCAACGACGCGCTCCGTTCCGATTCCAGCGGAAACGCAAACAGTTCGTTACCAAAAAATGGTAACGCCGCCGCGCGAAGAAAAAGTCGCCATCCCTGCGGTAACCGATACGGTGACCACACAGAAACTTGTCAGCAAGGCGCGGCTGCATTGGGCCTCTATCCTGTGCGAGACCAATGTGACACCTGGCGTTGTGCGCAATCTGCAAACCGCCCTGCAACGCGAAGGCATCTATAACGGCGCCATCGACGGCAAACTCGGCCCGGCGACCATGGCCGCAGTTGACGCCTACCAGCGGCGCGAAGGCCTCTCGACTGGTCAATTGACCATTGAGACCATGAGAAAACTGCGCGTGGCGACGTCAACAAGCGCGTAGCTAAAGAATACTCGCGGCTGGAGCGGTTTGTGAATGCAACCGGATCCAGTCTCCCTCGGCCGGGCCCTTCGGGGCCCGGTTTTTTACTGTTGCCTTCCGACGCCGGGGCGTGTTGAGACGGACGCTCGATACCATTCGCGCGATCTCATGACCTCAAACGACCAACCCGCCATCGCCAGTGGGCAAACTAGTGCAAATCAGCGCGCCTTCGCAATCGCGCTTTTGCTGGTCGGCGCGGTCTGCGCCGGCATGGGTCAGACCATTGTCTTTTCCGTATTGCCTCCGCTTGCGCGCGAAATCGGCATGAGCGAAATGCAGGTCGGGCTGATTTTCATGACTTCAGCCATGTGCTGGGTGTTTTTCGGGCCGCGCTGGGGTCGCTTGAGCGACAGCGCCGGTCGCAAGCGGTTTATCGTCATCGGACTTATCGGTTTTGTCGCATCGATGGCGCTGTTTGGCGGGGTGATTAAGCTCGGGCTTGCCGGTATCCTTAGCGGCGCACCGCTTTACGTCGCCTTGCTGATGACGCGTAGTCTTTATGGCGTGTTCGGGTCCGCCAGCCCGCCTGCAGCACAAGCCTATATTGCCGATCGCACCAGCGCCGTCGATCGAACCGCTGGGATTGCGAGCTTTTCCGCCGCCTTTGGCTTCGGCGCGATGCTCGGTCCGGGGTTCGGCGCGGCCGCGGCGGTAATCGGTCCCGTCGCGCCATTTTTCGCAATCGCAGGGCTTGCTGCTGTCATGGGCATAGCCGTTTTCTTGCGCCTTCCCGAACGCACCAAACCCACCAGGCGCGACAATCGCGCCAAATTAAAAGTGACGGACAAACGGCTCGCGCCCTTGCTTGTGTTTTCTATCGTCTTCGGGGTGCTGCACGCCATCCCGATACAGACAATTGCTTTCTATATGATCGACCGGCTGAACCTGACGCCCGAAGAAGCGCCGCAACTGGTTGGCATCGGTCTGATGTGTGCGGCGATGGCGTCGCTGGTTTCGCAACTTGTCATCGTCCAAAGGCTGCGACTTGCCCCGCGATTGTTGATGCGCATTGCGCCCGTACTGATTGTCCTTGGTCACGCATTGATTTGGACAAACAGCCATCTTGGCCCCATTATTTTTGGAATGTTGATTGCCGGCTTTGGCGCAGGGCTCGCCATTCCCGGCGTTACAGCAGCGGCATCGCTTGCTGTTGCATCAGATGAACAAGGCGCCGCGATTGGCCTTACAAACGCCGCCGGCGCTTCCGGCTTTATTTTGTCGCCGCTGATTGGTTTCAATCTTTACGACATTGCGCCGCAAGCGCCGTTTATTTTTACAATGGTGTTGGCCGGCGCCTTATGGTTCTTCGCCATGACAAACAGGGCAATTAGCAAGGCGCAACCAGGAACCATTGCAGATGCGCCAGCCGAAGCGGTCAATGAACCTGCGTCCACGCCCTATCAATGACGCCTTTGTCTAATCCGCCGCATCGTCTTCGTAAAAAAGCAGGTCTCCTGGCTGGCAATCCAGTTCCTTACAGATCGCTTCCAGCGTTGAAAAGCGGATGGCTTTCGCCTTACTGGTTTTCAGGATCGAGAGATTTGCGATGGTCACGCCAACTCGCTCCGACAATTCTGTCAGAGACATGCCGCGGTCAAGTAAGACCCGATCGAGTTTGACGGAAATCGCCATATTAAACGGTTAAATCCTGTTCTTCTTTGAGTATTGATCCCTGTCGAAACGCCAGGCTCAGGCTGGCGAAGATCGCTGCTGCAAGCGTGCTGAACACAACCAATCCGCCCGCGCCTGAAACTGCTTCAACGCCTAAAAAATTTCCCAAAACACGTTCTGCTAGAACGCCTGCGGTCAAGACGGCTGCGCCGATCGCCGCACGCATAAACCGCCGTTCGTTGGCTTTCGAAAAAGCCTTCAGCGCTGAAATATCAAGCGCGGCGCGGGCGATATTTTCGCCAACGAAAATACAAACAATGAAAAGGAATGCTTCGAATGCATTCTTCCACGGCGCGCTAACATTGTTTTCAAGCGCCATTGCAGCCGTGCGTATGGCGTCGATATCGACAAAATAGAACAGCGCAGTCGCGAAGATCTTGATCGCAAGCACCAAATAAAGCGCGACAATCATGCCGACAATCAGGCAGGGCATCGCGATCGACAGGCGAGTGTCGAACCAGAACTTGCGCGAACGCCAGCTTGGCATTGCTTCATGTTCAAACAATTCAAAGACCGGAGGGAAAGCCATATGCCTTACACCGTTAAATCCTGTTCCTCTTTCATCCGCGCGCCTTCCCGGAAGACTTCCGAAAGAACAAAAACAGCGATGATCGCGATCCAAGTGATGGGCTCGATATCAACTTCCAGATCGGCGTCGAATATCAGTCCGAGAAACGCAAATACGAATTTGGCGCCTTCGCCGATGATCAGCGCATAGCCGACGCCGCGGAAGCGATCAGCATTGTCCATTACAAAGGGCGATCCAAAGCGCAGCGTTTTTAAAATTTCCAAAAGCCGGTTCACCACAAACAACATCACGGCAAAGGTGACGAACATGTGGGCGATTTCGAGGTAATCGCCGCCGCTGACGTCTACGCTGCCATTGATATCGAGATTTTCAAAACCGCTTAGCCAGCCGGTGATGCCGACAGCAAAAGGAACCATCACCATGGCGATCGAAAGGCCGACAAAGCCGATCCAGATAATGATTCGCACAAAATGCAGGCCCATCGCGAGGATGGACGCTAAAGAGCGTTTGCCAATCGCTCGCATAAGTCCGCCTCCGTCTTTATTCGGATTGTTGATTTCAGCGCTTCGTTCTTCCGGCGGAAAACAAACGCTGGACTTTTGTCCGCTGGCGCGCTCCGAAAGAGATGGAACAAACTGCTGATCAACCTAGCTCGGTTCGTCTTTAGAAAACAGCGAGCAGACAAAGCGCCGGCGCGCATTTCGCTGTTCCGGCAGTTGCTGTCGGCTCCTGTGCAAGGCCGACAAGGCTCGCCATTGCAACGGCTGCGAGAAGCCCCGCAGCCGCGATGTGAGCGAGTTTGCGCATTACGCTACTCCTGCGAATGATCCGATCGCCGAGAAATAACCAGCGCCGATCAATGAGATCGTGACCAAAACGGCAAGACCGTTGACAATTCCGCCAAAGCCGCCGACATTACCTTCTGAGTGATTGTGTGACATGGGATTTTTCCTTTTCTTTTTCCTGTGTTGAACCAACGCTTCATTCTGTTTCCTGAGCGGTTTGGGCGCTTCGTCCGACCGCTCTTTTTTTTGGGAATTTGCCGGTCTTTTATTTTGTGGGCCGGTTTTCCCGTGCGGCGGTTGTTCCGCCGTCTTGTTGATTATCAATATACACTTATCGAAAAACGATGCAAGAGGTTTTTTCCGAAAAACGATAATTTTTTTTCGAAAAGGGATAAATAGATGGGCGAAAATGTGCGGAAACTGGGGCCCGGACGCCTGATAATCGCTAGTCACAACGACGGAAAAATAAAAGAAATCAATGAGTTAGTATGCCCCTACGGAATTGAGGCGGTCTCGGCGAAAGAACTTGGGCTAAACGACCCGGAAGAGACTGGAATCACCTTCGCTGAGAACGCGGTTATCAAGGCCCGGGCGGCAGCGGACGCCGCCAACCTGCCGGCGCTGGCGGATGATTCAGGGCTTGAGGTGACGGCGCTGGGCGGAGCGCCCGGCATTTATTCAGCAAGATGGGCGGGCGAAGCCCGAGATTTCGGGCTCGCCATGCGGAATGTGGAAGAAGCGCTCGCTGAATCCGGAAGCGACGACTTGTCGGCGCGCTTTGTCTGCGCGCTCTGTGTCACTTGGCCCGATGGCGGCGAAGCAGTATTTGAGGGCCGCGCCCCTGGCTGGCTCACCTTTCCGCCGCGCGGCGACAAAGGCTTTGGCTATGACCCGATTTTCGTTCCGCAAGGCTATGACATTACCTTCGGCGAAATGGACCCGGCAAAAAAATACGCTATTTCCCATCGCGCCGCTGCCTTCCGTAAGCTGAAGAAAGCCTGTTTGGAGGATTGATATGCGGATTGCAGTTGCGTTCTTAATCTGCATTTTTCTGACCGCCTGTGCGCACCAACGTAAGGCGGAAGGAGAAAAACCGCTTCCACCTCTCTCACTGGAGAGGATCGCTGATAATGTGTGGGTGCACAAAAGCTATGAAGTGATTGAGCCTTGGGGGCCAATATTGTCGCAAGGCTTGGTTGTCAAAACAGATGCTGGCGTCTTTCTGGTCGATACAGCCTGGAATGATGCAGATACAGAAATACTCCTTGCCCTCGTCAAAAGAGAGACGGGCGAAACACCAAAAGCGGCGATCGTTACGCACGCCCACAATGATAAAATGGGCGGCATGGATGTGCTTGCTGAAGCGAGCATTCCAACATTTATGCATCAGCTCACCAAGGACGATGCTATCGAACGGGGTTTGTTATCGAAAGAAGCCGCCAGTTTTGAGGACACAGGCCCTAACGGCGCTATCGTCGCTGAAGACTTCAAATTCATGTGGCTCGACCGAGATCAGCTAACAGCGTTCTATCCCGGCCCCGGTCATACCCGCGACAACATCGTTGTCTATCACGCCGACACGAAGACGCTGTTTGGCGGCTGTCTGATCCGGCCTGCCAGATCGATAAGTCTCGGCAACACCGCAGACGCTGACATCGCCAACTGGGCGGACGCGGTGGCAAACGTCGCCGCGGAATTTCCTGATGCGGAAATTGTCATCCCGTCGCACGGCCCCGCCGGCGGACGCGACCTCCTTGATCACACTATCGCCCTAGCTGAAGCGGCCAATGAATGAGCCGCCGCCGATCGGCGTTTATGTGCATTGGCCCTATTGCGCGCGCATCTGCCCCTATTGCGATTTCAACGTCTATAAGAACAAGCAGATCGACGCCGAGCGATGGCTGCACGCGTTGAAACGTGATCTGAAATACTGGGCGGCAAAAACCAACGAACGCAAACTCGTAAGCCTATATTTTGGCGGCGGTACGCCATCCTTAGCGCCACTCGATTTAGTTGCCGGGGTCATCGAGACCTGCGAGAACTTGTGGGGTTTTGAGGCTGATCCAGAAATCACATTGGAAGCCAACCCGACCGATGCGGAGCAGGCGCGCTTTCAAAATTTTGCAGACGCCGGCGTCAACCGCCTTTCCCTAGGCGTTCAGTCCCTCAATGACGAGGCGCTTAAATTTCTTGGGCGGGACCATGATGCAGCAGCGGCGCGGCGCGCCATAGAGGCGGCGCAATCCGCTTTCAAACATTACACATTTGATTTGATTTATGCGTTGCCGGATCAATCCGAAACCGATTGGGAGCGGGATCTGAAGGACGCCCTGTCGTTTCAACCACCGCATTTGTCGCTTTATCAGCTCACCATTGAGCCTGACACGGCCTTCGAAAAAGCAGTCGCGCGAAAAGCATGGACGCCGCCTGACGAAGGATTGAGTGCGGACCTGTTTGCATTGACGCAAGAGGTGACAAGCGCTTCCGGGCTGCCGGCTTACGAAACTTCAAATCACGCCCATGACGGCGAAGCCTCAAAGCACAATCTCCTTTACTGGCGTTACCAGGATTATATCGGCGTCGGTCCCGGCGCTCACGGTCGCATAACGCTCAACGGAAAACGCGTCGCCACGGAAACCCATCGCACCCCTGAAGACTATCTCACCGCCGTCGAACAACACGGTCATGGGGCCGCTCTCGTTGAAACGCTCGACCAAGAGGCGCAACTCGCCGAACGGCTTTCGATGGGACTACGGCTGAAGGAGGGCATACCGCTTTATGCGGATGATTATTTCTATACTGACGACGCACGCGCCAACCGCCTCAACGAACTCGTTCGGGATGGATTTTTATTTCTGGATTGCGGAACTTTACGCGCAACGCCGAAAGGCGCCGTTATGCTCAACTCACTCATCAGCCGCCTTCTGACGTGACAGGCATGTCAGAAGGATCAATTCTCTCAAAATCTGAAAATTCCTGCCGCATGACCGACTTGAACCGCTTCATCATCGCCCGGCCTTCGGTTTCGTTGACGCTCTCTGTCATCAGCGCCGGCCCGCCTGGCTCTTCCGGCGCTGCGTAGGATTGGGCCTGAACCAGAGAATCAATCTTGGCGATGGCCGCCGGCTTAAACGGTTTAATGGAGCGCATCTCCACGCTTGAAATATAGCCGCCCTGCTTTTCCAGCCGAAAAGTAAGCTCAAGCGCTTCTCTAACCTTTTTCGGCGTGTCAGCATCATCCGCCAGCGAGGCAGTGAACAACGCATAATCGTTAGTCTCTTCCGCCAGCTCAATCTCAGCAGTCGAGTCAAGCAACTTGTCATAGATAAGCCGGTCGTCGCCCGGCTCGCCCGATTCCAGCGCCTTCAAAGCATTACGGGTGTCTTTGTCGAGCGCATCAGGCGGCTGGCCTAGAACCCGCCATTGGGCGCCTTCTTCAAGCCGCGGATCAAACCGAATTTTCAGATGCCGTTCTTTGCCGTCTTCAAGACTGTGAATGTCGACCGTAAACGCATAGCGCGCTTCAGCGTGGGCTTTCGCAGCGACCGCGGCGGCGTCTAACTGATCGAAGACATCTGACGGCGGTGCAAGCACCGCCTCCTCCGCAACGGCGAAAGAAGAAAGACAGAGCGAAACAAAAGCAAATAATGACAAACGCAACGGGGGGCTCCTTTGTTGAGATTAACGGCGCCCCCCGGCAAATTTGAATGATGCTAGTATCCCGCCACAAAACTGCGCGGCGCAGGGTCAATCACCTGAATGCCGCCGGGCTGGATTTCAAGAATGGCAAGCCCTCGCTCGACTGAACCGTCCGGGTTCAGACGAAAGAGACCGTCCGCGCCGAAATAGCCGTTTGGATCGGTGATGGCGTCAACGTCAAAGCGACCGCGGCGGCGCGAGCTCGCTGCAAGACGCGCTGACAACAACGCACCGTCATAAGCAAGCGAAGCAAGGCGCGGCGGCTTGCCACCAAACGCCGCCGCATAGCGGCCCTCAAAGTTTTTGGTGATCTCGGGGTCCGGCGCTGCAAACCAGCCGCCGCGCAAGGCGGGCTCGCGCGTTAAACGCGGATTATTCCAGGCGGAAACCCCAAGCAGTTTTATGTGATTGATGTTGACGTTGTAGTAAGGCAGGAGCGGCGCCAGCGCGCGCAAAAGCGTTCCCTGCTCAGGCATCAACACTGCCTGATAGCCTCTTACATAGCCGGCGTCCGACGCCGGCTGCGCTGCGTCAGGATCATAATCATGGCGCAACTCGTTCGGCACCACTTCTTTGGAGTATTGCGCAAGGCGCTTTGCCGGCGCCAGCATCGAGTCCGGATCCTGCTGGTAGCGTTCTTCATGAACGATAACGCCGCCGCGGGAAAACACCTCTTCGGCAAAGGCATTGGAAACCCGGTCGCCATATTCGGTCTGCGGCGCGAGCACGCCAAACCGCGTCATCTCCTGCAGCACTGCATAATCGGTCACCCGGGCGATCTCGATTTCCGGCGGAAAGCTCAGGAGATATACGCCGTCGCCTCCGGCCTGAAGGTCAGATGAAAACGCGATCATCG
>JANQOV010000051.1 GCA_028285645.1 Hyphococcus sp.
ACTGGTGGTGCAGCGTTACATCTGAATAGTCGCGGGCGTGAAGGTCACTAACGACATGTCGCCACAACCGGCTGGTCGCCATGACATTCGCCTTATCAACGGAAGTGACGTGACCCTTGCGGCCCCTTGCCGCTTCAAAAGCGACGCGCGCAACGCGCTCCACCTCTTCGCGCGTGTAAAGGCATTCATCGACCGCCCGCTCAACGCCTTCCACCCTGTCGCCAAAATAAACGCCGCCTGTCAGTTCCCTGACGATCATGATGTTAACGCCGTCAACATTTTCACGCTTTAAGGGCGAAAAGTCTTCGGTGCCGGCGATTACCCGCAAAGGCCTAAGATTTGCGTAAACGCCAAGCGTCTTTCGCATGTCGAGCAGGCCGGCCTCTGGCCGTACTTCAGCGCCATCCCATTTCGGTCCGCCAACGGCGCCGAGAAAGACAGCGTCCGCCGCTTTGCAGGCGGCTCGGGTTTCATCGGGAAACGGCGCGCCGCAAGCGTCAATCGCCACGCCGCCAAATGGATGATACTCCACACTTAAATCAACGTCATGGCGTTTCGCCACTCGCGTTAACACCAGCACTGCCGCATCCGCTACTTCCGGTCCAACGCCGTCCCCAGGTAGGAATACGATTTTTGCCGTCATGATCGCGCCGCCTCATAAGTTTCGATTGCGCCCGTATGCTTCAAAAGCGCGCCAAGGGGATCGACACCGTCTAGAAGGCATCGGCGCGCAAATGGCTCCACCCGAAATTCAGTTGTTCTATCCTCGCCAACTGCTACTGATTGGGCTTCAAGATCGATAGCCACCCCAACACCCGCGTTGTTGAGCAGAAACTGATGCGTTTGCGCATCAACCTCGACTGGCAACAATCCGTTTTTCAAAGCATTGCTTTTAAAAATATCTGCGATGTCTGAGGATATAACCGCCTTGAACCCCAACTCAAGCAGCGCCCAGGGCGCGTGTTCCCGCGATGAGCCGCAGCCGAAATTGCCGCCGGCGACAAGAATGGCGTGATCCCCCTGCTCAGCGAGACTGAGCGGACTTTCATTGCGCAAATTGCCTGCGTCGTCGTAACGCCAATCGTAAAACGCGCCGCGCCCCAGCCCGGCGCGGGATGTTGTTGTCAAAAACCGCGCCGGGATGATCTGATCGGTATCGATATTCTCCTCGCGCAACACAATGGTTTTCGATGTGAATGCGCGAAACGGCTCGAAGCTCATTTGCCTTGCGCCTCCAACGTTTCAAGGAAGGGCCGCGGATCGGAAATTTTTCCAGTAACCGCCGACGCCGCCGCTGTCGCGGGACTGGCAAGCACCGTTCGCACATCCTTACCCTGCCGGCCAATGAAGTTTCGATTGGACGTTGACACAACGAGGTCCCCGGGCGCGCCCTTGTCACCATTCATCGCAATGCACATAGAACATCCCGGCTCGCGCCACTCAGCGCCCGCCGCTTTGAAGATTTCGTCAAGGCCCTCAGCTTCCGCGGCGCGGCGAACAGCTTCCGAGCCGGGCACGACCAGCGCCGTCAATCCATCTTTGACTTTGCGGCCACGCAAAACCTCCGCTGCTGTTCGCAAGTCAGATAGCCTCGAATTGGTGCAACTGCCGATGAAGACACGATCGACGGCTTGATCCGTAAACGCATCGCCGGGTTTGAAATCCATATAGGCAACGGCTTTGTTCTCGGATTCGTTGCCTGGTGCGGGCATTGCCGCATCCACAGCCGCTGCCGCATCGGGAGAGACGCCGTAGGTGATCATCGGCGAGATCTGGCTCGCATCAATCATCACCTCCTTGTCGAATGCAGCACCTTCGTCACTAACAAGCGTTCTCCAGTCTTCAACCGCTTTCGCCCAGGCGTCGCCGCTCGGCGCGCGTTCGCATGCGGCAAGCCATGCAAACGTTGTTTCATCGGGCGCGATCATGCCGGAGCGGGCGCCAGCTTCAATGGACATATTGCAAAGGGTCATGCGCCCTTCCATGGAAAGACCGCGCACCGCATCTCCTGCATATTCAATAGCGCAGCCCTGGCCCCCATCTGCGCCGATCTTGGCGATCATCGCCAGCGCCATGTCCTTCGCGCCAACACCTGGCGCAAGCGCGCCCTCAAACGTAACGCGCATGGCCTTTGGCTTGCGTTGAAAGACGCATTGGGTTGCGAGCACATGACCCACTTCCGTTGTCCCGATCCCGAAGGCGAGCGCGCCAAAGGCGCCGTGAGTCGATGTATGGCTGTCGCCGCAAACTATCGTCTTGCCCGGTTGTGTCAGACCAAGCTCCGGCCCCACCACATGCACGATGCCGCGGCGCGGATCGCCCATGCCGAAAAGCTCAATGCCGTTAACCGCACAGTTTTCGCCCAACGCCTCAACTTGCGCTTTTGCTTCCGGCGATCCGTAGGGAAGGTCTCCGTTTTCATCCACAGGCAGGGTCGGCGTCGAATGGTCAGCCACGCCGATCGTCAGGTCCGGCCGGCGCACTTTCAGCCCGCGTTCTTTCAAAACGGAAAAAGCCTGCGGCGACGTCACCTCATGAATAAGATGTAAATCGATATAAAGAACGGCGGGGCTTTCCTCCGTTTCGGGAACAACCACATGGCGCTCCCACAGCTTGTCGAAAAGCGTGCTGGGGTTCGTCATCACGCACCCACCGCCATCTCGCCAGCGGCGGGGCTTGTCTTCAACATCGCCGCCTGATTGATCGCCACAACAAAGGCGGCCACCGCAGCATCAGCGATATCAACGGCTTCAGCCTTACCGGTGAAGAGCTTCTCGCCAACTTCCACGACAGCTTCCGCGCGGACAATGCCTTCGGAGGCGACGTGATGCAGGTCGAGCACATTGATCCGTCCGGGCACATCGGTGATAGCGCACACCGCAGCAAAGGCCGCATCAATCGGACCTTCGCCCTCGCACGTCACGGTGCGGCGGTCGCCATTGTCATGCTTCATAGTGATGCGCGCGAAAGGCCTCGTATCGTCTTCAACGTCGGCGCGCAGTTCAACCCGGCGCAATCGCCACGGACCGGCGCGACCGTCAGCGCCGGCGTTACCAGTGACAAGCTGCACAATATCAGCGTCAGTTACCTCGCGGCAAGTATCCGCAAGACTTTTGAACATCGGAAAGATGTCTTCGACTTTTTGTTTCGATACCTTAAAGCCAAGCGCCTCGATACGCGCCGCCAGGGCGTGTTTGCCGGAATGTTTGCCGAGTACGATGGAATTCGACGGCATGCCGACAGCTTCTGCATCCATGATTTCATAAGTGCGTTTGTCTGCGAGCACGCCATGTTGATGAATGCCTGCTTCGTGAGCGAAAGCGTTCTTACCCACCACCGCCTTGTTGCGCGGAATAGGGTTATGAGTGACGCGGCTCAAAGCAACGCTTGCAGGATAGAGTTTTGTCGTTTCGATCTGCGTCTTCGAGCGGAAAAAGTCGGTCCGGGTCGCCAACGCCATGACGGCTTCTTCCATGGAGCAGTTACCGGCGCGTTCGCCGATGCCGTTAATAGCGCATTCGATCTGGCGAGCGCCGCCGCGCACCGCTGCAAGGGAGTTCGCCACCGCCATCCCGAGATCATCATGGCAATGAACACTGAAAGTAACACTTTCCGCACCACGCGCATTGCCTGACAGGAATGCAAACAGCTCTTTGATCTCTTCCGTGGTTGTATAGCCGACGGTATCCGGAATATTGATCGTCTTCGCGCCCGCTTCGATCGCCGCTTCAACCGCCTCTATCAAATACTCCCGTTCGGTGCGGATCGCGTCCTCCGGTGAAAACTCGACGTCTTCACAGGCAGAACAAGCAAAGCGCACCGTCTCTGAAATGCGCTTTAGGATTTCTTCTTTGGACAGCTTTAGTTTCGCTTCCCGGTGCAAAGGGCTTGTGCCGATAAAGGTGTGCACGCGCTTTTTCTTGGCGGGCTCGACGGCGCGCGCCGCCGCCTCGATGTCCGCTTCATTGAGGCGCGCCAGGGAACAAATCCGCGGGCCCTCGATTTCCTTCGCGATGGTTTCCACGGCTGCCGCATCTCCGGGCGACGCCGCCGCAAAGCCAGCTTCAATAATATCCACATTTAGGTCGCGCAGGGCGCGGGCGACGATGAGTTTCGCCGGTGTCGACATGGAAAACCCCGGCGCCTGTTCGCCATCGCGCAGGGTCGTGTCGAAGATTTTAACGTGCGGTTCTGCAGTTGCTTCTGTCATTTCTTTAGTCCCGTTTTATTGGTCAATCCTTTCCAAATGCGCGGAGGGCGTTCCCCCGCGCGGGACTAAGTCGATGAGTGTTCATTTTGGAAACTCCGTCATCCCGGAAGTCGAAAGTGTCGAAATCTCCGATTTCGCCACACTTTCGCGCTATCCGGGATCCAGAGCGGCAACCACCGAAGCCTGTTTCCCTGGATCCCGGATCACTCATTGCCCCAGCGAAATCAGAGATTTCGGGGGCAAAGGCGTCCGGGATGACAGTAAAGGACATCAACATCAGGTAGACCTCGCATCGACGTCGGCGCCGCGCCGGATTGACAAAACACCAGTGCGCGAAATTTCAACCAGGCCCAAAGGTTTCATCAGTTCGATAAAGGCGTTGATCTTGTCTCGGGCGCCGGTGATTTCCAGTACAAAGGAAGAGTGTGTCGTATCGATGAAACTGGCGCGAAAGATTTCGGCAAGGCGCATCACCTCAAGGCGTTTGTCGCCTTCGCCGACGACCTTTAAGAGCGCCAGCTCGCGCTCTACCGCATCGCTTTCCGCCGTCACGTCAATCACCCGGCGCACCGGCACCAGGCGGCCAAGCTGCGCCTTGATCTGCTCGATTTTCGATGGCGTACCCGAGGTAACAACGGTAATCCGTGAGCGGTGTTTCTCAACGTCGGTCTCCGCAACGGTAAGACTTTCGATATTGTAACCGCGTGCGGAGATAAGTCCCGCAACACGCGCCAGAACGCCGGGCTCGTTGTCAACGATCACAGCGATGATCGCCTCAGCAGCGGCGGCCTCGTCCGGCGAGACAGGATAAACGGATTGTGACGCCGTAGAATTCATTAGACCAGCTTCTTTCCGGCTTCGCCGATCTCATCGCCCGTAACAGCGCCGCCCAACAGCATCTCGTTATGCGCAGCGCCCGACGGGATCATCGGAAACACATTCTCTTCCTGGGTGACGACACAATCGAACAAGACTGGCTTTGGACTGTTGATCATCGCCTTGATTTTGTCGTCCAGCTCATCCGGCGTTTCTGCGCGAAAGCCCTCGCCGCCATAGGCTTCAGCCAGCTTCACAAAATCCGGTAGCGAATCTGAATAGGAGTGAGAGTAACGCCCCCCATGCAAAAGCTCCTGCCACTGACGGACCATGCCGAGAAACTGATTATTGAGGATAAAAATCTTGATCGGCAAATCATGTTGAACCGCCGTTGAAAGCTCCTGCATGGTCATCTGCACCGAGGCGTCGCCGGCAATGTCGATGACAAGCGCGTCCGGATGCGCCGCTTGCACGCCGATCGCCGCCGGCAAGCCGTATCCCATCGTGCCAAGACCGCCAGACGTCATCCAGCGGTTGGGTTCGTCAAAGTGAAAATGCTGCGCCGCCCACATTTGGTGTTGGCCGACTTCAGTAGTGACATAAACGTCCTTGTCGCGGCTCAGCTCATAGAGCCTTGCAATAGCGTGTTGCGGTTTGATGGCGTTCGTAGATGTGGCGTAGGCAAAACAATTCTGCTTGCGCCACTCGTCAATCTGCGACCACCACAATGCCGTTTTTGCTTTATCGGCTTGCGCTTTGTTGTTTTGCGCGCGCCATTCTTTAAGCGTCGCAGCGATCACAGCGCCCGCGTCGCCGACAATTCCCAAATCCACATGAACATTTTTATGGATCGACGACGGATCAATATCGATATGGACCTTGCGCGAGTTCGGTGAAAAGGCGTCGAGCCGACCGGTGACGCGATCGTCAAAGCGGGCGCCGACAGCGATCATCAAATCGCAATCATGCATGGCGCTATTGGCCTCGACGGAACCATGCATGCCCAGCATGCCGAGCCACTGTTTGTCTGATGCAGGGTATGCGCCAAGACCCATCAAGGTTGAGGTAATCGGGAAGCCAGTATCGCGCACCAGATCCCGAAGCGCCTCGCTCGCTCCAGGCCCCGCGTTGATCACGCCGCCGCCCGTATAGAAGATCGGCCGACGGGCGCGGCGCATCATATCCACAAGCTGCGCCACCTTGCGGTCCGGAACCGGCGGCGTTTCGATGCAGTTGCGCAGCACCGCTTTTTTGCGCGCAACATAAGCTGCTTCCTCGAACTGAACGTCTTTCGGGACGTCAATCACCACCGGTCCGGGTCGGCCATTGCGCGCCACGTGAAAAGCTTCGTGCACGATGGTCGGCAAGCGCTCCGATGATTCAATGAGGTAATTGTGCTTGGTGCAGGACCGGGTAATACCCACCGTGTCACATTCCTGGAATGCGTCAGTGCCAATGAGCGGGCGCGCCACCTGGCCGGTGATACAAACGACGGGGATTGAATCCAATAGCGCGTCCGCTAGCCCTGTAACCGCATTAGTCGCGCCGGGACCGGATGTCACCAGCACAACACCGACCTTGCCGGTTGAGCGCGCATAACCTTCAGCCGCATGAACGGCGCCCTGCTCATGCCGCACCAAGACGTGACGGATGGTGTCACGTTGATCGAGCGCGTCATAGATCGGCAATACGGCGCCGCCGGGATAGCCGAAAATCACTTCAACGCCCTGCTCTTCCAGCGCGTCCAGAAGAAGCTCCGCGCCCGGCTTATTCACCGGTTTCGCAGCGAGTTTCGTTTTTTCCTGCTCGACCGTTTGCGCAGTCATGCCGTCCTCGAATGGTTTGGCTAATCGTCTTTGGTGTTGGCGCCGGGCTTTAACCAGCTCATGCGTTCGCGCAGTTCAGCGCCGGTTTTTTCAATCGGGTGCTCTAGATCAGCCTCCAAAAGCGCATTGTAGCGCGGCTTGCCGGCCTGATTTTCAAGAATCCATTCCCGTGCGAATTCGCCTGATTGAATATCTTTAAGAACCTCACGCATGCGTTCCTTTGTGTCGTCGTTAATGACGCGCGGACCCGATACGACATCGCCATATTTCGCTGTTTCCGAAATGAAATGCCGCATCCGCGTGATCCCGCCTTCGTAAAACAGGTCAACAATGAGCTTTAATTCGTGAAGACATTCATAATAGGCAATTTCAGGCTGGTAGCCGGCTTCCACAAGTGTCTCGAAGCCCGCCTTGACGAGGGCCGAAGCGCCGCCGCAAAGCACTGCCTGCTCGCCAAAAAGGTCAGTCTCGGTTTCTTCTTTGAACGTTGTTTCGATGACGCCTGCCGTCGCGCCACCGATGAGGCTGGCATAGGCGAGCGCACGCTCTTGCGCCTTGCCGGTGGCGTCCTGATGCACAGCAAAGAGACAGGGCACGCCGCGGCCGCGCTCATATTCGCGGCGCACGAGATCGCCCGGCCCTTTCGGCGCGACCATAATCACATCAACGTCTTTCGGCGGCTTCACGCGGCCGTAGAGCACCGTAAAACCGTGCGCGAAGAGGAGCGCATCGCCCGGTTTCAGATGCGGCGCCACATGGTCGTTGAAGATGCCCTCATGGGTCATGTCCGGCGTTAGGATGGCAATCAGCTTGCCCTGCTCTGCGGCTTTCGCGACGCTGACAACTTCATGGCCGTCTTCACTCGCTTTGATGGCGCCGGCGCCGCCTTCACGCAGACCGACAACAACATCGCACCCTGAGTTTTTAAGGTTGAGCGCATGAGCGCGGCCCTGACTGCCATAGCCGATCACCGCAATCGGGTCGGACTTGATCGCCGACGGATTGGTTTCTTCTTCCGTGTAAATTTTCATCTGAACATCTTCCTTGCTTAAATCTTCAGTGTGCTGCGGGATCGGTTGTGACAGCGCCTTTCGACGCCGAGGAAACCAGTCTTGCGTATTTGTCAAAGGCGCCGCCCATCTTGTTCAGCGGGCGCGGTTTGAAGGAAGCGCGGCGCGCCTCCCAATCGATGTCGGCGTCAATGCGGCGCGCTTCCGCATCGATGGAAATGCGGTCGCCCTCTTCGATAAGCGCGATAGGCCCTCCAATCGCCGCTTCGGGCGAGACGTGGCCAATGACAAACCCATGGGACGCGCCGGAAAACCGGCCGTCGGTAATCAATGCGACCTTGCCCGCAAGGCCTTGTCCTACGACTGCCGCCGTCACGGCAAGCATTTCGCGCATGCCGGGCCCGCCTTTCGGACCTTCGTAGCGAATGACGACAACATCACCCTCTACGATTTGGTTTGCCTGAACTGCAGCGAATGCGTCCTCCTCAGATTCGAACACCCGGGCGCGGCCTTCAAACGCGCCGTCGCTATAGCCCGCGGTTTTTAAAACAGCGCCTTCGGGCGCAACATCTCCATAAAGAACGCGCAATCCGCCGGTTTTCTTGACCGGATCAGCAACGCTTCGGACCACTTTTTGACCAGGTGTTTCTTCCGCACTTTCTAATTCTTCGAACAAGGATTTGCCGGTAGCGGTAGGCGTATCCTCAAGGGCGCCGCCTTCCATCAGGCGTTTTCCGAACAACGCCATGCCGCCGGCTTCGAACAAATCCTTGGCGAGATACTGACCGCCCGGCTTCAAATCGGTGATGACCGGCGTTTCGCGGGAGAGATCGTCAAATACATCGATAGAAAGTGAGACGCCCGCCTCAGCAGCGATGGCCGGCAAGTGCAGCACCGCATTGGTAGAGCCGCCGCTGGCGACGACCGCCGTCGCTGCGTTCCGCAGGCTTGTTTCAGTGATAAATGTCCGCGCCGAAATTCCTTCCTTGGCGCGTGCGGCGACGAGCCTGCCGCAACGCTCGGCTTCGGCTGCCTTGTGGGCGTCCGTCGCCGGCGGATCGCCTGCGCCCATGGGCGACAATCCCAGAAACGTCAGCGCCATGGCCATGGTGTTGGCTGTAAACTGACCGCCGCAGGCGCCGGCGCCGGGACATGCATTTTTTTCGATTGTCAGCAATTCGTCGTCGTTTATATCGCCGCGGGCGTGGGCGCCCACTGCTTCAAACACATCCTGAATGGAAAGGTCTTTTTCTTCGCCTTTCAAACGGCAATGGCCGGGCATGATTGTACCGCCGTAAAAAACAACGCCGGGAATATCCATCCGCGCCAACGCCATGGCGGCTGCGGGAATGGTCTTGTCACAACCGACCAAAATGATCGCCGCATCAAGGGAATGACCGCGCACGGCGACTTCAATCGAGTCTGCAATCACTTCGCGGGAGATGAGCGAAGCGCGCATGCCCTCGCCGCCCATGGTAATGCCGTCGGAAACGACGATTGTATTAAAGTCGATGGGCGTCGCGCCGCCCGCTTTGACGCCTTGGCGCACCGGCTCCGCAAGCGCTGCGAGATGCATGTTGCAGGGCGTGACCGTCGACCAGGTGTTGACCACCGCGATCATCGGTTGCGCGAAATCTTTTTCGTCATAGCCAACCGCGCGCAACATCGCCCGGGCCGGCGCCTTGGCCGGGCCTTTGGTGATGGCGTCTGATCGTTTGGCTTTGTCGTTCATGAGTTTCTCGTGTTTCGGATAAATAAAAACCCGCTTTCCGGTTTCTCGGAGCGGGTTGTCGGAACTTAGCTGCTTTGCTTGTCTTTAGCGCGCGCGCTCCAATACCGCTCCCCCGGAGGGGCTAATAAGGAGGACCACCACAAGAAGAAGGACGGACGCGTAAAGGGCAGCGCTCGCGGATAACACCGGCGTCGTTCCCTCAGCGATTATGCTCAACAAGGCTTCCATCAACTCAATCACCTTCCAGCAGCAACAGGTTGCTGCGGCGCATCAATTGCCTCTACACCACAATCGCGCCGGGAAACAACCTCAAAAATCCTGTTTTTCAAAATTTTTCAGATATTTCCTTTTATGTTTCCTTTCGATGTTAGCAGATTCTGCTAAATCCATCTGGGCGGGTCATGGACGGACCTGCCCTGTCCCCCGGACAATATTCTTGTAGGTCGTCAGCTCCGCCGCACCCACCGGCCCGCGCGCATGCAGTTTGCCGGTGGCAATGCCGATTTCGGCGCCGAGTCCGAACTCGCCGCCATCGGCATATTGGGTTGACGCATTGTGCAGGACGATGGCGCTGCCAACCTGCGACAAGAAACGTTCGGCGGTTTCAATGTTTTCCGTCACGATCGCTTCCGTGTGACCGGACGAATAGGTTTCGATATGAGCAACGGCGCCCTCTACGCCGTCAACGACAGCAACAGATAAGATCGGCGCGAGATATTCCGCATGCCAATCCTCTTCACTGGCTGGCGAAACTGAAGGGTCGATCACACGGATCGCAGCGTCGCCGCGGAGTTCACAACCAGCTGATCGCAGCGCTGCTGCGATGGGCGGCCAGAGATCAGAAGCCGTCGCTTTATCAAGGAGCAACGTCTCCGCTGCGCCACAAACGCCGGGGCGACGCATTTTTGAATTCACGGTTATGGCAACCGCCTTTTCTGGATCAGCGTTGCGGTCAACATAGACATGGCAAATACCGTCAAGGTGCGACAAGACAGCAACGCGGGCGTCATCCTGCACCCGCTTCACCAGCGACTTGCCGCCGCGGGGGATGACGAGATCAATCTGACCATCAAGGCCGCCAAGGATCGCCCCGACAGCCGCGCGATCCGTTGTTTGAACCAGTTGCAAGGCGTCTTCCGGCAATCCGCTTGCACACAATCCTGCCCGCATGCATTCGTAAAGCGCGCGGTTCGTCTCAATCGTTTCCGATCCGCCGCGCAGGATTGCCGCATTGCCGGATTTAAGACAGATAGCGCCGGCGTCTACTGTGACATTGGGGCGGCTTTCATAGATGACGGCGATGACGCCGATGGGCGTCGCCACTCGCGAAATTTTGAGCCCGTTTGGCCGGTCCCATTCGGCAAGCACGCGCCCGACCGGGTCTTCCTGGGCGGCAATATCTTCGAGCGCTGCACAAATACCCTTGAGACGCGAAGGATCGAGCGCCATGCGGTCGACAAAGGCATCTGGTTTGCCCGCTTGTTTCGCCGCTTCAATCTCCTGCGCATTGGCGCGCAGAATTTCATCTTTCTGCGCTGCAATTTTTTTCGCCGCCGCACGCAATGCTGCGTTCTTCTTGTCGCTCGACACATGGGCCAGAACACCCGCGGCTTTTTTGGCGCGTGCGCCCATTGCGTTCGTTTCGGCGGTTAGTGTTGAAGCGCCGTCCATTGCGTCACACATCTCCCGTCTTCCGCGCAAGCGCCAAATCGCTGCGTTCGATCACCACCGGACGCCTGCGATAACCAAGCACACGTTCGATGTCCTTTGAATGCTTGCCTTTGACTGCATTCAAGTCATTCGCGTCAAAAGTAACAAGCCCCTGACCGAGCTTCGTTCCGTCGGGCCCGATCAACGCCACTGTGTCGCCGCGGGCGAATGCGCCCTCTATTTCGGCGACGCCTGCGGGCAAAAGGCTCGCCCCTTCCGCCAGGGCTTTCACAGCGCCGGCGTCAATCGTAATCGACCCTGCGGGATCAAGACGTCCTGCGATCCATTTGCGGCGCGCTGTATCGCCTGTGGCGGCGGCGCGGATCAACGTCGCCCGCCCGCCATCTGCAATCGCACGCAAAGGATGGTCGATGCTGCCCGGGGCGATAACCGTCGAACAACCGCCGGCGCCGGCAATCTTTGCGGCGGCGAGCTTCGTCATCATGCCGCCGGACCCAATGCCGGCAATACGGTTCGGACCCGCCGCCATCGCTTCGATTTCCGGCGTAACGCTATCAACAACATCTATATGGCGCGCATCAGAATCCGATTGCGGGTCCGCTGTATAAAGACCGTCAACATCGGACAAAATTACCAATACGTCAGCGCTGACAAGTTGCGCCGTGTGTGCGCCGAGCCGGTCATTATCTCCGTAGCGGATTTCGCTGGTCGCAACGGTGTCGTTTTCATTGACCAACGGAACTGCGCCAAGTTCCAGTAACGTGTTGATGGCGGCGCGCGCATTAAGATATCGCCGCCGCGTTTCATTGTCTTCCAGCGTCAACAGAACCTGCGCCACCTTGATATCGTGCTTGGCGAACGCCGCCTGCCAGCACTCAGCGAGCGCGATCTGACCGGCGGCGGAGGCTGCCTGTTTTTCGTCAAGGCGCAGTTTGCCGCCAAGGTCTAGCTTTGCGCGCCCAAGGGCGATAGCCCCAGACGTCACCACCACGACATCCCGGGCTTCGACGCGGCAGACCGCGATATCCGCTGCAAGGCTCTCCAGCCAGCTTGTGTTGACCTCGCCATCGGCGCCGCAGAGGATCGCCGAGCCGACCTTGACCACCAGCCGCGTTGCGCTTTTGAGCGCCTGTGCAGCTTGGCGATTGGTCTTTATGTCGTTGGCTACGTTCATGCGCTTGATGTCTCATTCATCTTGCTTCTACGCAAGCGCGGCCCCTGTTCATTGAAAATGTTGGACCGGTTTTTTCGAACAGAACCGCTCTACTTCAAGGGCTTTTCGCACCGCTTCTTTCAGCTTTGATATTTTCTGCTCATTGGTGACAGAGTCACCGCTCGGCTTGAGCGCAGGAAACGCCGCAAAGAGAGCCGCAGAAAGACTTGGGAAGTCAGAAAAGCAAATGTTTGTTTCAATCATCATGGGCGAAAGTCTACACCCGGTTTGGTGGGTGGTGGATAGATATCCCCCGATAGCCGGATTCCAGTCGATTTTCGCGTTTTACGGGAGAATTTCCCGTAATTGGTGTACGGAATTAACCATGTCTGACGGCGCCTTGGCGCCCTACCCGCCCCTCTTCACCTCACCCAAATCCGCCAGCAGACTTTCAACGGTTGGCCGCCGACCAGCGCCGCGACCACGGCATTCAAATATGCGTCCGTCTTCGGTGACCGCCCGCAAAACGTTTTCCTCGCCAACGGCAGATGAAAACAGCGGATCGCCGTCAACTCGTTCATAAGAGACCCGAGCGATAATTTGGCCGTCCTTTTGTTCGACCCGCGCGATTTGCCGCCAGTCGCCAGTGTCGTTGGCAAATTTATCCGCCAGCGCGGCGTCCAGTCCCTCGACGGCAATCTGATCTTCCGTAGGTTCTACGCCAAACGCTTCAAAACTTAGAATTGAAATCTTGGCTTTGGCGTCAAGCCCGGAAAGGTCAGCGCTTGGGTCCGCCTCGGCGAAGCCAGCGACTTGCGCGTCATGCACCGCCTGATCGAATGTGGCGTTTTCATTCATGGCGTGCAGGATGAAATTCACCGTGCCGTTAAGGATCGCGGTGATCTCTTTTACCGGCGCCGCCACGGTCGCCTGACGCAAGGTTTCAATCATCGGCGCACCGCCGCCGACGGACGCCCCATAAAGCAGCTGCGCATTGTTGGCGCGCGCTAGCGCATGCAGTTCGGCCAGTGATCCGGCGATCGCCTGCTTGTTCGCAGAAATAATGCTGACGCCTTCGCCAAGCGCCTTTTCGGTGAGCACCCTGCCAGCGTCGCCATCGGATAGGGCGTCGATGATGACTGCGGGCTTCGCGTTGAACACTTCGTCTGGTTTGTCGTAGACCTTGCCCGTGAATTTTTCGTCACGCGGCTTCGACGCATCGCGCACCAGTGCTGCTGCAAAATCATAGTCAGCGCCCTCAACAATACGCAACGCAGCGCCTTCGCCCACAACGCCGAGACCAGCGACGGCGACTGGGAGCTGCTGCTTTGCAGACGCGGGCTTTGGCGCTTCGCCATGGGCGCCGACCCGGGTTTCGTCAGCAGCGTTCAAACTGGCGACACAAATGGTGACATTGCGGTTGCGCGCGAACTCGATCGCTTTTGGTTGCAACAGTTTTCCGGCAACCAGTGCAGCACGATCATAACTCAGGCTCTGGTAGCGTTGCGCGACCTCTCCAGCGGTCGCCGGGTCGCGATCATAAACGCCGTCGACATCCTTAATCAGCGTCACCTCGGCTAGATCAAGCGCTTTCGCGACAAACACAGCCGTTAAGTCCGTGCCGCCGCGGCCAAGCAGCACCGGCTCGCCGGAGGCGCCGATGGCGACAAAGCCGGGTATGATAATCACTTCATGATCATCAATTGCTGCTTCTAACGCATCCTTGTCAATCTTCTCGGGATGCGCGTCCGTCACCGGACCGCCCGCTTGAAGCCCTAGTTCACGGGCGCCGACGAGCCGCGCATCAAGACCGGATGCTTCGCAAGCGATCGCGGTTAGCGACGCCGCCCGTTCTTCGCCCAAAGCAATGAGCCGAGGCGCATGGGGCGAATTCGCATGGGCGCCCAAGGACGCGGCTTCTGCAATCAACGCATCCGTCTCACCGGCGAAGGCGGAAACCACCGCCACCACCTTCCGACCATGACGCGCATAACGGTAAATCTCCGTCACCACGTCTTGTAAGTCCCCGACAGCGCCGAGTACCGAAGAGCCAAATTTTAAGACAATGGCCTCTTTCGGGACAGTCGTTTTAACGAGCGTTTCCTCCCTGCGCTGCCGGGTTTCCTTGTCTCCGTTAACTTTCTCTACGCACATTGCTTTACTGCTTTGCTCCCCAGGGGCTTGGTCTCAAAAACCTGCCCGTCGTTAACCCCGTCGCCTGCAAAATCAAGCGCCGCAAAAATATCGCGGACAAGATCCTCTTCATGTTCCAGGCCAATGGAAAACCGCACCAACCGATCAGAGATACCGGCTTCGGCGCGCGCTTCAGGGGTCATCGCCGCATGGGTCATAGTCGCTGGCACGCAAACCAGGCTTTCAAAGCCGCCAAGGGATTCAGCAATGGTGAAGATCGAAAGGCGGCGCAGCAATTCCACCGCATCAACCCCTTCCACGAATTCAACGCTGAACATGGAGCCGAAGCCCTTTTGTTGCGTGCGCGCGATATTGTGCCCTGGATGGGAGGTGAGCCCCGGATAGAAAACCTTGGCGACACGGGCGTCGGCAGCGAGCGCCTCAACAACGCGGCCCGCCGTTGCCTGCTGTCGCTCAATGCGCGGAAAGAGCGTGCGCAATCCCCGCAAGGTAAGGAAGCTGTCAAACGGCGCGCCGGTAACGCCGGTGCAGTTCGCCCACCAGGCCAGTTCTTCACCAAGCTCAGCGTCACGCGCCAAAACAGCGCCGCCAACGACATCGGAATGACCATTGATGAATTTCGTGGTGGAGTGCACGACCACATCAACACCGAGATCAAGCGGACGTTGCAACGCCGGCGACAGGAACGTGTTGTCTGCAACAGTGATAGCGCCGCACGCCTTCGCCAGTGCAACGCAAGCGCTGATATCCGTAATACGCAACAGCGGATTGCTTGGGGTTTCGATGAGCACGAGTTTCGGTTTGCTCTCGAACGCCGCTTTTAGCGCAATCGGATCAGTCTGATCGACGAAGGCAAGTTCGAAGTGTCCGCGATTTGCGCGTGCATTGAGCAGACGATGGGTGCCGCCATAACAATCATGGGGCGCGAGCACCAACTCACCGGGTTTTGCGAGACACAACACAAGATCAAGGGCCGCCATGCCAGACGCAGTGATCACGCCCGACGCTGCGCCTTCAAGATCCGCCAGCGCACGCTCGAGCTGCGCGCGTGTGGGATTGCCCGAGCGCGAATAATCAAAGGGAGGCTTTTCCGTCGGATCGGCAAAAGCGTAATTCGCTGACAAGTGCAAAGGCGGCGCGACCGACGCATGCGCTTTGTCGGCGGCGACGCCAGCCCCGGCGCAGATGGTTTCAGGATTGGCGGAGCCGATCTGACCGGTCTCGCTCATGAACTTTTCTCCTCAACAAACGCTTTGATCTGGGGGCCGATGACATTCGTTTCTTTCAAAAATGCGTCATGGCCGTAAAGGGACGGGATTTCCTGCAAGGTCGCCGATACCGGCAGCGCCGCGGCAAGCCGGCGCATGTCGCCGGGCGGCACCAGCCGGTCAGAAAGGGCCGAGATCAGCAAGGTTTCTGCACGGATGGTTGACGGATCAACGACGTGGCGGTCAATCGAATCCGAAAGCGTAAGGAAACGGTCGGCTTCCATGTCGAAGCTGCGGCCGCGAGCGATGAGATAGCTGCAAATGTCAAATGGATCGCCAGCTGCATGTCCTGGCGTGCTGTCAAATCGTTCCGCGAATTCTTCCGGCGTACGATAGGTGGTCATGGCGAGCTGCCGCGCCAGCGAAACGCCCTCTTCCGGGCGACCGCATTCTTTGGCGAACTTCAAAATGCGCCGTTGGACGCCGCGCACCGCCGTTGATGCAGGATGGGCGCGCTCAGCCGCTGAAATCACGCAGAGTTTTTCGACGCGTTCTGGATATCGCGCGGCAAAGGCAAGCGCCACCATGCCGCCATAGGATGCACCGACGAAACGCGCGACCTTTTCGATTTGCAAAAAGGACAGCGCAAAGCCGAGCGCCCGCGCTTGATCGGTGGTGGTGATAGTGCGCGCAACTTCCTGCGGGTTCGGTAGAAAATCAAAACAGATGACGCAATGAGTCAAAATATCAATGGCGCCGCCGGGTGAAACCATCTCACGCCACCAGCCGTCTTCGTCATCAGCATCAGCAACGCAGCGGCCCGCGGAGATGCCGCCCAGCGCAATCACCGCCGGATGCGCCGGATCGCCATAGATCCGCACGCGTAGTTCCGGCCGGCTTAAGGTTTCGCCGCTCTCAAGCGTGAAATCCGGTGGCAGAAGCACGCTGACATCCTGCCAGGCGCCGCTGACGCTCGGTGTGGATTCCAATGCCGAATGCGTAGCCTGACAAAAAGGCCCCTCGGGCGTTTTCAGATAGACAACAGACATGGGCGAGTCCCTTGCGGTACCAAATCGCATTCACTCGCCAGGAAATTCACGGGAGACCAAATCGGACGCAGCGACCGTTGTCGTCCGACTCATCTCTCGGGAGCAAACCCCGAAGGAATTGGCACCTTTCCTCGGAGCGGTCTTTGCTCTTCAGCGGTTGCCCCAGCGTCAACGGGCCTGTCCCTCAGCTGGTCTTGATGAGTTGCCGGGAGTAATAATTCGCAGTTGCGGGATGGTCAAGCGGTTTTTTGCGACTTTTTTGTGATTTTTTGGCCGATTATGCTGATTCAGGCCACCGTGAGGGTGGACTAAACTAGCGCAAATATTGCGCTCAAGCCGCGTTGGCGCCCGAAAACAGCTTTTTCAAGTTGCGCGCAGCCTGGCGGATGCGGTGCTTATTCTCCACCATCCCGATACGGACAAACCCGTCGCCGCCTTTTCCGAAACCAAGGCCCGGCGCGACGGCGACGTCGGCGCGCTCCATCAACATTTTTGCAAATCCAACCGATCCGAGAGCGCGATATTCTTCCGGAATAGGCGCCCAGCAAAACATGGACGCCGCCGGAACCGGCACATTCCAACCGGCGCGGGCAAATGAATCGACCAGCACGTCGCGGCGGCTGCGATAAGTCTCGCGAATGTCGTCAACGCAGTCCTGCGGACCGTTAAGCGCCGCCGCAGCAGCAACCTGCACCGGCGTAAACGCGCCATAGTCGAGATAGGATTTCACCCGCTCCAGCGCACGGATGAGCCGCTCATTGCCCGCCGCCATGCCAACGCGCCAGCCGGCCATGTTGTAGGTTTTGGAGAGCGAGTTCACTTCAACAGCGATGTCTTTGGCGCCCTCAACCTGCAAGATCGATGGCGGCGGCGCATCGTCAAAATATATTTCCGAGTAGGCCAAGTCCGAAAAAATCAAGATGCCGTGTTTTTTTGCAAGGCTGACGGCCTCTTTATAGAAATCAAGGTCAGCGGTCTGCGCCGTCGGGTTGGAGGGATAATTCAGCACCATGACTTTCGGCGTTTCAGGCGCAGCCTTAATTGCCTTCGACAGTTCTGAAAGGTGCTGCTCCGCAGAGAGTGCTGGCACCGGATGAATAAGCCCGCCGGCGATGATGAATCCATAAGCATGGATGGGATAGGCGGGGTCCGGCGAAAGGATAATGTCGCCCGGCGCGGTGATCGCCTGCGCAAGGTTCGCAAACCCTTCTTTAGAGCCGATGGTCGCGACGACTTCCGTTTCCGGGTCAAGGGCGACGCCAAAACGGCGCCCGTAATACTTCGCCATTGCGCGGCGCAGGCCCGGAATGCCCTTCGATGCGGAATACCCGTGAGTGCGTGGTTTCTGCACCGTCTCGATGAGCTTCTCGACAATATGCTGCGGCGTCGGTTGATCGGGATTACCCATGCCGAGATCGATAATATCCCGCCCCTCGCCGCGAAGCTTCGACTTCAAGGCGTTGACTTCCGCAAACACATAAGGCGGCAGCCGCTTGATGCGGTAGAATTCTTCAGAAGCGGGCATGGCGCAATCGACGGTTGTTCATTTCAGCGGCGGAGCTCTCCTCCACCCCTTCCATGGCGAAAGTTTGAGCATCATAAAGTGATTTGATGTCATGCCCATATTCACGCCCCGCTTCCAGAGGCCAAGGGTAAAAAACTCAAGCGCTTTTTATCGCCTCAGCATCTTCGAGCACATGGCTGCGCGCTAGGATTTCCTTCGGCACCACTTCCCAGAAATGCCTCCGCGCATTTGGCCAGTCGTCCAAAAGCCGCCGGGCGAAGGAAGAACGGGTTTCCAATGCGTGACGCTCAACCAGCTTCTTGCATTCATCTTCGCCATCTTCAAAGCGCCGCCAGACAACGCTATCGGGATTGACGACGCCTTCGAATACGCTGGTCTCATCATAGACATAAGCGCGGCCCCCGGTCATGCCCGCCGCAAAGTTGCTGCCGACGGTTCCCAAGACGACGACTACGCCGCCGGTCATGTATTCGCAGCCATTGGCGGAACAGCCTTCAATGACGGCGTGGGCGCCGGAGTTGCGCACCGCAAAGCGCCCGCCGGCGCGGCCTGCCGCAAAGAGCGCGCCGGATGTCGCCCCGTAAAGACAGGTGTTGCCGATGATAGCGCTGTCATGCGCGCTCGCCGCCTCGCCCGCCGCTGGCCTTATCGTCAGTGTCGCGCCTGAAAGCCCTTTGCCCACATAGTCATTGGCGTCGCCTTCCACATCGATCCGCAATCCCCGAATGGAAAACGCGCCAAGGCTCTGCCCCGCTGAACCTTTCAAGCGCACAGCTACATGATCGTCAGAAAGCGCTTCAACATCGGTCTTGCGCAGGAGCATGGACGACGTGCGCGCGCCGATCGCCCGATCGGTGTTTTTCACCGGATAAGAGACTTGCATTTTTTCGCCGCGCGAGAACAACGGCCCGATATCTGCGAGAATTTGTTTGTCGAGCGTGTCGTCAACTTCAGTCCGACCTTGCCTTCGCGAGCGTTTCGGCTGTTCGCCGGCGTCGACGCGAGTTAGAATCGGGTTGAGATCAAGATCATCAAGATGCGGCGCGCCGCGAGAGACTTGCGATAAAAGATCGGCGCGGCCGATAACGTCTTCAAGCGATTTGGCGCCAAGGGACGCTAAGATTGACCGCGTTTCTTCGGCAATGAAGGTCATAAGATTGACCACATGCTCCGGCTTGCCGGTAAAACGCGCGCGCAAGTCATCGTCTTGGGTGCAAACGCCGACGGGGCAGGTGTTCGAATGGCACTGCCGCACCATGAGGCAACCCATGGCCACAAGCGAAATCGTTCCGATGCCGAATTCTTCTGCGCCGAGCATGGCGGCCGTCACCACATCACGGCCGGTGCGAATGCCCCCATCAGTGCGCAAGGTCACCTGTTCGCGTAGGTTGTTAAGCGTTAGGACCTGATGCGCTTCCGCAAGGCCAAGCTCCCAGGGCGAACCCGCAAACTTAATCGAGGTTTGCGGACTAGCGCCGGTGCCGCCGACATTGCCGGAAATCAAAATCGTATCGGCCTTGGCTTTCGCGACACCCGCTGCGATCGCACCAATGCCTGATGCTGACACCAGCTTCACGCAAACCCGCGCCTCAGGGTTGATTTGTTTTAAATCATAAATGAGCTGCGCCAGATCTTCTATGGAATAGATGTCATGATGCGGCGGCGGCGAGATCAACGTCACCCCCGGCGTTGCATGGCGCATACGCGCAATGAAGTCGGTGACTTTGAAGCCGGGCAACTGCCCGCCCTCGCCAGGTTTCGCGCCTTGCGCAACCTTGATTTCGATTTCGCGACACTGATTTAAGTATTCCGCCGTCACTCCAAATCGTCCGGACGCAATCTGTTTGATCGCCGAGTTTGCATTGTCGCCATTGGGCATTGGCTTATAGCGCTCAGGCACCTCGCCGCCCTCGCCCGACACCGATTTTGCTCCGATACGGTTCATAGCGATGTTAAGTGCGCCATGGGCTTCCGGCGACAATGCGCCAAGCGACATGCCGGGCGTAACAAACCGCCGCCGGATAGCGCTAGCGGATTCAACCTGGTCAGGGGTCAGCGCGGGGCCAAGGCCTTTTGCCTCTAACAGATCACGCAAATGCGACGGCGGTTGGTCGTGAAGCGCTCTTGAATAGCTTTCGTAAGCTGCGTGGTCTTCTGTCCGCACGGCTTTTTGCAAATCTTCAATCAGTCCCGCTTCTAGAATATGCCGCTCGCCGCGCATACGGTGGCGATAAAATCCGCCAACGGATAACCTAGGCGACGGCGCGTTCCATGCGTCGGCGTGCAATTCTGCTGCTTTCTTTTCAATACCCGGAAGACCGATGCCGGAAATGCGGCTGATGACGACAGGAAAGAACTCCTGCACGATGGTGCGCGACAGGCCGAGCACCTCGAAATTGCAACCGCCGCGATAAGCGGAAATCACCGAGATACCCATCTTTGACATGATTTTAAGGAGGCCCGCCTCCAGCGCGGACTTATAGTTATAAGCTGTAGCGCCTGGCGATAAGTCGTCAAAGGCGCCGCGCGCCTGTACGTCGGCGACACTTTCAAATGCAAGATATGGATTCACTGCGGTTGCGCCGACGCCGACCAGCACAGCCATATAATGTGAATCGAGACACTCCGCAGACCGCACGATGATTGAGCAGAATGTTCGCTGGCCGATGGCCGTTAAATGTTTGTGCACGCCCCCAGCGGCAAGGATCATCGGAACGCCGATACGGCCCGCGTCCTGTCTTTCATCGGTGAGTACAATGTGCTGCGCGCCGCCCTTCATTGCCCGCTCAGCTTCGTCGCGAATGCGCCGCAGCGCCCGATCTAACGCGTAGCCCGTGCCATCGGCATCGCGCGCGGAAAACGTGCAGTCGATTTCGACGACGCCAACGCCCAAATGATCCCGCAGTCTTTCATACATGCCGTTGGTCAAGACCGGGCTTTCAAGCACATGGACATCAGTCTGCGTTTCATTGGAAACGAGAATGTTGCCGAGATTTTTGAACCGCGTTTTCAAGCTCATGACGCCGCCTTCGCGAAGCGGGTCAATGGGCGGATTGGTGACCTGACTGAAATTCTGCCGGAAATAATGCGATAAGGGCCTATAGTTCTCCGACAAAACGGCGATGGGCGTATCGTCACCCATGGAGCCAATGGCCTCTTTGCCGTCGACCGCCATTGGCCGCAAAATCAGCTCCAGCGATTCGAGATCAAATCCGGCGGCGGCCTGCCGACGCTTGAGCGTCGCGTCATCAAACAACCGGATTTCAGGCCCAGGCCCGATCAGCGGCTCAAGCTCAGTGATGTTTTCGAGCCACTCCGTATACGGATAGCGATTGGCGAGACGATCAAGGATACGATCCTGGTCGTAGAACTCTTTGTTTTCCATGTCGACGGCGATCATGCGTCCCGGCTCAAGGGAACCGCGGGTGATTACCGTGCGGTCTTCGAGCGGACACATACCGCTTTCCGAGCCCGCGGCAAGAATGCCGTCTTCAGTGATCGCATAGCGCATGGGGCGCAAACCGTTGCGGTCGAGGCCCGCCAGCGCCCAACGCCCGTCAAAGGCTGCGATCGCCGCCGGGCCGTCCCACGGCTCCATCACCGAGTTGCAGTATTCATAAAGCGCGCGATGTTTGGCTGGCATCACCGACATGCGCTTCGACCAGGCTTCGGGAATAAGCAGCGCCTTCGCCATGGCGGCGGTGCGGCCAGCGCGCACGATAAGTTCCATGGTTTGGTCAAGCGCTGCAGAATCCGAGGCGCCCGGTTGAATCACCGGCTTGATATGTTCGCCGTCATCGCCGAACACTTCCGCCGCCATTCGAATCTCATGGCTTTTCATCCAATTGATGTTGCCTTTTAGCGTATTGATCTCGCCGTTATGGGCGAGCATGCGGAAAGGTTGAGCGAGCCGCCATTGTGGAAAGGTGTTGGTGGAATAGCGCTGATGAAAGATCGCGAAGTTGGAAACAAAACCCGGGTCTTTAAGATCAGGATAAAAAGCGTCGATGTCCTCGGCGAGGAACATGCCTTTATAGATTACATCCCGCGACGACAGCGAACAGATGTAAAAGTCCGGCAGACTTTCTTCAGCGGCGCGTTTTTCAATCCGCCGCCGAACAATATACAATAGCCGATCCAGCTCTTCTTGACCGCGGCCCTGTCGGTCGCAGAACAGGACCTGCTCAATTTCGGGGCGAGTTGCGTTGGCCTTGTCGCCAAGACACTCAGCGTTTACCGGCGCCTGACGCCAACCATAAAGATAAAAGCCCTTACGCAGGATTTCCGCTTCAACGATTGCGCGGGCGGCGTCCTGCGCCTGCAAGTCCGAGCGCGGCAGGAAAATCATACCGACGCAAATATCTTCCTTACCCGGACGATGGCCTGTGCGCTCTACAAAGTTTCGGAACAGCGCCTGCGGCACGCCAAGACGTACGCCTGCCCCGTCTCCTGTTTTACCATCAGCATCGACGGCGCCGCGATGCCAGACGGCTTTAAGCGCCTTGATCGCCATCTCAACAATGTCGCGCCGCGGCTCTGCATCAAGCGCCGCAATGAGCCCGACGCCGCAAGCGTCATGCTCCGATGCGGGATCATAAGCACCTGCGCCGATCAGCTTGGCGCGGCTATCTTTGTATCGTTCAATAGATGGATGAGTCATTTCTAATTCTTTTCAGGCGGGTCATTCCGCGGCAAGCGGCGCAACGCTATTGGCGTTCACATAATCCGTAATCGCTACCGCCGCCTCGCGCCCGTCGCGGATCGCCCATACGACAAGCGATGCGCCGCGCACGATGTCGCCCGCCGCAAAAACGCCTTCCAAGTTAGTTTCCAATGTCAAAGGATTGACCTTGAGCGTTCCGCGTTTTGTTAACGCAAGGTCCTGCGCATCAAATAGTTTCGGCGTGTCCTCCGGTTCAAACCCAAGCGCCTTGATGACAAGATCCGCCTCCAGATCAAATTCCGAACCGGGGATTTCCTGCGGCGCCTGCCGGCCGGAGGCGTCTGCGGGCCCGAGCCCCATGCGGATAGCGCGCAAGCCTTTTGCGCCGCTTGCTTCGCCAAGCACCGCCTTCGGACCGGCGAGCCACTCAAATTTGACGCCTTCTTCTTCGGCGTTCGCCACCTCGCGCGCTGACCCCGGCATATTGGCGCGGTCGCGTCGGTAAAGGCAGGTTACGGACGCTGCGCCCTGACGCACAGCAGTCCTGACGCAATCCATCGCCGTATCGCCGCCGCCAACCACAACAACCTTTTTGCCAGCGGCGTTCAGGTCGCCATTGTCAAAGGCTGCAACCTTGTCGCCAAAGCCTTTGCGGTTTGACGCCGTGAGATAGTCGAGCGCTGCAACAACGCCTTCATTGCCAGCGCCCGGACAAACAAGTTCCCGCGCCTTATAAACGCCAATAGCAATCAGGATGGCGTCATGCTTGGCGCGTAACTCTTCCAGCGACGCATCGCGTCCAACATCGAATTTCAATCTAAAATCTACACCGCCTTCTTCGAGACGCTTGACGCGGCGCGTCACCACAGATTTTTCGAGCTTGAAATTGGGAATGCCGTAAACCAATAATCCGCCGGCGCGGTCATAACGATCATAGATCGTCACCTGAAATCCCTCATTGCGCAGCTGTTCAGCAGCGGCGAGCCCGCCGGGTCCCGCGCCGATAATCCCGACAGACTGTTTGCGTTCGCCTGATGGTTTGAGCGGCGTCACCCAGCCTTCGTCAAATGCGGTCTCGGTAATATATTGTTCAACCGCGCCGATGGTCACTGTTCCGTGACCGGATTGTTCTATGACGCAAGACCCTTCGCATAAGCGGTCCTGCGGGCAGATGCGGCCGCAGATTTCCGGCATGTTGTTAGTCGCCGACGACACCTCGTAGGCTTCCTGCATCCGGCCTTCAGCGACAAGCCGCAACCAGTCGGGAATATCATTGCCGAGCGGGCAATGATGCTGACAAAAGGGAATGCCGCATTGACTGCAGCGCGCCGCCTGCTCCGCCGCTTTGTCCTTAGCAAAACGCGCATAGATTTCGCCAAAATCCTCACGCCGGTCGAGCGCCGACCTTTTCACCGGCGTTTCGCGAGATTTTGTCGTGAATTTCAGCATCTTGTCAGTCATACAATTCAAGCCTTCAGGGCGCAGAACGGCGCGGCGCTGTTACAGCGCCACGCCGATCCTTCGAAAGGTCATAGTCGATGCGGCAGAATTTTTCAATTTCTGCCGAAAATTGGGCAGAACCTGCTATCCAGCGCCAAATTCTGGATAAGCCTCAAGGCCAAGCTCAGACTTGTCCAGCCCAAGCGACTCCTGCTCATCGCTGGCCCGGATGCCCAGCGTCAGCTTCAGCGCATACCAAATCGCCAAACTGAGCAGGAATACGAACGCGCCAATAGCAATGACGCCAGTCGCCTGGCCGATAATGTTAACGTCCTTGTTTGACCACGGAACAATCAGCGTTCCCCAAATGCCGCAGAACAAATGCGCAGGGATGGCGCCGACAACGTCGTCGATCTTTAGCTTGTCCAGCAATGGGATCGCAAAGGTGACGATCACGCCGCCAACCGCGCCGATTAACACAGCCTGTGCGATTGTCGGCTGCAGTGGTTCTGCTGTGATGGACACGAGACCGCCAATGGCGCCGTTTAGCACGATGGTCAAATCCACCTTGCCAAAACGAAGCTGCGTCACGATCAGCGCCGCAACAACGCCGGCGCAGGCCGCCATGTTTGTATTGACGAAGATTTTCGCGACAGCGATTGAATCCTCGATTGTGCCGAGCGCCAATTGCGACCCGCCATTAAAGCCGAACCAGCCAAGCCAGAGGATAAAAGTGCCCAGCGTTGCAAGCGGCAGAGATGATCCCGGCAATGCGTTGACCCGGCCGCCCTCGAACTTTCCATTGCGCGCACCAAGGACAATAGCGCCGGCCAAAGCCGCCCAGCCGCCAGTCGAGTGCACGAGGGTTGAACCGGCAAAATCATCGAACCTTGCGTCCAGCCAGCCGCCGCCCC
>JANQOV010000059.1 GCA_028285645.1 Hyphococcus sp.
AACTGCCTTCGGTCGAAACGCCTTTGCGTTTTGACCGAAGGCAGTTGCTTTTCGCTTAATCCTTGCGCAACAGCGTCGGCGCCAAAAAGCGCAGCGCTCGCCGCCAGCGCGCAAAAGGGGAGCAGATGGGATTGCGGCACAGCGGCTACTGCCCGGCTTGCGCAGCGTCAGCGGTCTTGACCTTGTTACGGTCCGCCAGAAGCCGCGTCAGGCGGCGCGCATTCTCAGGTTTCATTTCAGCGAGCACGCCCGCAAGCGCCTGCGAACGCATGCCTGACGCAACCGGCACCAAAATCTCTTCGTCAAGAGCGTCAAAGATGCGCGCTGCGTCCTTTGCCTTCATTTTTTCGTAAGTGCTGATGAGTGCGCCGACTTCCTCAGCCTCGCCGGCGAGTTGCTCCTCGCGCATGGCTTCAAGTTGCGCGCGCTCGATATCGAAATCATGAAGGCGGCTTTCAAGCCGCTGTTCAGCCGCGGCGAGCAACGCTTCGCGTGTTTCGAGCTGGCGTTCGCGCGCATCAAGACTTTCGCGCCGCGCCGTCAGCTTTTCCAAAATGCGACGCTCGACTTCGCTTGGCTGCTGCGGCAATGCTGTAACATCGCTTGGCGGCGTACCCGGCGCATCGCTGGAAGTCGCTTCTGCATTTTGATTTTCAACCTTGAAAGTTTCAGGCGCAGCGCTCTCTTCCGCCTCGGCGGCTGAAAACCCGACCCAGATATTGCCGAGTTTCAAGAGCGCAAAGACGGCCAATACTAGAACAGCCAGGGGTAATATGCGCGCCCGCGTCGCCGCCGTCATGAAGCAACTTTGTGAATATTCGCCGACCGGCGGGCGCCAAGGGTGCGGACTTCATTGACGACGCCTTCGATGCGCCCGGCAATATGGTCGCCTGCATTGACCATCACCGATAACTCATCGATCAGCGCATTCGCGCGCGCTGTTACCGCATCAAGATCGCGGCCCATGGTAACGCCGTTATTTTGCATGACAGCAAGGTTTTGCTCGGCCCTGCGGCTTGCGGCGTCGAATTTGTTGATGACGTCAAGCAGTTCCTTTTGCCCCTTGCGCAAAGCGCTAAGACGCTGGCTCAAAACATAACAATAGGCGCAGGTTGTGATCAGGAGAACGGCGACAATCGCCTCGATGATGATTTCAACTGTCACGCCGCCGCCTCGCTTTCTGTTGGCGTTTCCCCGTCAGCACGGCGTCCGGTGCACAATAGCACCGCAATCTGATCGCCTGAACGGCCGGCCCGACCCGTTGCGACCACCGATGACCCGGCGCGCACTTCAACTTTCGATTTTGCAGAAGCGTTAAAGGTCAATGTTTGCCCAATGGCGAAGTTGCCAATCTCGCCGACAGTCAATTCCCTTTCCGCCAGCACGGCTTTGAGATCGAGTTTAGCAGCGCTCACTTCTTCACTGAGATGGCGCCGCCAGACATTCTCATTGCCTTTCGCTTCGCCCATGAATTCCCGCACCAGCAGTTTTTGAATGGGCTCGAGCGCTGCATGCGGCATCAGGATCGCAGCGCGCCCGCCTCGGTCTTCAATGTCAACGCGAAACTTCGCCAGGGAGCAAACGCTTGCGTCCTGCGCGATGGCGGCAAACCGCGTCGTCGTTTCCATGCGATCAATGGAAAACGAAACTTTGGCGACAGGCTCAAACGCCTTGGTCAAATCCTCTGACAAAAGGCTCATGACCCGCTGCGTCAAGGCTAGTTCAATGGTCGTAAAGCCGCGATCATCAAGCGCCAGCGCGCCGCCGCCGCGACGACCGCCGAGCAGCAAGTCGACGACGGAATATACAAGCTCAGCGTCCGCCGCTAACAGGAAATAATTATCAAGTTCATGCGCTTTGACGACGCCAATCACGGAAGGCGCCGACACTGACAACATGAACTCGCCGAAACGCGTTGAGCTCACATCATCAAGGGTCATTTCAACATTATCGTTGGTCAGTTGACGCAAAGACGTGGTCATGAGGCGCGCGGCGCGATCGAAGATCACATCAAGCATCGGCAAGCGGCGATGGGATACCAGCGCCGAATTGATCAGCGCGCGCAAGCCAGACCGGTCCGAGCCCTCTTCGGACGACAAATCAAACCCCAACAGATCAGAGATTTCATCGCTGTCGAGATCGTCGGCCCAGTCGACTTCGTCATCGTCGTCTGCAAAAATCTCCGAATTTGATGTTTCTTCCGTCATAATTTGCCTACTGAATAACCAGATCTTCGATGACCACGTCGCGCGCAACTTCCGGCGCGATAACAAGGTTAACGCGGCGGGCCATTTCGCGCTTTACCCGCGCCATGGATTCTGATCCCGCAAAGTCCTCGGGCCGCAACTCGCGCAGGAAAAACGTAAGTCGCTCAACTACCAGGGGCTGCTTTGTTTCGATAACGCTTGCGACCGTTTCGGCGTCAGCGCCGTTAAGCGCGACCGCAGCTTGCATTTTTAAGTACGCGGTGCGGCCATTGCGATCCGGCGACAGGTCCACGAGAAATTCCGGTAGGGTGAAATAAGCGCCTTCGTCGCCGCTGGCGTTGGTTCGAAATTCAAGCGCTGCGATTTGCGTCTCGCGGCTTTTAACGTTCAGCCATAGCCCCGCGCCAATCGCCACCAGGAACACCGGCGCGAACAGCCAGAGCACAATGTATTTGCCCGGCGTGCGCACGCGCACGCGCGCATTGCCGGGTATTGCGTTAACGATCGCGGAGGCTTGCGACACACCAAATTCCACATTCTGCTTCAGCCGGCGCGACGGTCGGCTGGGTTCATCCCCGCTATAAGGCGGCAAACACCGTTAAAAGACTGTTTCGGCGGCGAGTTTTGCCCGGCAATTTTTTCCGCTCGACTTCCGTCGATTTTATAAACCATTGTTTTTACTTGTATTTTCTATGGCATGGGGATTGCGCTGGTTAACGCGCGCGTGGGTCTCACCGCGCCTGAAACCGGAGCCTTGTCGCCATGGAAAATGCAATTACCGTCGGTCTCTCACGACAGATTGTGCTGGCCCATGCGCTCGACGTAACGGCCAATAATGTCGCCAATCAAACGACCGCTGGTTTCAAAGCGGAAAAGGTCGCTTTCCGGGAATATTTGATGCGGCTTGATGGGCCGGATGCAGGCGATCCTACCGTGTCGCTCGCCCACGACCCGGACAGCTACACCGATTTCACCCCCGGCGGTCTGCAATCGACAGGCGCGCCTCTCGACTTCGCTATCGATGGCGACGGCTTTTTTGCGGTCTCGGCGCCCAGCGGGGTCCGTTACACAAGGGACGGTCATTTTGGCTTGAGCGAATTTGGCGAGCTGGTGACCCGCGACGGGCATCCGGTTCTTGACGATGGCAGCAACCCCATCCTCATCGATCCTGACGCTGGCCCCCTCCTGGTCTCGCCCCAAGGCGAATTGCAACAGGACGGCGTTCCGATCGCGCGGATCGGCGTCTTTGCATTTGAAGACACGCGGGCCCTGACCAAAACCGGCGCTAATCTTTTCGCTGCTGCTGAAGAGCCAACACCGCGCGAAACAGCCATCGTTCGGCAGGGCTTTGTTGAACTCTCCAATGTCCAGCCCATCGTCGCCATGACCGACATGATGGAAATCATGCGCGCTTACGAAACTACCGCGCAGCTTATTGAAACGTCCGGCGAACTGGCGCGCGAAGCCGTGCGCACGCTGACGGCAACAACATAAGGGAACGATCGACTTATGAATGCGCTTTCAACCGCCGCTTCGGGCATGCTGGCCCAGCAACGCAATGTCGAGGTGATCTCGAACAACATCGCCAACCTCAATACGGTTGGCTATAAGCGCCAACGCGCTGAGTTTCAGGACCTCCTCTACCAAACCCTCGAGCGTCCCGGTGCGATTTCCTCCGAGACCGGGACGCCTTTGCCCAATGGCGTGCAGATCGGCACGGGCGTTAAGACCGGCTCTGTCTATCGCATTATCGAGCAAGGCAATGTCACCGCCACTGGCAACGATTTTGATATGGCGATCTCAGGGCGCGGCCTTTTCCGCGTGCTGCGCGAGGGCGAGGAAGATGCTTATACCCGCGCCGGCAACTTTGCGATCTCGGCCGACGGACGCATTGTCACTGAGAACGGTCACGAAGTCTCGCCGGGGATCACGGTTCCTGACGACGCCATCGACATTTCCATTTCCGAGGACGGTATTGTCGAAGCGCGCATCGCCGGCGAACAGGATTTGCGCGAACTTGGACAGTTAGAACTCGTTACATTCTTCAACGAATCCGGCCTTGAAGCGATTGGCGACAATCTCCTGCTTGAAACGGCGGCCTCCGGCGAACCGGTAATCGGCAATCCCGGCGAGACCGGATTTGGCACGGTGCTGCAGGGCTTTATCGAGACCTCCAATGTTGATCCCGTGCAGGAAATCACAGCGCTGATTGCAGCCCAGCGCGCTTACGAAATGAACGCCCGTGTTATTGAAACCTCTGACCAAATGCTGGCGACTAACGCCAATCTCCGCGGCTAAACCATGAACCTGTAGAACACTTGTAGCTCAAACTCTCATGCACCAATCACCCAGCATAAAGTCCTCCGTACCGGGATTTCTCGGCTACCTCACTGTTTTGATGTGGCTCCTGATGACAATCCTCAACGCCAATGAGGCGCATGCCGAGGAATTCGTGGACGCCCCGACGCCTCAGCCTACAGCGATCATGACGCCGCAGGATATCCTGCCGGAAATCGAAACCGCCCTCATTGACCACGGGCTTGCGCCGGACGCTGACATCAGCTTCGCCAATCCCGACCAGCGCTTTACCCTCGTCGTCGGCCCTGCTCCGATCACCCATGTGAGTTACAGCCCGCGCTCAGGCCGCTTTGTTGTGCGCCTTGCGGGCGCGGGCCAGCCCGTCTCGATCGCAGGTGTTGCAAAAATTTCCGAGCGCCTACCCGTCTTGCACACGCCCAAGCCCAGCGGCGATGTCATCCTCGAAACCGACATCACTTATGTCGAAAAAACCATCGCCCATGCGAACGGCTATGTGATGGACGCCGGCGATCTCATCGGCATGGCGGCGCGGCGGCCGTTGCGCGCAGAAACGCCCTTGCGCGCGTCAGACGTGACAGCGCCGGTGCTGGTCAAAAAAGGCGCTCTCATCACGCTTTCCTACAACATTGAAGGCCTTCGCCTTACCCATCAGGGCCTTGCGCTTTCAAATGGCGGCAAAGGCGAAGTCATCTCCATCCGAAACATCAAAAGCGATCGCATTCTCAAGGGCGTCATCGAGGGCGAAAACTTCGTCCGCATTGCAGCGCCCCATAGAGTGGCGCCGTCAGGAAAAAGCTAAGTCATGCCCCTAACGCAAATTTTTTATCGCTCCGCTGCCGCCGCGCTCTTTGCGGCATCGGTCTCAGCCTGCTCGACCATGGATCGCATCAAGCAAATCGGCGAAGCGCCCGCCATGGCGCCGACGGAAAACCCGGCAGCGCTGCATGGCGCTCGTGAAATCGCCATGCCGATGCCGCAGGAAGTTGTTGCGCCAACCAACGCCAACTCGCTGTGGCGCCCCGGCAGCCGCGCCTTCTTCAAGGATCAACGGGCGCGACGCGCCGGCGACATCGTCACCATCGTCATCGACATCAATGACCGCGCGCGTCTCGACAACACGACAGAGCGACGCCGCGCCAATGGCGAAAGCGCCGAACTGCCGGCCTTTGGCGGATTGGAACAACAGCTTGTTGATCTATTGCCAGACGGCGCCAATGCAGCGCAGCTTGTTGATTTGTCGTCTGACTCTTCAAGCCGAGGCGAAGGCAGCGTCGACCGCCGCGAAGATGTTGAACTCACCATCGCCGCGATTGTCACGCAAGTTCTGCCGAACGGCAATCTCGTCGTCGCCGGCAAACAGGAAGTCCGCGTCAATTACGAACTGCGCGAACTCACCGTTACCGGCATCATCAGGCCGGAAGATATTTCCAACGCCAATCGCATCAACCATACGCAGATCGCCGAGGCGCGCATCTCCTATGGCGGACGCGGGCAGCTGACCGACGTGCAACAAGCACGTTACGGTCAGCAGCTTTACGACATTCTGTTTCCCTTTTAGGGGCGGCCGCTTTGCGGCTCGTTTTTAGGCTTCCGCCTCAACCAAAAGCGGGCGATGCGCCCGCTTTTGGCGTTTAAAGGCGCCTATTCCGGCGTGATCACAGCGTCGATGGCGTGAATGATGCCGTTAGATGTCTTGATGTCAGCTTTAATGACATTTGCGCCGTCAACTTTTACGCCATCGGTTGCGTCAATGGCTACAGTCGTTCCCTGCACGGTCTCAGCGTCTAGCGTTTTGCCGGCGATGTCTTTCGAACGGACTTTGCCAGGTAAAACGTGGTAGGTCAGGATAGCAACAAGCTGGTCCTTGTTTTCAGGCTTCAACAAGTTTTCAACCGTTCCTTCCGGCAGGTTTGCGAACGCTTTATCTGTTGGCGCGAAAACCGTGAACGGGCCGTCGCTGCGCAACGTTTCTTCCAAGCCAGCTGCCTGAACCGCAGCAACAAGCGTCGAGAAAGAACCAGCGCTAACCGCTGTATCGACAATGTCAGCTTTTGCTTTTTTACCGTAGTCGCCAGCAGATGCTGCGGTGACGAGCACGAAAGCCGCAGACGCAGCGGTGATAACAGACTTCAAAATAATCATGATAACCTCAGTGAGTTTGCTTACAGACGGCTTACGCGCGCAGTCAGCAGGCGGATTTGTTTTTACAAAATATTTAATTGAGCACTAGCTGAAGCTGATAGCTAATTCCTATCTCGTTTACCGAATGATCGTTCGATCCAAAAAAAAGACGCTGCAGAAGAAAAGCTGCTCACCTCACACAATCTAACGAAGTTCAATGAGCAAAAATTCTCGGTGATTTTAAAAAAAACTGCGCCGGTAACGAATTTGTCATGTCGGACGGTGATCCGAATTTGTTTCTTAAACGTTGTCTGCGTGAAGCTTCGTTTGTCGGAGCAATTGAAACCGGGCGCAAAGCGCTCGGAGTGTTTTTAGGAGAGAGTTCGTGGCCTTATCAAAAACTGTAACGCTTGCCCTCGTCGGCGTTGTGGCTTCAGCGGGAGCTGCGTCCGCGCAAGACAAAGACTGGTATGCGTCGCTTTCCGGCGGCGTTTCGCTGCTGAATGACAGCGACAATCTCGGCGCCTTCAATACCGACTTCACCACCGGCGAAGGAACGACAATACCTGCAGGCACGGTTTTGCCTGGCGGAACCAGCGTTGGCTGGACAAGTGAATTCGACACCGGCTTTGCGATTGCCGGCGCGCTTGGCAAGCGAAAAGGCAACTTCCGCGGCGAATTGGAAGTCGCCTATCAGAACAACAATGTCGGAACCCACACAGACGTGGCTGTCGGCGGCGGCCCCATCGGAACCGAAGACGCCGGCGTGCTCGTAACCGGTGCTGGCAATCTTGGCGTATCCGTCGCTGATCTTGTCGCCGACGGACAGGGCGATGTTCAAACAGTTTTCGTGATGGCGAACGTTTTTTATGACTTGGATACCGGCGGCCCCCTCAAGCCCTATATTGGCGGCGGCGTTGGCGTCGGGTTTGTTGACGTCAACTATGCCCCCTCAGCGACAACCATCATCGATGACAATTCAACGGAATTTGCCTGGCAGGCCATGGCGGGCGTCGCCTATGAAGTCTCGCCATCAACGGATCTTTATGTTGGGTACCGTTACCGCAACACGAGCGACGTAACCGTGACAGCGTCTTTGTTTGACGCCGATCTGGACATTGAAAACACCGCTTCTGTTGTCGAGGCAGGCGTCCGCTTTACGTTTTAACGGACGAATCTAATTCCCCCCGGGCGCTCACTGTTCCCCTTCCCATGAGCGCTTCCAGCCGCCTGCGTTCGCCCAACGCAGGCGGCATTTCTATTTGCCGATTATCTAAGCGCTCTCAGCGCCGGCGCCCTCGCCCGCAATTCGTTGCGCCAGTGATGCGCTCATGAATTGATCAAGATCGCCGTCAAGGACCTTATCCGGGTCCGAACTTTCAACTTGGGTGCGCAGGTCTTTGACCATCTGATAGGGCTGCAAGACGTAAGACCGGATCTGATGGCCCCAGCCGATGTCGGTCTTTGACGCTTCCGTCTCCGCGGCGGCTTCTTCGCGCTTTTGCAGTTCAAGTTCATAAAGTCGGGCGCGCAGCATGTTCCAGGCCGTTGCGCGGTTCTTGTGTTGCGAGCGCTCGTTCTGACATTGAACGACAATGCCCGAAGGCTGGTGGGTAATGCGCACCGCCGAATCCGTCGTGTTCACATGCTGGCCGCCGGCGCCGGAGGCGCGATAGGTGTCGATGCGACAATCGCTTTCGTTGATGTCGATCTCGATCTTGTCATCGATCACCGGATAGACCCAGACGGATGCAAAAGAAGTGTGGCGCCGCGCATTGGAATCAAACGGCGAAATCCGCACTAGACGATGGACGCCGCTTTCGGTTTTCAGCCAACCATAGGCGTTATGGCCTTTCACCTGAATGGTCGCTGATTTGATCCCCGCTTCGTCGCCGGCCTGTTCCTCGATGACATCGACCTTGTAATCATGGGCTTGCGCCCAGCGCACATACATGCGCAACAACATGCCAGCCCAATCGTTGGATTCCGTGCCGCCAGCGCCCGGGTGAATTTCCACGAAACAATCATTGGCATCAGCTTCGCCCGACAACAGCGCTTCGGTTTCAGCCAGCGCCGCACGGTCTTTGAGGGCGCCCAGCAATTCCTGCATTTCATCAAGACTTGCGTCATCGCCTTCTTCCGCGGCGATTTCCGCAAGGCCGATGAGATCGTCCAGTTCGTTTTGAATGTCGCCGATGGCGTTCATCTGCGCTTCAAGGGCATTGCGTTCCTGCATCAGCTTTTGCGCCGCTTCAGGATCGTCCCATAGGCCGGCGTCTTCGGCGCGCGCGTTCAGGCGCTCAAGCTTTTCCTGCGCTGCGTCCCAGTCAAAGACGCCTCCTCAGCAGTTCCAACGACTGCTTGGTTTCGCTAACCAGCGCTTCAAATTCCGCGCGCATGAAAAACTCCTTGGGCTCAAGCCGAGCATCCGGCTTCAGCTATCTGGCGTTGCTTTCCAGATTAGTAAAGACCGTTGAGATCATCTTCTTCGAAATCAGACTCATCAACCGGGGCGGCGCTCAATGGATCTAAGATCAGCTCTTGCGTGCCGCCAACAACATCGTCAGCCTTGAAGGCTTCGAGAATGACATTGGAGTCCGTTGCCGTCGCCGGGCGACCTGTCTTGGCGTTGACCCGCACCAGTCGGATGCCGGAGGGAACCCGGAAAGGAATGCCTGCTTCGTCTTCTAGAGCGGCGACCATGAAGTCTGCGAATATCGGCGCCGCAACTTTACCGCCCGCCTCTCCTTGGCCGAGGGTTTGCGGCAAATCGAAGCCGACAAATACGCCGGCGGCGAGATCGGGCGAAAAACCGACAAACCAGGCGTCTTTATATTCGTTGGTGGTGCCTGTCTTGCCGGCAAGCGGTTTATCAGACGCTTTGCGCACGGCGCTGCCAGTGCCGCGGCGCACCACGCCTTCGAGCATCGAGACAACCTGATAGGCGGTGCGCGGATCGATGACCTGCTCGCGCGGATCCGCCAGTTGCGGTTCCGCCTGCTCAGTCCAAGCGTCAACATTGCAGCTAAAGCATTCGCGCGCGTCGCGCTTGTAAATCGTCCTGCCGGTGCGGTCCTGAATTCGGTCGATGATCGCCGGTTCGACGCGCTTGCCGCCATTAACGAAAATCGAATAGCCGGCGGTGATTTTTGTCAGCGTGGTTTCACCGGAGCCCAACGAGATCGCCAGTTCCCGGGGCAACCGATCGGAAAGCTCGAACCGACGCACGTAGTCGATAATGCGGCCAATGCCGAGATCCTGCGCAAGCCGCGCCGTCATCGTGTTGCGCGACTGTTCAATGCCCAGGCGCAAGGTCGATTCGCCATAGAAGCGGCCTTCGACATAGTTGCCCGGCTTCCACCAGCTGTCGATGCCTGGCGCAACGAAGGGCGCATCCAGGACG
>JANQOV010000068.1 GCA_028285645.1 Hyphococcus sp.
ACTTGGCGGATCGCCGCGGGGCCCGGCCGTTCGCCCCCATCGGGCGACGGCGTTGCAAGCGCAGCGGCGATGATCGCCCCTGAAGAGGTGCCGGCGATCAAATCGAAACAATCGCGCACCTCGCAATCCCGACGCGCCGCCCGGAATTCGCCATCGAGGGCGTCGAGCACGATTGCAGCGACCAGTCCGCGGACGCCGCCGCCGTCGATAGAAAGGATATGCCGTGTCGCCATCGCCCAGCCCCAATTGTTCAGCCGCATTTCGCATGCGTAAGGCGCGCAGAGTGTAGACAATGCGCGCGCGCCCCGCCATATTCCGCCGAAAGCTGAAACTTATCAAATCACGAGGGGTAAAGGCCGTCCCATGTCCCAGGATCCTGAGCGCATCACAATTCTCGCCCATGAATTCACCGCAGCGGCGCTTGAATTTCATCGCGGAAGAATGGCGGAAAAGGGCTATCGTATGGAAGGCTCGATCACGCCGCGCACGTTCAAGATGATCGATGGCGAAAAGCCGCCGGAGGATATTTTTGACGGCAAACCGCTATTTGCTGTGACCTTCGTGAAACGAGACGCGGCGGTTTAAAGCGGAACCCTTGGGCGCGGCATTGATCCGTTTGCGCCCTTTTTGCAGTTTTCCGGACGGCTGAGGTTTTGAGTTTCAGCGCAGGCTGTCTGGTTAGACGGTTCGAAGGGGCTAGCGATGGCGCAGCTAGAAATATACTGGTCGTTTCGTAGTCCTTATTCCTATCTGGCGGTCGATCGTTTATGCGCAATCCAGCGCGATTTTGAAGTCGATATTGATTTTCGGCCCGTGCGACCGCTGGCCATGCGCGAACCGGATTTTTTCAAGCGCGGCCGCAAGCAGTTTGTGCCTTACCTTTTGCGAGACGTTCCACGCGAGGCGGAACGGTTAGGCATTCCTTTCGGACTGCCTAATCCCGATCCCATCGATATGGATTTGGAATCCGGCAAGGTCGCCCCCGCGCAGCCGATCATGGATATGGTGATGGGCCTTGCTGTCGCCGCCGGCGAGCTCGGCCGTGGTCTCGATTTCGCGCATTGTGTCAGTCATTTGATATGGACGGGCGCGCCGAACTGGAACGAAAAAACTACGCTATCAGCAAAGCTCGCTGAAGCCGATTTCGACTATGACGCGCTTTCCGCCTGGGCTGCCGAAAACGCCGTAAAAGTCGCCAAAACATTTGAACAAAATGAACAAGCGCAACTCGTCCATCATTGGGGCGTGCCGCTGATGGTTTTGGACGGCGAACCGTTTTTTGGTCAGGACAGGCTTGATTCGCTGGTTTGGCGGCTCGTGAAAAACGGATTGCGCCGGGACTAACGCCGAATTGGACCCAAGGTTGTGATTGGCCTAGGGTTTTGGCCGGAAGGACTTTCGTGGAGGATATATGACCCGTTTCGCCGCTTTTGCCTGCGCTGCGTTGATGATCAGCGCCTGCGCCAGCCTTTCGCCGCGGTCGCGCATTCTGGATGGGCTTCTTGCTCTTGGTCTTTCGGATAATCGCGCCGATTGTATCGCAACCGAACTTGATAACCGCCTTGAGAGCGATGACCTCAACAATGTCGCTGATTTTCTTGATTCGCTGAATAGGGCTGCATCGCCGGGCGAGGGGATTGATGCGCTGTTGACCATCGACAATCCGCGTGCGGCGCAAGCGATTGCACGTTCCGGCATCGCCTGCGCGTTTTAGGGCGAGGATAAAACGCCTTTCGTGAGCGCGGTTCCCAACTTTGCCGGCGATATCGCGCCGCATTTAAAAAACGTCCTGCCCGCCTTTGAGCAAAACTTTGCAGATGGGCTGGAGCTTGGCGCTTCTTTTTGCGTGTTTTTAGGCGACGAATGCATTGTCGATATCCGCGGCGGTTTCGCAGACCGCAAATCAGAAAAACCGTGGACGGAAGATACAATCGCCTGCATTTATTCAAGCGGCAAGGCGGCGCTCTCCTTCCTTGCGGCGCGCGCTGTTTCGGACGGCAACCTCGATTATAATGCGGCGGTCGCCGATTATTGGCCTGCCTTTGGTGGGAACGGCAAAGAACGGATCACCGTTGCTGAAGTCTTGTCTCATCAAGCAGGTTTAAGCGGCATTCCAGATGAAATGCCGCCGGCCACATGGCTTGACTGGGAAGAAAGCGCAAGCCGGATCGCCGCCATGGCGCCGCTTTGGCCGCCGGCAACGGCGAATGGATATCATCCGCAGACGGTGGGTTACATAATTGGCGAAATCTTACGCCGTGTAGAAGGAAGGACGGTTGGCGAACTTTTGCGGGCGCTCAATGCGTCAGAAGATTTGCAACTCTTTTGTGGGCTTGGGCCCGAAGAATTCGCGCGCGCGGCGGAAATGCCTAAGCCCCCGAAAGCGCCCGATCTTGGCGAACTGAACGACTACACGAAGCTGGCTTTTTTGAAACCCTGGTCGGCTCCTGGCCGTGTAGCGCGCGAAGACTGGGCGGCGGCGGAAATACCATCATCGAACATGCACGGGACTGCACGCGGTTTGGCGCAGATTGTTCACCCTCTCGCGAATGACGGAAAGTCCGTCAGCGGCGCGGAAGTTCTAACGCGGGACACCGTCAGTGCGGCGCTAAAGGAACGTATCCGCGGTGATGATCTCGTTCTGCCCTTTGATTTGTCCTGGAGCGCAGGATTGATGCGCAATATCAACTTTCATTTCGGGCCGAACGAAAACGCCTTTGGCCATGCCGGTTTTGGCGGTTCCTGCGTGGCGATTGACCCGGAAAACAATCTCACCGCAGCTTATGTAATGAACAAGATGTCGCCGTATCTGGTGGGCGACCCTCGCGCAGTGAGGTTGTTAAACGCGGTTTACCAAGATTTGTGATAGTCAAAATTGTAGCCGAAAATCGACGCTGACGACCGCCGGTTTTGGATGGCCTGGCATTTGATGCTGCCACTGATAAACACCGCCATTGAGCGTTTCGGCATCGGTATAATTCGGCAATGCCGCAGCCCTCGCCCGCGGCGTGACCGCCATCATGTCGATTCGCCGTTCCGCGACATCGAAGGTTGTGATTTTTTTGGCTTGCGGTTTCGGTGAGCCCTCAAAGTCATAAGCGCCGGCTGGCAAGCCATAGGTCAAAAAAGCCGACGACAAAGCTACAGTTCTTAACAGCAAATACGCCTCCACCCATCATTGCAGGCAATACTGTGCAGGCTGAACATGACCGTTTGTTTAGGTGGGGCGCCTGGATTTACATCGAATTTGCCCGGAAAAGTCATTCAAACTTGAATCAAAATTTATCTTTCAGCCAGGCGATAAGCGCAGCGTTTAATTCGGCGGGCTTTTCCCACATTACCCAGTGACCGCAATCGGCAATGATGTGTTTTTCAAGATCAGGAACCAGTTTTTCCATGCCTTCGGCGCTTTCCGGCGGCAGGAACAGATCAAGCTCAGCGCCGATCCAAAGGCTCGGCGCACGCACGGTTTCGTCGCGGCCTTCCATCCATTGCCAATTGCGATCGACATTGCGGTAAAGATTGATGCCGCCCCTGAAGCCTGACTTAGCGTATGCTTCAATGTAAACGGCAAGATCCTCCTCGCTTAAAATACATGTGTCTTTCGGCGGCGTCGGCGCATGCATGATAGCGCCTGGCAGATCGAATATGCGTGGAACAAGCCGGGCCCAATCTTCGCGCGGCGCCGGTCCTCGAAACGTCAACCGAAAGAACTTTTCGATGTTCGCTTCAAAGAGTTTTTCCGGAACTTCCTCTTCCTGAAACTGAACGAAATAGTGTTTGTCAGTGAAGCGTTTTTTGAGGATCGAAATTGGCGGCGCCGGCGGGCGGGGCCGAAGCGGCGTTGAAACGCCGATCACGCCAGCGACCTTTTCGGGACGCAGTTGCCCCATCCCCCAAGCCAGCCAGCCGCCCCAATCATGACCGCACCAGACGGCGCGATCGATATTGAGCGCGTCCGCCAGCGCTGCGAGGTCGCGGGTCATTTGATCGATCGAATATGCGTCAATATCCACGGGCGCGTCAGAAGCGCCAAAGCCCTTCACATCGACCGCGATGGCGCGAAAGCCCTCATCCGCCAGGGCGGGCAACTGGTTTTTCCAGGAGTAGGCAAGCTCCGGCCAGCCATGGACAAGAAAAACTGGCGGATAGGCGCCTTCCTCGTCGCCGTTCATTTCGTAAATGGCGAGCTTAACGCCGTTTGCGTCAATTCGCTGCGGTTCGGGAAGAGAGGTCATATTAAAATGATGACGTCATATCGGATTGGCTGCAATCTTTGGCTGCACTCGGAACTGCTAAAGCCTGTTTCATGGCGCGCGCGGTCACGCTAAAGCGTCGGTCTATGGAAGAGTTAGAAGATTTGATTGAGTGGAAACCTCCTGAAGGCTGGGTGAAACGAGTTTGGGCGGACACCTTTTCCGCCCATGCGGGCCCATTTTATTTCCGCGAGCGCGGCGCGCAGTCCGGCGTCGGGTTTTACTCGGAACCGCGTCACGCCAATCTTGGCGGCGTTGTCCATGGCGGCATGTTGATGACGCTGGCGGATATGTCGATGTTCGATATTTGCTTCCGGCAAACCGAGGAGTTTAAGGCGGTTACCGTTACGATGAATGCGGAGTTTTTAAAACCTGCGCCCATTGGCGCCTTCATCGAGGCCGCAGGCGAAGTGGTGCGGGCCGGTCGTTCCTTAAGTTTTGTGCGTGGACTGGTCGTTACCGGCGAGACGCCGCTTTTGAGTTTTTCAGGGACCCTTAAGCGGGTCGATTGAGCCTCGCGGCCCGGTTTACGCGGATAGCGTCAACCGAATAGACGGCAAGGCCCAGCCAGATCAACCCGAAGCTGACGCCGTGCAGCAATGTAAACGCTTCGCCATAGTAAAGGCCGAATGCAAATTGCAGCGTCGGACCGATATACTGCAGGAAGCCAAGCGTTGTTAATTGCAGCCGCCGCGCGGAGAGCGCAAACAGCACCAGCGGCAGGACTGTCACCGGTCCCGCGAGGATCAACAGGCTTGTGGTCCCAAGGGAGCCTGAAAAAATCATCGCGCCCCCGGCGCCGATCAGCCACACGAGATAGGCAAGGGCGATAGGCGACAGAAGGGTTGTTTCGATGAAAAGGCCCGGCATCGCTCCGACAGCGACAGTTTTTCTAAGGTAGCCATAGATCGTGAACAATAACGCCAGCGCAATCGCAACCCAGGGAAAGGCGCCAAGGCCGATCGTGTGCACGATGACGCCGATCGCCGCCAGCGCTACAGCCGCAATTTGCGCCGGTCGCAGCCTTTCGCCGAGGATGAAAATCCCGGCTGCCACATACATCAAAGGATTGATGTAGTAACCAAGGCTGGCTTCCAGAATGCGATCGTGAAGGACGGCCCAGACATAGATTAGCCAGTTCGCGGATATCGCGAGCGCCGTGAGGCAAAGCATCATGACGACCTGCGGGGTTTTGAAGGCGTCGCGCACTTCGCTCCATTGCCCGCGCAAAATGATCAACACGGCGCCAAAAGGCACAGACCAGATGATCCGGTGCGCAAGGATTTCCAGCGCCGAAACATGATCAACCGCTTTTATATAAAGCGGAAACATCCCCCACAGCGTGTAAGCGCATATGCCGGCGATAAGGCCAAATCTAATAGCCTGCGGCGTTTTTTGAGCACCCGCCGCGGGCGATGTCACGCTGCGGCTTTCAGGAGGCCGCGATTAAGCAACGTCTCTAGAATCTGAACGGCGTTAAGCGCCGCGCCTTTGCGGAGATTGTCGGAAACGCACCAGAAGGCGAGGCCGTTTTCAACGGTCGGGTCGACGCGAACGCGGCTAACGAAAGTGGCAAAATCGCCAACGCATTCGACCGGCGTCACATAACCGCCGTCCTCGCGCTTATCGACGACCAACAGACCCGGCGCCTCGCGCATGATTTCGCGGGCTTCATCGTCCGACATCGGTTTTTCCAATTCTACATTCACTGCTTCTGCATGGCCGACAAAAGTCGGCACGCGAACGCATGTGGCGGTGAGTTTGATTTTCGGATCGAGAATCTTCTTCGTCTCCGCCGTCATTTTCCATTCTTCTTTGGTGAAGCCGTCTTCCATGAAGACGTCGATATGCGGAATGACGTTAAAGGCGATCTGCTTGGTGAATTTTTCCGGTTCCGGCGCGTCGGTGACGTAGATTTGCTTGGTCTGGTTCCAGAGCTCGTCCATGGCCACTTTACCGGCGCCGGATGTTGATTGATACGTCGAAACAACCACGCGTTTTATGCGCGCAGCCTCATGCAATGGTTTGAGCGCCACAACGAGTTGCGCGGTCGAGCAGTTCGGGTTGGCGATGATGTTTTTCTTGGAAAAGCCCGTGACCGCGTCAGCATTCACTTCCGGCACGATCAATGGCACGTCAGGATCCATGCGGAAATGCGAGGAGTTATCGATGACAACGCAGCCTTGGGCGGCGGCTTTCGGCGCCCATTCTTTGGCGATCGAACCGCCAGCGGCGAACAGCGCGATATCGGCCTTGGAAAAATCGAACTGCTCAAGGTCTTCGCATTTCAAGGTCTTGTCGCCGAACGAAACTTCGCGCCCGATGGATTTGCGGGATGCAACGGCAAAGACCTCAGATACCGGCGCCATGCGCTCAGCGAGAATGGCAAGCATTTCCTGCCCGACATTGCCCGTAGCCCCGACGATCGCAACTTTGACTTCCATGGATTTGCTCCAACTTCTCAGCAGCCTCCCTAGACGGCCATTAGGCAGCCTCTGTCAACCCGGAAAAGCTTCAGATGCGTAGAGAAAAACTGAAAAGCGAGCGCGATTACTAAAATCCGCCGCCGGTGCGGAACTTGCCGCCGCCGCGTCTTGGTAAACGCGGCGCGCGGGGAATGCGCGGCGCTCGCGGCGCCCGTGGGCTTGGCAATCTGCCGCCGGTTCGGCCCCCGGTCCATCCGCCGCCCCAGCTTCCGCTCCAATCGCGTCCGCGCTTTTGTGGTAGGCCGAAGCCGTCGCGCCATTCGTCGCCGCCGAAATCTTCCTGCCAGTTGCGGCGGCGGGTTTTCTGCGCACGGCTCAACCGTCGCCAGGCGTCGCCATAAGAAAGCGCGCCGCGCATCAACTCGCTCAAGATGACGCTGATGATGCCGGCATCTGAAAACTCCGAATAGGGACTATCATATTTCGAGGTTTTGAATTGACGGCGCAATTTTTCAAGGTCGCTTAAGCTGCGCCCATGACGGTCGAGGGAGCTCTTTAATGCATGCCGGTTTTCCTCGATCTCAAGACGTTCGCGTTTTAACCGGATGAGCTCATCGACGATGCGATCGTCTTCAAGCGTTGTGGTTTCTGCTGCGAGAATGCGAAGGTCAGGGATGGACCGGCTTTGCAGCGCCCTTGCGAGGAGCGCGCGGGCTTCATCGAGCGGGCCTTTTTCACCGGCAGCGGTTTCGCGGTGTTCACGGGCGAGCGTCTCGTGCTCTTGTTCCGCGTTTGCAATGGCGGCGTCGATGCGCTCGAGTTCCGTTCGCGCTGCAGCGGCTTTGTCACGGAGCTTCGTGACGCCGTCTTTTTCGAGAGCTTCGCGCTCATAGACTTCGATGTCTTTTTCGATGCCCGCTGCTACGTCTTTCACCCGCTCTGCATGCTCGGCAAGTCGCTCCGGCAACTCAAGCAGCCGCATGTAATTCAGCCGCACATCGCGATATTTGATGAGGCTCGCGACCCAACGGTCGAGGGCTGCGAAAAGGAAAAACGCTCTATATTCTTTTGTGCCGAAATTGCGCCGCCAAAGATAGGAAAACAGCGGATCACTCTCGTAAGGCGCGCCTTTTGTCTCGCGGTCGGCGCGCGCGATTTCCAGCTTTTGCGCCGCTCGCTCGGCAATTGCATTAGCTTCTTCCAGGGCGTCGGCCTTGGCGCCGTATTTCGGATCATCGGCAAGGCGCGCCTCGGTGCGTTCAACCGCTTTTTCATGGGCGGCGATAGTAGCGTCGACGGCGTCTTCCTGACGGCGGCGTTCGGTTTCAAGTTTCTCAATGGCTTCAGCCGCCGTTTCAACGCGCAGGGACAAATCCGCAAGCGCTTGCTCATGCGTTTCAATAAGCCGCTCGGCCTTGCCGTCAACGGCGCCAAGCGAACTTACATTTTCATCCGTCTGCAAAATATCGAGTCGCAAGGCGCCAAAAGACCGGTAACATTCAGACTCTGCGCGCTCGAGGGTGGCAAGCCGGCTTGAGTCAGCGCCGGCTGCATTTTGCACCCGCGCTAATGTGCGGCGCGCATCGGCGATCGACGCGTCAATACGGTGGAGCGCGTTGCGACCGGAGATCATATGCGCCGCTCCGTTACCATTCGAGGATTGCGCCTCCAGCGCCGTCAACTGAATATACCGGCAGCAATGCGCCTTTCGGTTTTTCGCCGATCAGCGCGTCCTGAATGATCTGGTCGTCCTGCTTGTCGGCGGCGACGCGATTATAAACCGCTTCCGGCACCCGCACGCCCCATTTTGTCACCCGCTTGCTGTCCCTGTCTTCTTCGCTTGTGATTTCAAGAGACGCAACATCGCCGCGCGCTGTCACCGCTTCAGCGATGAGATAATAGTTTCTGACATTCGGATCATCGTCATGAATGCGAAAAACGCCGCTGCGTTCGCCGGGCTCCGATACAATCCGTATAGAAAGGGTTTGTGCAAGGTCGTCTGCAACAAGCTTGAGGTCATCGATTGCCTGGCTTGCGTCCTCCCGCTCGCCTGCCGTCGCAGCGGCCATACCGTCCTGATAAAGGGTCTCGACAATGGTGCGAGCGTAGTCGGTTTCCGCTAGAGCGAGCGCCGCATCGCGTTCTTGCGCAAGGTCCGCCGGTATGACTTCAGAAAGCTCGATGCGCGCCTGTTCAGCCCGCGCCTCTCTCGGCGCCTCAAAACCGAACTCATAAGCGGCTGTCACGAACGCCGCGATGCCAGTAATCACTGCGACGGGCTTTAGCCAGCGGTCTCGAGAGATGTAGAATTTCGCCAGGCGAACGCCCAAACCGCCTTTGGGCGGTTCGTAAACGAAACGTTTTTCTTCAAGGGCCCTGACGCCTTCGCGCAGGATATGGTCCGGCGCGTCGATACCTTGCGCTGAATAAATCTCACGCAGGCGTTCAACTAGCTTTTCTTCGCGCGCCTCTGCGGAAAGCTCCCGGTCGATCAGCCGTTCGCGGTGCCGAAGCGTATCGACAATGTCCATGGCGAGCATGACATCGTCTAGCTTTTCCGGTTTTTCCGCGATGGCGGCGTCAGTCACGAGGAGCGGTCCTTAGGATGCAAGTTCCGCCGTCGCGCCCTGTTCGATCAGCCGGGCAAGGCGCGCTTTTCCATCTTCCACAGCGTCACGGATTTCCTTTGAGTTCTCGGTTGAGAGCTTGCGCATTTCAGCGATGATCTGCTGGCTGCGTTCTTGGTAAGAGACAACGCTGTCCACCAGCTTCTTGACGGCTGAGGCGGCAACGGTCGGTCCATAGCCCGCTTCGACCGCTGCTTCTTGCACCTTGCCGCCGACTTCCGACAGCGTTTCCAAACTGTCCTCGATGCCCTTCTTCATGGCCTCGAGGGTTTCGGTTGATTCATGCAGCCCGTGCATGCCGGTAAACGTTGCGGTGAGCGCTGTCAGGACGGTCTCATTAGTGCCGAAGAAAGAAACCGATTGCGCATAGATGCGCTCCTTGGCGCTGGTTGTTTGCACCAGCCGTGTCATGATCACTTCTGATGTGTTGTAGCCAACAGTGATATTGTCGGAGAGATCTTTCGCGACCTGATAGCGTTTTTCTTCTTTTTGAAGCGCGCGCAAAGCTTCGTCACGGTCAAGTTCAAGGCGCGCACGTTCCGCTGGTTCATCGCCGGTAAAAGCCTCAATGGCGCTTGCTTTTTCTTTCAAGTTCGTTTTCGCCGTTTCCAGTTTGCCGGACGCGGTCTCCAAAACTTCAAGCGCCATCACTTCCGACTGTTTCATGGCACCGCGGAAATCGCGATAGGCTTCAAGAATGCGGGTCTCTCGCTCAACCTGATCACGGGTGTCGCCTGCGACTTCGAGATAGAGTTTTTTGATTTTCTCGAACCGGGTTGCGATGTCGCCGCGGGTCATCTTCATCCAGGTGTTGGATATCCGCTCGAATGTGGAAATCTTGCCGTCAGCATATTGGTCGACCAGGGATTTGGCGTCGTCGCGGATGGAGTCGAACGCCGCGGTAATACCCTCGTAGCGCTCGCCGATGGTCATACCGGAAACCTGGTCGCGAACAACATCGTTGAAGTGCGACGCCTGGTCGAGGGTGCGGGCGATGGCGGCGACACGGGTCTCGTCAAGCTCGGAAATCTGGTTCAGGAGCGCGATAATCGGCGCCGGCTCGCCATCTTCTGCTGCGAAACCCAGCGCGCGCAGTTCACCCATGGCGCGGTCAAGATATTGCAGCGCCGTCGTTCGTTTCTCATCCGACATAGATTGTCCTCCCGTTCACCCAGCGCCGCTTACATAGGGTCTAGGGTGGAAGGCGCCAAGTATGGCTTTTTCTGCGCCGCGCTGACAGAAAGCTCGTATTTGATTGCGATCGTCTGGGCATCTGGGGCCGGCCATCACTTAGCGTCGCTGGTCGTCAGCGCGGGCTTAGGCTAAATCATCCGCTCAGGGCTTGGGGTCATACCGGCAAGCCGCCAAAGATGCCGCTTCACCCGGTAGGCAAGCGACTTTCGCGCGGCGCTGGTGTTCTTCACCGGGAAGGGCGATTGCGGCGCAGGCAAGCCTAGGAAAGGACATAAGACTTCCCAGCCATCGCTACCCCCAAGGTCCATTTCTAAAAAGTCCGTGGGGCGGTCGGCAAAATACGCGCGTACATTTTCATTATGGTCAGTGTACCGCTTGATATAGTTATCGTGATTGCCGGCGGGCGCCGCTGCGTTGTCGCCATAGACAAATGCCTGCATGGGTTTTGGGCGGGCGCCGAAGTGGCTTTCAATTGACGCGAACCAGCTTTCAGGATCGCGCACGGTAAGGATAAATTTCGATCCTGGATAGGAAGCGTCCAGCTCGCGAAAAAATAGCGGCCAGGGCATGTCTTGCGCGGCGTCGAAGTCCTGCGCCGTGCGGATGCAAAGGTCCGCGCCTTCTTTGCGCAACGTGTCTGCCGATAGATCGCGGCCAACGACGCCTGCCGTGCGGTAGCCGAGCATCGTCAGTGCTGAATACAGCGACGTCGTGCCGGTTTTCTGAAAACCGATGCAGAAGACTTTGGGGCCCAGCGTCATGGCTCATTCATGGGCGGGCGATGGTTAATTGTGGGTTAAGTGAGCGCGCTAGAAAGGCTCGGCGACCACCATGGTCCAGAAGGTGCGCGAGGAGGCTTTCGGGTTGTAAACCAACGCTAGGCCTGCATGGATGACGGTCGGCGCCAGCAGCGTCTTGCGGTGGCTTTCGCTGTCAATCCAGCCATCAAGCACTTCATCGAAATGCCGCTGGCCGGTGGCGACGTTTTCGCCAGTAACGATGGCGTCATAGCCTGTTGAGGCAACACGCGTTACCGGCGTTGATCCGTCTGCCCCGTAATGAGAGATCGCATCTCTCGCGGCGAGATCAGCGGCGTGTGCGCTGGCGGCTTGCGTCAAAGCAGGATCGAGAACAAGCGCGGGCAGTCCCGATGCGGCGCGAAAGGCGTTGATTTTTTGAAGAGCAATTTCCGGATCAAGCCGCTTTGACGGCGCCGTATAGGAGGGCGAGATGTAAGACGCCGGCTGCACGCCCACAGCGCCAGTATTCGATGCTTCCTCTGCAGAAAGGGGAGATGCGGCTGCCGCCATGGCGCAAACAATAGCAAAGCCCCAAAACGCTGCCCGCATGCCGTCTTCCTCGTCTTCATTGCTTGATGAGGAACAGCAAAGCGGCAAAGCGCTAAGGCCGATTTAAGGAAGGTGGTTAATCCGTAAATGGGACAGTTCGTATACGGTGAATTGCGTTAATTCCCGGATTGGGTTAGCGCGTCAGGCATGCCGACCGATGGCGGCGTCACGCACCTGTTGCAAGACTGCCAAACGGCACAATCTTGTTGTCAGCGTCATGGCCGATGTCGGCGCGGCCGAGATGGCGAACGCCGGCGCGGGCGCACCAGTATTGAATGACCTCTTCTTCGCTTTGCCCGAAGGGTCGATCGTTTTCGGGTGCGTCGCTGAGACGCCCGAGCATCAGGCCTTTTGCCTTGCGGATGCCGGCGTCCGACGTAATCGTGAATAACGCCCGATCCGTTGCGTAAAGATATTCCGCCACATCTTCGAGCATGATGATGTGACCGGAAAGATCGGGCATGGCGTCGGTTCCCACGAGATGCGCCAGCACGGTAATATTGAAAGCGACATACTTTACGGACGGTTTTACGTTCGGCTCGAATGTTGCGGCGTCGCCCTTGATGAGAAAGTCGAGCGCGCGCGCGATTGCTGTTTCCCCATTTGCTCGCGGCAGGTCAGTGGGCATGGGACCGTGGACAGGTCGGCCGATTTTTTCCTTGTAAAGGCGCGCCAGCACCATGCCTGCGTCTGAATAACCAAGATATGTTTTGCTGCGGGCAACCTCGTTCAATTTCGACCACCATCCGTCTTCCAACCGGCAAGCGCCGTAGCCGCCGCGGGCAAACCATACGGCGTCATTTTGGGGATCGTTCGCGACCTCCAGAAAAGCTGCGGTGCGCTCTTTGTCGGTCCCCGCGAAATGGCCGGCTTCTAGAAAACACTGGGGATGAAAATCAAGCGTTGCAGCATCGCCAAAGCGCGCCGCCGCAATCTCGCCCGTTTGTGCGGCGAGTTCCTTGGTGATGGGTCCGCCGGGGCAGACAAGGGCGATATGTTTAGTGGTTTCCGCCATCGAATAATGCTTACGACTTATTACTTAATTTTGCATAGAACACACCGGTCATGACTGAAACAAAAGACTATTTCTTCTGCGGTATCGGCGGCTCAGGGATGCTGCCCCTGGCGATGATCGTCAAGGCGAAGGGCCACAGTGTGGAAGGATCGGACCGGTCCCTCGATCAGGGGCTGAACGGCGCCAAGTTTGATTATCTCACCGCGCTTGGCGTGACATTACATCCCCAGGACGGATCGGGTCTGACGCGCTCAGAGCAAATTCTGGTTGCTTCTGCAGCCGTGGAAGAGGCGGTGCCGGACGTCGCGGCGGCGAATGAAATCGGCGCCGCGCGGCTTTCCCGCGCTGAGTTGCTGGCTGAACTTTTCAACGCTGCGCGGGCGCCCATCGGCGTTGCTGGCACAAGCGGCAAGTCAACCACGACAGGTATGATCGGCTGGATATTGCATCATGCTGGTAGGGACCCAACGGTCATGAACGGCGCCGTCATGAAAAACTTTGTCAGCGACGATGCGCTTTTCGCCAGTGCGCTCGTCGGCAAGGGCGAGGCCTTCGTCTCGGAAGTCGATGAAAGCGACGGCTCCATTGCGATGTTCAACCCGAAAATTGCCGTGCTCAATAATGTCGCTCTCGATCACAAGACCATGGACGAACTGCGCGCCTTGTTTCGCGGCTTTGTCGATAAAGCCGAAACAGCGGTGCTCAATCTCGACAATGAAGAAACGGCGCGAGTAGCGGCTGAATTGCCTGAGGCAAAGAGGGCGACTTATAGCCTGTTGGATGCGTCGGCGGATTTGGTCGCGACGGAGATCACGCCTGAGCCGTTCGGCATATCCTTTATTGTTAAGTCGCAGCGAGAAAAAAGCCCCGCGTCGGTTTCGCTCAAAATGCCGGGCCGGCACAATGTTTCGAATGCCCTTGCTGCGATTGCAGCCGTTAAGGCCTGTGGCGTTTCCCTAAAAGACGCTGCGGCGGCGCTAGGCGCATTTGCCGGCGTAAAGCGCCGCCTTGAATATGTGGGCGAAGCGGGCGGCGTGACGGTGTTCGATGATTTCGCTCACAATCCAGACAAGATCGCTGCGAGCCTTCACACATTGCATGATTTTCCGGGCCGCCTCCTGGTCATGTTTCAGCCTCATGGCTTCGGCCCGCTCAAGAAAATGCGAAACGAGTTCATCGATTGCTTCGCGGAAGCGCTGCATGAAGATGACATGTTGTTAATGCCGGAGCCGGTCTATTTCGGCGGCACTGTTGATCGATCTGTTTCAAGCAATGACATCGTAGATGGCGTTATCGCAAGCGGCAAGCGAGCAGAAGCGCTTGCAACGCGCGATGATTGCGGCGACCGCCTTGTGGAAATTTCTGCGCCTGGCGATCGCATTATTGTCATGGGCGCCCGGGACGATACGCTTTCGATCTTTGCAGCGATGCTTGTTGATAGACTCGACTAATCACACGCATAGGTAAAAGATTGCAGCCGCGACAATCTGCGCCTGCGACAATCGCGCTTTCCTGACACAGATCAATTCTTGAGAATTGCAAAGCACCATAGACATCCTCTCGTATTAATTGAGAGGGATATCACCATGCGACTGATTATGAGTATAGCCGCCGCGGGTTTAACGCTGTTTTCAATGCCGGCCAGCGCCGAGCAGGGGGATTGGCTGGTTCGCTTGCGCGGCATCATTGTTGCGCCAACGGAAAACTCCGGCGCTGTCTTGCCGACATTTCCGGATGCGAGCGTTTCGGTCGACAACGCCATCATGCCGGAACTCGATTTCACCTATTTCGTGACAGACAATATCGGCGCGGAACTCATATTGGCGACGACGCCCCACGACATTTCGGGCGAGGGCTCGCTGGCCGCGCTTGGTGAAATCGCAGACACCATGGTGCTGCCGCCTACGCTCACCCTGCAATATCACTTCTTTCCGCAAGCGAAGATGCGTCCTTATGTGGGCGTCGGCGTTAACTGGACGATCTTTTATGATGACGGTGCCAAACAATCGCTGATTGATGCTGTCGGGCCGACCACTGTCTCCATTGACGACAGCGTGGGCGTCGCCTTCCAGGCGGGTATCGACATCGATCTTAATGAGCGCGTTTTCTTCAACGCGGATGTGAAATACATCCAGATCGATACGACCGCGACATTGAACTCCGGCGGGCTGATCAATACGGTCGATGTTGATCTTGACCCGATCGTCGCCGGTATCGGCTTTGGTGTCAGGCTTTAGTCAGACTAGTCCCCCCAAACGACTCGCCGCCCCTTGCTGAGGGGCGGCTTTTTTGTTCTGGCTAATCTACCCGAAAATGTTTCGCTCTTCGCCGGCTTCGATAAAGCGAATGTCCCGGGAAACAACGCCGGCTTCCCCCAGCGTCTTTATCCACACCGCCATATGCGGCTGCGCAAAGTGCTTTTCGAGCGCCGCCCAGTTTTCCCAATATTCGAGCACCACGATGGTGTCAGAGTCGATGACGTCGACGCCGTATGAGTAATAGATGCAGCCTTCCTCTTTCCGGGTCTCGAGGATCGTTGCCTCCATGACGGCGCGCACCTTGTCGAGCGCGCCGGGCTCAACTTTTGCTGTTCCAGAGACGATGATCATGTGAAAGGCTCCTTCTGTTGCGCTGCGCTGACAGCAACGCATGACCGGTTCGCCCGGTTGAACAAACAACAGCTTACATTTATTTGGCGCCGCTGGTCGTCAGCGCAGCTTGGTGTTAGCTGCGGAGCAACATGGGTTTATGCGGGCCATTCGTCGATCCGCAATAGCAGGAAGGGCGCAATTTGCGATGACCGAGTTGAAAGACTGGACGGGACGGCCCGCGCCGAAGCTGCAATCAACAAGGGGCCGCTATGTGGCGATCGCGCCCGCCCGTCTTCCAGAGGATGGCGAAGCGCTGTTTGCCGCCATTTGCGGCGCCGGCAATGATGATTTGTGGCGCTATATTCCGATTGGGCCATTCGAGACTGCAACAGCGCTTTGTGAAGCTATGCAAGTCACCGCCAAAAATCTCGGCTGGGAAACCTATCTTCTGCGATCGCCGGACAAGGGCGTGGTTCTAGGGATGGCAAGTTACATGCGCATTCGCCCGGATGCCGGATCAGCGGAAGTCGGCTGCATTATCTATTCAAAAGACATGCAGCGTAGGCCGGCCGCGACGGAAGCAATGTATCTGATGGCGAAGCACATCTTCGATGATCTTGGTTATCGCCGTTACGAATGGAAGTGCGACAACGCCAATGAGGCCTCAAAGCGCGCAGCACTGCGATTGGGTTTTCGTTTTGAGGGCGTCTTCCGTCAGGACATGGTGATGAAGGGGCGCAATCGCGACACGGCGTGGTTTTCCATCATCGATGCCGAGTGGCCGGCGGTAAAAGCCGGGTTTGAGGCTTGGTTGGCGGCAGAAAACTTTGACAAAGACGGTCAGCAACGCCGATCTCTCACAGAGTTTCAGGTGGACGCTTAGCCCTCAAACACCATCAACATCACGCGGCCTTCCTTGGTGTCGAACGCCCGCTGCTCAACGAAGCCCGCCTTTTGGTAAGCCCTGCGCGCGCGTAAGTTTTCAAACAAGGGATCGATCACGACCTTTGGCGCGCCAGCGGCGAGCAGCGATAACGCATGCTGTCGCAAAAATGCGCTGCCATGGCCTTTGCACAGCAAAGGCGCCCCGCCGACGAATAGGTCGATGGCGCGGGTTCCCGCCGGCAGGCCCTCAAAATGCACGTCCGGCTCATCGCCAACATTATAGTCTTGGATATAACCGACCGGCGTTCCCCGATAATGCACCATGAACTGATTGATGCTTGGCAAGGGAAGATCGCCGCGGATCAGCGCCAGCTCCTCGTCGGGATCGCCCCACCAGGGCCTCACTTCAGGATCGGAAAGCCAACCATGCAGCATGGGAAGGTCGGCCTCGGTCGCAGTCTCGAAGCGGTAGTCTTGCCGGGGTATCGATGTGTCAGCCATACGCTGCGATATAAGAATCGAAAGCTCGCTCGTCCATTGCGGTGCTGTTGTTTCAACGCCAACAGAAGCTATAAACGCGGGAACCGTTTCGACCCCATGTCCCTCTAAGGAGCGCCGCCGCCATGAACATCCACGAATATCAAGCCAAACGCCTCTTGAAGGAATTCGGCGCGCCGGTCTCAGACGGCCGCGCAGTCTTCAAAGCGAGCGAGGCGGAAGCGGCGGCGAAAGAACTGCCCGGCCCTCTTTATGTGGTGAAGGCGCAAATCCATGCCGGCGGGCGCGGCAAAGGTAAATTCAAGGAGGCTGAAGCCGGCGAAGGCGGCGGCGTGCGGCTGGCGAAATCGCCGGCGGAAGCGGCTGAATTTGCAAAGCAGATGCTTGGCAAGACCCTTGTCACCAAACAGACCGGTCCAAGCGGGAAACAGGTTGGCCGTATCTATATTGAAGCGGGCTCCGACATCGAGACCGAGCTTTACTTGTCGGCGCTGGTCGATCGTGGATCAGGCCGCATCGCTTTTATCGCTTCTACCGAAGGCGGTATGAACATCGAGGAAGTGGCCGAGGAAACGCCGGAAAAAATCATCGCGGTTGAGATTGATCCGGCGACCGGCTGCATGCCGCATCATGCGCGGCGCATTGCGCAGGCGCTCGGTCTTAAGGGCGCCGCCGCCAAGCAGTGCGGCAAGCTGATCCCGACGCTCTACGAAGCGTTTACATCAAAAGACATGTCGATGCTGGAGATCAATCCGCTGATCGTCACCAAGGCGGGCGATCTCTTGGTTTTGGATGCGAAAGTCGGTTTTGATCCCAATGCGCTCTTTCGCCATGCGGACATTCTTGAAATGCGCGATGAGACCGAAGAAGACCCGATGGAGCTCAAAGCGTCTGAGTTCGATCTTTCTTATGTGAAACTCGACGGCAATATCGGCTGCATGGTGAACGGGGCGGGGCTTGCCATGGCGACCATGGATATCATCAAGCACTATGGGGCGGAGCCTGCGAACTTTCTCGATGTGGGCGGCGGCGCGACAAAGGAAAAAGTCACAGAGGCCTTCAAGATCATTACGACAGACCCGAACGTAAAAGGCATCCTCGTCAATATTTTCGGCGGCATCATGAAATGCGACATCATCGCTGAAGGCATTGTCGCGGCGGTCAAAGAGGTTGGCCTTGACGACCCCCTGGTGGTGCGTCTTGAAGGCACCAATGTCGAAAAGGGCAAGGAAATTCTCGCCAACTCCGGCCTTAAAATAACGCCCGCGGATGATCTCGAAGACGCCGCGCAAAAGGTGGTAGCGGCGGTTTGAGGGTTGCCGCCGGTGTAGACGTGCTGCGTGAATGTTAGAGGGCCTTATTTCCTTCGCCATTTTGGGTGCGCCGGGAATTGTCGCCGCCCTTGTCTTGCTCGTTGTTCTGAATGGGGTGTTGCGCGGCGGAAGGTTTGCTTTCGGCGCGGTCAGTGGGCTCATCCTTCTCGCCGTTCTATCCTATGGCGCGTTTGCGGCGACGGATCGCTGGAGGGCGAAAGAACACGCTGAATGCGAGGCGGATCAGGCGGCGGCTGCGTTAGCCGGCGAAGCCAAACTGCTCGACTGCGAAAGCCTGGGACTTGCCTTCGCGTTTCCTGTTGCGAGCATCGTGATGGCGCTCATTGTCTTTGTGCTCGGCTCCGCTCTCATGCGCGCCGTTGGCGGGCGGTCTGGCCATGTGGATGCGCCTTAGCGTAAACCGTCATCATGACAGATCGATCGCAATTTACCTTCTTCCACCCCCTCCGCGTCCGCTGGGCCGAGTGTGATATGCAAGGGATCGTCTTTAACGCTAACTACTTCCTCTATTTCGATGTTGGCATGACGGAATACTTGCGGGCGCTCGGTTACGCATCGGCCGGTGAAAACGTCCTGGAGTTTTTCACCGTGAATGCGAATGCTGATTTTCGCGGGTCAGCTGTGTTCGACGACATGATTGATGTCGCCATTCGCTGCCAGCGGCTTGGGACGAAATCAATGATGCTCGCAGCTGCTATTTTTCGCGGCGACGAACTACTGACCGACGGCTCGTTGACTTATGTGCACGCGGAGCCCGGCACCAAGAACACGATGCCCATCCCCGATGCGTTTGTTTCTCGCCTGCTTGAGTTCGAGAAGACGCCGCCGGAACGAAAATGATTTGAGCCAACCAATGATCAAAAAGATCAACATCCCATCGGCCTTTGACCGCATTCCAGAAACCTGGTCGCCGCACATTGCTGCACGAGTCAACGGTCAGGAAGTCAGGCTTGCGAAAATCGACGGTCCTTTCGAGTGGCACGCCCATGATGGCGTCGATGAGGCGTTCTTCGTTGTCAAAGGCGCCTTTACGATGCGGTTCCGCGATGAAGATGTCGCCATGGAAGAGGGTGATATGCTGGTGGTTCCGGCGGGCGTCGAACATATGCCGGTGGCTGAAGACGAGTGCTGGATCTTGATGATTGAAAACGCCGGCACAATAAACACCGGCGACAATCAATCAGAGCGAACCCGTCACGACCTGCCAGAACTTTGACACAGGCCAAAAAAATACCGCGCTGGGTCAAGCGCGGTATTCAAGTCGGGAGGGCGTCGAACCGGGCAGTCTTACGGTTCGAGGCGGAGGTTTCTTGACCGCCATTTGCGGCTCTGGCGCGACACATCCGTGAAGTTTTTTTAAAGCCGCTTTGCGGGCCGGGCGGTTGCGGCGCCGGGCGCTGAGGCTTAAGACGGCTTGAATTCAATGCTGCAACTGCGCAGGAGCCTCGCCGCCCATGTCCATCCTTATCGACAAAAACACCAAAGTTATCTGCCAGGGCATGACCGGATCGACCGGAACGTTCCACACCGAGCAGGCGATTGCCTATGGCACGAAAATGGTCGGCGGCGTCACGCCAGGCAAAGGCGGGCAGACCTGGGAAGCGGGCGAGGCGGCAAAAGGCGCAACACTGCCGATATTTGATACGGTCGCGGAAGCGCGGGAGAAAACCGGCGCTGACGCGTCAGTGATTTACGTGCCGCCGCCCTTTGCAGCGGACTCGATCCTTGAAGCAATCGCAGCCGAGATCCGGCTGGTCATCTGCATTACAGAGGGCATCCCCGTGCTTGATATGGTCAAGGTGAAACGCGCGCTGGATGGCTCTGACACTCGCCTGGTGGGGCCGAACTGTCCCGGCGTCATCACGCCCGACGAATGTAAAATCGGCATCATGCCCGGCCACATTCACCGCAAAGGTCATGTGGGCGTCATTTCCCGCTCCGGCACGCTTACCTATGAGGCCGTGCATCAGACGACCGTCGCCGGGCTTGGTCAGTCGACCTGCGTCGGCATTGGCGGCGATCCCGTCAAAGGAACCGACTTCATCGAAATCCTCGACATGTTCCTTCACGATGACGAAACCCAGTCGATCATCATGATCGGCGAGATCGGCGGTTCGGCGGAGGCCGACGCTGCGAAATTCCTCGCCAGCCATAAGACCAAGAAGCCAACGGTCGGCTTTATTGCCGGGGTGACGGCCCCGCCCGGTCGCCGCATGGGCCATGCCGGAGCCCTTGTGGCGGGCGCAGACGACACCGCCGCCGCCAAAATCGAGGCTATGAAGAGCGCTGGCGTTGCCGTTTCGCCGACTCCAGGCGCCATGGGCCGGACGCTTTTGGAAATTCTTAAAAAATAAACCACTCCATGGTTAACCTAAGGGATTAGCCATTGAAACGTTTCGCGGTTGGCGTATCTAGTAGAGCCAGTTCGCGGCGAACAGAATTTGGAACGCGGTATGGCCAAGGATGAACCGGCCCCGGCAAGTCGTGGAAGCGACCCAGAAAGTACAATCTTATCAGGCGTCAACGCTCGATATTTGGAAGACCTTTATGCGCGTTACGCCGCCGACCCGGCGTCGGTTGGACCGGCATGGCGAGCATTCTTTGAGCGTGAGGCGGGCGAGCCGAATGGCGCGCGCGCGCTGGATGGGCCTAGCTGGGCCCGCCGTGACTGGCCGCCAAAACAAAATGGCGAACTCACCGCCGCTTTTGACGGCGACTGGGGCGAGGTCGAAGCCGAGCTTGAGCATAAAATAAAAGCGCGGGCGCCCGCCGCTAGCGGTGACGATGTTCGTCAGGCCACCAAGGATTCCTTGCGCGCGCTCATGTTGATCCGCGCTTATCGTATTCGCGGTCACTTGATTGCCGATCTCGATCCGCTTGGCCTTACGCCGGAGACCCCGCATCCGGAACTTGATCCCGCGACCCTCGGCTTTACCGAGGAAGACATGGGCCGGGAAATCTTCATTGACAACGTGCTTGGTCTTGAGACGGCGACGTTGCGCGAAATCATCGCGATTTTGAAACGCACCTATTGCGGCACTTTCGCCGTTGAGTTCATGCACATTACGGACCCGGAGCAAAAGTCCTGGTTGCAGCAACGCATTGAAGGTCCGGATAAGGATATTTCCTTCACGCCGGAAGGCCGCAAAGCCATTCTCAATAAGCTTGTTGAGGCGGAAGGTTTCGAGAACTTTCTCAACATCAAATATACCGGCACCAAGCGGTTCGGTCTTGATGGCGCAGAATCCATGGTGCCGGCGCTCGAACAGATCATCAAACGCGGCGGCGCGCTCGGCGTTAAAGAAATCGTTGTCGGCATGCCCCATCGCGGGCGTCTCAATGTTCTAGCAGCCGTGATGGGCAAACCTTATCACCATATCTTCCACGAGTTTCACGGCGGTTCCGTGACGCCGGACGATGTGGGCGGTTCCGGCGACGTTAAGTACCACCTTGGCGCGTCCTCTGACCGCGAATTCGACGGCAACAAAGTGCATCTGTCGCTCACCGCTAACCCTTCGCATCTGGAAGCGGTGAACCCGGTTGTGCTCGGCAAAGCGCGCTCCAAGCAGGATCGTATTGAACCGCCGGATCTCGATGCGCCGCGGACCCATGTCTTGCCGTTGCTGCTGCACGGCGATGCGGCGTTCGCCGGACAGGGCATTGTCGCTGAGTGTTTCGGGTTTTCGGGCCTTCGCGGTTACAGCGCCGGCGGTACGATCCACTTCATCGTCAACAACCAGATCGGGTTTACGACGGCGCCAAAATTCTCGCGGTCTTCGCCTTATCCGTCTGACGTGGCGAAAATGGTCGAGGCGCCGATTTTTCATGTAAATGGGGACGATCCTGAAGCGGTGGTCTTCGCCGCCAAGATTGCCGCAGAATTTCGTCAACGCTTCGGCGCCGACGTCGTCATCGACATGTTCTGCTATAGGCGCTTTGGCCACAACGAAGGCGATGAGCCCAGCTTCACGCAGCCGCTGATGTATCGCAAAATTCGCAATCACAAAACGGCGGCGAATATCTATGCCGAAAGACTAGTCGCGGAACGCGTCGTTACCCAAGAGGAAGCAGACGCCCTGCGCGGTGATTTCCGCAAGTTCCTCGATGATGAATTCGAAGCGGCGAAATCATTCAAGCCGAACAAAGCCGATTGGCTGGACGGTCAATGGTCCGGCATGGTCCATCCCATTGACGACGACCGGCGCGGCGACACTGCGGTTGCCGTTGAGACGCTGAACGACATCGGCGAGACGCTGACGAGTTACCCTAAGAATTTCAATATCCACAAAACCCTGGCGCGCATTCTCAAGCAAAAGCAAAAAATGTTTGACGACGGCGCAGGCCTCGACTGGGCGACGGCGGAAGCGCTGGCCTTCGGCTCTCTGATGCAGGAGGGGTACGGCATTCGCCTTTCCGGACAGGATTCCCGGCGCGGCACCTTTTCTCAGCGCCATGGCGTGTTCATTGATCAGGAAACGGAAAACACCTATACGCCGCTCGCGCACCTGCCTGATGCGAACGCAACATTTGAGATTCACGATTCAAACCTGTCGGAATTCGCCGTTATGGGTTTTGAGTATGGCTATGCGCTTGCGAACCCGAAATTCCTCGTTATGTGGGAAGCGCAGTTCGGTGATTTTGTGAACGGCGCCCAGATTATCATTGACCAATTCTTGTCGTCCGGCGAACGCAAATGGCTGCGCATGTGCGGGCTCGTGCTCTTACTGCCCCATGGTTATGAAGGTCAGGGGCCGGAGCATTCATCAGCGCGCCTTGAGCGTTTCCTGCAACTTTGCGCACAGGACAATATGCAAGTCGCCAATTGCACGACGCCGGCGAACTACTTCCATATTCTGCGCCGCCAGATGCGCCGGAATTTCCGCAAGCCGCTGGTATTGATGACGCCAAAGTCTTTGTTGCGCCATAAGAGATGCGTATCGACCCTAGAAGAAATGGGTTCCGGATCATCTTTCCATCGCGTCTTGTGGGATGATGCGGAGTGCAAACCTGGCTCGACCGTTGAGCTGGTTTCGGACGCAAAAATCAAACGTGTCGTCTTGTGTTCCGGCAAGGTTTATTACGACTTGCTGGAAGAGAGGGAAAAACGCGGCGTCGATAACATCTACCTGTTGCGCATTGAGCAGTTTTATCCATTCCCGGCGCAATCCCTGATCAAGGAGCTGCAGCGCTTTAAGAACGCCGAGATGATCTGGTGCCAGGAAGAACCCAAAAATATGGGCGGCTGGTTCTTTATGGACCCCAATCTCGAATGGACGCTTGACCAGATTTCCGCGAAGCATAAACGCGCCCGTTATGTTGGTCGGCCATCATCGGCCTCGCCGGCATCGGGACTGATGAGCCGACACAAGGCGGAATTGGAAGGTTTTTTGGACGAGGCGCTAACGCTATAAGCGTCGGGCCGTCCAGTTTTGGAGACAACTATGACCACCGAAATCCGGGTCCCAGCGCTTGGCGAATCCGTCACCGAAGCGACCATCGGCAAATGGCTGAAGCAGCAAGGCGATGTTGTGAGCGCCGACGAACCTTTGGTCGAGCTTGAAACTGACAAAGTCTCCGTTGAGGCGCCGGCGCCGGCTTCCGGCGTGCTTTCTGAAATTACTGCGCAAGAAGGCGACACGGTCGAAGTCAACGCGCTACTCGGCAAGATTTCTTCAAATGGCGCTCAAGCTTCAGCCCCTGAAACAAAAGCCGCGGCGCCGGTGAAAGAAACAACCGCGCCCGCCGTTGCTGGCGGCGAAGAAATCGAATTGCGTGTCCCTCAATCCGGCGAATCCGTCACCGAGGCGGATATCGGCGAGTGGTTCAAAAAAGTCGGCGATGCGGTCGCATTGGACGAGCCGGTGGTCAGTCTGGAAACTGATAAGGCGGCGATGGACGTTCCGTCGCCGGCGGTGGGCGTCATCAAGAGCATTGCCGCGCAAGAAGGCGATACGGTGGAAGTTGGCGCGCTGTTGGCGGTGATTTCGGCGGGAGAGGCGGCTGCTGCGCCGGCGCCTGAGAGGAAATCAAATGGCGCAGCTGCGCCTTCGGTTGAGACGGCGCCGGCGCAAGACTTGTCGCCTGCGCCGCGCCGGGTGGTGGCGGAGCGCGGGCTTGATCCGTCAACGATTGCCGGCACCGGAAAGGATGGGCGCATCACCAAGGGCGATGCGCTGGCGGCGACGCCGGCGGCGCCTGCCGTGGCAAGGGCCCCAAGCGCGCCGCGCGAAACAGGCCCCCGCGAAGAGCGAGTGAAGATGTCTCGCCTTCGTCAAACTATTGCCCGGCGCTTGAAAGAATCACAAGACACAGCCGCCATGCTCTCGACATTCAACGATGTCGATATGACTGCCGTGATGAGTTTACGTAGTCAGTACAAGGAGCTCTTTGAGAAGAAGCACGGCATCAAGCTTGGCTTTATGTCGCTGTTCGCAAAAGCCTGCACCCACGCGCTAAAAGAAGTTCCGGATGTGAACGCCGAGATCGACGGCACAGACATCATTTACAAAAACCACTATGACATCGGCATTGCGGTCGGGTCCGATAGGGGGCTTGTGGTGCCTGTGGTGCGCGACACGGACCTGAAATCTCTGGCTGAAATCGAGCTTGAAATCGCAGACTATGGACGCCGCGCCCGCTCCGGCGATTTGAAGCTGGAAGAGATGCAAGGTGGGACCTTCACCATTTCGAATGGCGGGATTTACGGCTCCCTGCTTTCTACGCCGATCCTCAACTTGCCGCAGTCCGGCATATTAGGCATGCACCGCATTGAAAAACGCCCCGTCGTTATCGATGACGAAGTGGTTGTTCGGCCGATGATGTATCTGGCGCTTTCATATGACCATCGCATTGTCGACGGCAAAGGCGCCGTGACCTTCCTGGTGCGCGTTAAAGAAAATCTCGAAGATCCGCAGCGCCTGCTGCTCGATCTCTAAGGAAAAATAAATGTCGGAAAGTTTTGACGTCGTCATTATCGGCGCCGGGCCGGGCGGCTATAATGCCGCGATCCGCGCCGGCCAGTTGGGCTTGAAAGCCGCCATCATCGAAAAACGCGAAACCAAAAAGCTCGGCGGCACTTGCCTTAACGTCGGCTGCATTCCGTCAAAAGCGCTTTTGCACGCATCGGAACTCTTTGAATCGGCGAACAAGGATTTTCCGATGCTCGGCATCAAAACCGGCAAGGTTGCACTCGACCTTGAGGCGATGCTGAAACAAAAAGACGATGCTGTTGAGGGGCTCACCAAGGGCGTTGAGTTCCTGATGAAGAAAAACAAGGTGGAAACATTTTTGGGCGCCGGGGAGATTATCGCGCCGGGCAAAGTCCGCGTTACCGGTGATCGGACCACGGAACTAAGCGCAAAGCACATCGTCATCGCCACGGGATCGGAAGTCACGCCCTTGCCGGGTGTCGAGATCGATGAAGAAAAAATTGTCTCGTCAACAGGAGCCCTTTCGCTGCCCGCCGTGCCGAAACATATGGTGGTGATTGGCGGCGGCGTAATCGGGCTTGAACTCGGTTCGGTCTGGCGGCGCCTTGGTGCGAAAGTAACGGTGGTCGAATTTCTCGACCGCATCCTGCCGACGATGGACGGGGAAGTTTCCAAGCAATTCCAGCGCATCCTTAAAAAGCAAGGCGTTGAGTTCAAGCTGTCGTCAAAGGTTACCGGCGCTGAAACGCTCAAAACAAAAGTCAAACTATCCATTGAGCCCTCTGCTGGCGGCGACGCGGAAACCATAGATGCTGACGCCGTTCTTGTGGCCATCGGCCGCCGTCCTTATACGGAAGGTCTTGGCCTAGAGACGGTTGGCATTAAGACTGACGGCCGCGGCTTCATCGAAACAGATCATTTCAGAACCAACATTGATGGCGTCTGGGCGATCGGCGATTGCACTACAGGGCCGATGCTTGCGCATAAAGCGGAAGAGGACGCTGTCGCCTGCATCGAACTCATTGCCGGCAAACCGGGTCATGTGGATTACAACAATGTTCCGAATATCGTTTACACCTATCCGGAAGTCGCCAGCGTCGGTAAAACCGAAGAAGAACTGAAAGACGCAGGCGTCGACTACAAGGTCGGCAAATTTCCTTTCGCCGCCAACAGCCGCGCCAAAACCAATCACCAAACGGACGGTTTTGTGAAGATCCTCGCTGACGCGACAACCGATCGGCTGCTCGGCTGCCATATCATCGGTGTCGAGGCGGGCGAACTCATTGCTGAGGCCGTCAGCGTCATGGAATTTGGCGGCGCGTCGGAAGACATCGCTCGCACCTGTCACGGCCACCCAACCCGCTCCGAGGCTGTGCGCCAGGCCGCCATGGGCGTTGAGGGCTGGACGATGCAGGCCTGACCGGCGGGGCAATGCGCCGGTGAGCGACGACATCGAACCCTCCAAAACACCGCTCACGGACATTATCGATGATATCGTTGATGACGCGGAAGACGGCGAACTGACGTTGGGTCATATTCTCGACGATCTTAACGACCGAAGCTACGGGCCATTGTTTTTTGTTCTGGGGCTGATCATTTTATTGCCCATCGGCGCCATTCCAGGCGTGCCGATTGTTATCGGCGCCGTCTTAATCATCCTTGCGGCGCAATTCGTCTTTGGCCTGCGTCACCCTTGGATGCCGGAGCGGTTTCGGCATTTGTCCGTAAGCGAAGAAAAGGCGCGCGACGCGCGCCAAAAGGTGGCGCCGTTTCTGAGGTTTATCGATCGCATTGTCGATACGCGGCTGACGTGGATTGTCTCCAAGCCCTTGCGCATATTTGCAGCGCTTTCGATCATTTTTTTGTCGCTCACCATGGTGCCGCTCGAAGTCATTCCCTTCGGGGTTGCGGCGCCGGGCGCCGCTGTCGTCGCATTTGGTCTTGCGATCACTGCGCGGGACGGGCTCTTGATGTTGATCGCCCTTGGTTTCGTCGGCGGCACTTTATATTTGCTTGCGCGGTTGATTGCGTTCTTTTGACGAAGCTCTTAGTCAAATAACCGAATAGTGCGGACGGGAAAGTAGATGATGCAACTCGGCATTACTGATTTCATCGGCTTTACCGGCGTTGCGTTGATTGTCGCGACATATTTCCTGCTGCAGATCGGCCGCATGGACGCGAGTAAACCGCTTTATCCAGCGCTTAATGGCGCCGGCGCTATTTTGATCCTAATTTCGCTCATGCACACATTCAACGCGGCTTCTTTCGTGATCGAACTGTTCTGGCTCGCCATATCGGCGATCGGGCTCGTCCGCGCCCTGATCGCCCGTTCAAAAAGCGGCGATTAGTCGCCGCGGCGGGCCGGGTGCCCGTTTTTTCGCCACATTCATCGTCTCGTTTAGGCGCAACAGGCGCGCGCTCGCACTGTCAAGCACTGGATTTGCGGCCAATTTCCGGAATAGAGTGCGCGCTATTTTATCGACGCCTCGATTGTCAGCCTCGGGAAGGCGGCTGGTTCGAGGCCATTAACACAGCTTGCGCCGGTTGAAACCGGGCGCGGTGTGGCAGGGAGTGACTAATGTTCTATCTCGTACTTGGCGGTGTTGCGCTCATCGGTCTGTTGATGACGCTTTTTCAGATGCGCAATCACCCGAAGGGGCTCTTCATTCTGTTTTTCGCAGAGATGTGGGAGCGCTTTTCATATTACGGGATGCGCGCACTCCTTGTGCTCTATCTAACGCAACACTTCTTATTCAGCGAAACACAAGCCTACGGACTTTACGGCGCCTACACGACGCTTGTTTACATTCTCCCTGTGATCGGCGGCGTGTTGGCCGACCGTTATTTGGGGCAGCGGCGCGCTGTCATGATTGGCGCCGTTCTTCTTGTCGCCGGACACACGCTGATGGCGGTTGAAGGCGAGCAGGTAGCGCCGGGCGGAAGTCCAAATTCTCTTGTGCTCAACACGTTCTATATGGCGTTGGCGCTCATCATCATGGGCGTTGGATTTTTGAAAGCGAATATCTCGACAATCGTTGGCGAACTCTACGCCAAGACTGACACGCGCCGAGACGGCGCGTTCACGCTGTTTTATGTGGGCATCAATCTCGGCGCCGCCTTTGGCGCTTTGCTCGCCGGCTATCTCGGTGAAACTTTCGGTTGGAAATATGGCTTCGGCTTGGCCGGCATTGGGATGTTGGCGGGGCTGATCGTTTTCTCCTGGGGCAAACCTTTGCTGAAGGGCGCAGGGGAATCTCCGAACTTGGCGTTGCTTAAGGCCAAGCGCTTTGCAGGCCTTTCGACGGAGTGGTTGATTTATCTCGGTACGATTATCGTCACCATATTTGTTTGGTGGGTGGTGCGCGATCAGCAGACCGTCAACACGCTCCTCATGGTCGCCGGCGCCTTAACGGTAGGCTACATCCTTTACCGTTCAGTATTCACCCTGGAGCCCCATGCGCGCGATCGCATTTTCGCTGCAATGTTCCTGATCTCAATCCAGGTGTTGTTCTGGGCGTTGTTTGAGCAAACCGGATCGTCGCTCAACATCTATACCCGTGACGAGGTCGATCGAACAATTTTCGGCCAGGAGATCGTGACTTCTGTGTTCCAGTCAATCAACGCGATCTACATCATCCTGCTCGGCCCCTTGTTCGCGATGCTATGGGTGTGGATGGGCAAACGCGGCATAGAACCGACTGCGCCGCAGAAGTTTGGTCTTGGGGTCATTCAGCTTGGGCTTGGATTTCTTGTCCTTGTCTGGGGCGCGAACGCAGCGGGCGCGGGCGCGTTAACGCCGGTGATCTTCATCTTCCTGATCTATCTCTTGCACACGACGGGCGAACTTTGTTTGTCGCCGGTGGGCTTGTCAGCGATGACGCGGCTGTCAACGCAGTCGATGGTGGGGCTAATCATGGGCACATGGTTCCTAGCGTCAGGCGCGGGTAACGCGGTTGCGGCGTTGATTGCGCAAGCGACGGCGGCGGAAGGGCCCAATGGCGAGAGCCTTGTATTGGAGGTTTATTCGAATGTGGGCTGGCTTGCGGTCTGGGTCGGTATCGGTCTGATCGTGATATCGCCGGTGATCAATTATCTGATGCATCTGAAGACGCTTAAAGACGAGCATCCGCTTGCTGGCGAGAGCGAGATCGGCGAGCCAATGGGCCCTGGCGTCCACCCTGCCAGGAAAACGGAAAAGCCGGCCGAATAAACATAGCGGCCCTTCAAGAACAAACGCCCGGCGCAGTCGAACCGCCGGGCGTTTTGTTTTACGATCATGGCTCCAATCGAGAGAGAAACCAATGTCCAACAGACTGACCAAGATCGTAACCCGCGGCGGCGACAAGGGCGAGACATCGCTAACTGACGGCAGCCGCGTTGCGAAAGACGATCCGCGCATCGAACTGATCGGCGATATCGATGAACTCAACAGTTGGATCGGCGTCGTGCGCGCGCATGCGCCGGGTGAAGAAATCGATCGCGTACTCGAAGGCGTTCAGCATGACCTGTTTGACCTTGGCGGCGCGATGTCGATGCCGGGGGCCCAGCTTTTGTCCGAGGCGCATGTGGCGCGGCTCGATGCTGCTGCGGGGGAACTCAATGAAGCGCTGCCGCCCTTGAAAGAATTCATCCTGCCGGGCGGCGCGCCTTTATTGTCATGGCTACACATTGCGAGAACCGTCGCCCGGCGCGTTGAACGGGCGACTGTCACATTTTCTTCAAGCGCGCCAGAAGCGGCTATGGCGCTTCAATACCTCAATCGGCTTTCAGATTATTTGTTTATCGCTGCGCGTGCTGAGGCGCGTCGACTGGGTGTTGACGAAACGCTTTGGCGCAAGGAGATGAGTCTGTCAGGCGTGTAGAATGCTGATGGCGCTTACCCCAATAACAAACAGCAAAATTGCGGCGGAACGTTCGCTGTTCCGCCGCATGTTTTGAGTTAGGCTATTGGAAGAAAAAAGCGGTGTTTGCGATTACTCGCTTGATGAAAGAACTTCGCCAGCGTCTTCCATTTGCTCGACGACGTCTATCATCGGAACGTCATAAACGCCCGTATAGTCAAGAACCGACGCAACGCCGATCGCCGCCAACACCAACATAATCAACCAGATAAGAGCTTGCATTTGGTTTTCCCACCCTCTGACTTTTACCCCGAAGCATGCAGACTAGCGAAAAATTTTGGGCATGGCTACAGCAGAATTACGTGCGCAGACCCGCAATCTGCGGTGTTATCGGCTGTTATTCGCCCAAACTACCGGCGGGTCCAGAAACGCCACCGGACTTTCAGCGCCATCCCTAGGCGCCAACAAAACGCCGAAATAGCCAATATCAATGACAATGTTTTGGAGGGGCGCTGCGACTGTCAGGCGCGGGTGTAAGTTATGCGTTTTTCAGGTTGCGTGCCGCTTTGCCGGTCGCCCGCTTCCCTTTAGGCGTCGTTTAAGGGGAAACGGCGCTCTCGATTTCAACGCTTGCGGGAAATGGCGCCGCAGCCGCCATCGCCGCCAGGGCGACGACATTCAGCGAAGTAAGCTTGCGGGCGTTTTCGGCGTTAAAGCCGCACATCACGTCCCCATAGTCATGCCGTTTTCAGTTCGAAGGTCCTGGTGCTGACGTTTATAACTTCATGGGCTTCCATGATGCACTGGCCAGGAATTCTGAATTCGTTAAAGGGCCGGTGATGCCGCCATTTCGGAAACGATCGAGCCTGTAAATCGTCATCGCATTAAGATCTGCGATATATTGATCCGCAAGGCGATCAATATACCGGACAAGATTGCGTGACGAGCTGCCGACTTTACCGCTGGTAAACCGCCTTTTCCGCGCTTTTTCCAGTGTATCGACGGCGCGGGCGCCTTCCGAAAATACGCTGGCGATTGCTTTTTCGGGCGACCCTGCCTGGGCCGATAACGCTGCTCAACATGACCATCCGTGGGGGATCCAATCGGTCGCGCAGGATGGCGATGATGATGGTATTGACGACTTTAGTTCGTTCTGGAATGCGGGGGTTCGACCTCGACAAAACCGCTGATCTCGAGGACCTCAAGGGAGTCGCCGCACGCTTTCGAAATCGACTAAAATTCTGATTTTACCCACCGCTGCGCGACGCAGATTCCAATAGGGTGTGGTGCGCGCCGAAGTTCGCCATTCGCTTGATATCCGCCTTGATTCGGAGCGCTGAAACGTCGCCCTGAAGCGCACGCAGAAGAGCGTCCTAATCCGATTGAGCAGCAGCCTTTGTGGAAAGCAGAGCAGCGGCGGCCAAGGCGCGTGTGTAAGGCATTAATTTCTCCTTAACTTTCGCCAATTTCCGGCGCTTTTTGTCACATTGGGCGGGGGCGGCTTCACAATAGCCGATGAACCCTTGCCGAGACCGATGCGTTGATGCAACATCGTTAACCGGAAATTGTCGCAAACCAGCAAATCCGGGAAAAAAGGCTGTATCTGTGGGCCTAAAAGCGGTACGAGGGTTTGAGATTTTAACCGGACGCCGCAATCACGGCTCTGGCCGTATATATTTGATCCACCTGAGGAGGGGAAAAATGAAGCTCAAAACTACCTTGCTCGCGGCTGCTGCGTCGATGGCGATTGCGCCAGCGGCTCACGCCTATGAGGGCTTGTACGGCGCCATCGGCGCTGGCCTCAACTACATGCAGCCCGAACGCGACGTCAGCAATGACGGCATTACCGGCGCCGGACCGTTCGTTTTTGACAGCGCTGCAGATTACGACAATGGCATCGCGATTTACACCGCGCTTGGCTATGCATGGGGCAACGGCTTCAGAAACGAGATCGAATTTTCCTACGGCAGTAATGACATCGACCAGATTGATCCCGATGGTCTGGGTTTCAGCGGTTGGCCGGCTGGTTCGATTACAGGCGATACGTCAACCATCGCGGTGATGTTGAATACGATCTATGATTTCGACGGTATGTCAGACCGCTTCACGCCATATATTGGCGGTGGTCTTGGTATCGCAAGCGTCGATCACGACATTGCCGGCTCCGTTTCCCCAGGCGCGCCAACGACGCCAATGTCGATCACTTACGGTCCGGACACGCGCACGCTGGCTTATCAAGGTATTGCCGGCGTTGCCGTTGGTCTCGCTGAAGGCCTCGCACTTGATCTTTCCTATCGCTATTTCGGCACAAAGAAGCGTCAAGTTTCCGGTACGTTGAATGGCGCTGCGACAGCATTTGATGTCGGACACGCCGCGCACAGGCTGATGGCCGGCTTGCGCTGGAACTTCGGCGCGGCGGCGCCGGTGGTGCAGTACAAAGATTGCTGGGACGGTTCGAGCGTTCCGGTTACGTCTGAGTGCCCGCCGCAATTGGTCGAGCAAGCTGCGGCTGTTGCAGATCCGATCAATTTCACGGTTTATTTTGACTATGATAAATCGAACCTGACGTCACAAGCGCAAACGCTGATCCAAGAAGCAGCAAGCCGCGCGCTAGCAAACGACATTGAAACGGTCGTTGTTCAGGGCAACACGGATACGTCCGGCGGTTCTGCTTACAACCAGGCGCTTTCTGAGCGTCGCGCAGCGGTTGTCCGTGATGCGCTGATCGCTAATGGCGTTCCGGCGGATCGTATTCGTACGGACGCGCTCGGTGAGACCAATCTTGCCAAGCCGACTGCGGACGGCGTTCGTGAGCCGCTCAACCGCCGTTCGGACGTGACGATCACGTTTGAATAAGCGCATCGAGCGAAACTAGTTACAAAACGGCGTGGAGCGATCCACGCCGTTTTTGTGTGTGCTTCAGTATAGCCAGTAACGCGTCTTCATCCCGTCCGGCATTGCGCTTAATTGCAAATTTTACGGTGCATGCAACACCATGAACGCTGCGATGCCGTCGTCGATCTGTTTATCGATTGCACGGTCAAGGTCTTCAGGCTCAACGCCCATCAACAGCTTTGTGTGCAGCGGTTCCGTAATCAGCACGCCAAGTTGCCAGATCGCCTCTTTTGCGTCTTTGACCTTGAAAACACCCTTGTCGGCGAAGCGCTGCATGATCGGTGTAAACATATCCACCATCCATTCGGGGCCGTGCTTTAAATACGCTTTGCCCAGCGAAGGGGTGCGCGCCGCTTCGAAAGCGGCGATCCTTCGCAGCGCCAAAGCCTCCGGGTGAAAAAGTCCTTTCACAACCGTGTGGCTGAGCTGTCGAATAAGCGCGACCGGCGGGAGGCTTGCCTCGATGTCCTCAATATTCACCGGAAGCAAGTTTTTGCAGGACTCCATGATCGCGGCGGCAAAAAGCTCTTCCTTTGATCGGAACCGATTGTAAACGGTGCGCTTTGATACGCCCGCCGTCAGCGCAATCTGATCCATGCTCGCTGCGTCGAAGCCCTTTGCCAAAAAGGTTTCGCGCGCCGCCCTTACAATGGCGTCAGTCTTTCCATCGCTCCGCGCCGAAGCGTCAAGCGCTGTGTCTTGCATCGAATTGCCCCATTTATTGCCGCCCTGACGATGAGCTTAGCGGAATTGGCCGTTAATTCGCAAACATGGGGAAAATCCGTCTTTTACGTCCTGTTAACATTCGCCCGTGATGCATGGGTTTCATGGGTCAGCTACGCGCATATCGAAAGAAAAAGCAGGGTCGCCGCCGCACCGCAGCGAAGCCCCTGCCGCTTCCCATGCGTATTATCGCAAATGTCGGCGTTTTTTGTCTCATGCTGTTGATTGGCCTGACGGCGCTTACGGCTCACTATGCGCGCGATCTCCCGGACACGCGAAGTCTGTGGCGCAACGACGACGCCAGGCGCATCACCTTGTTGTCGCAGGATGGCGCGCCGATCTCCATGCATGGCGCTTCTTCGGGCGAGCCGGTGCGGCTTGCAGAGCTCCCGCCGCATGTGAGCGCTGCGGTGCTCGCTGTTGAGGACAGAAATTTCTATCATCACGCGGGCTTTAACCTTCTGTCGATCGGCCGCGCCATGCTCGTCAATGCGAAAGACGGCGCTGTTCGTCAGGGCGGCTCGACGATTACCCAGCAACTGGCCAAAAACCTGTTTTTGAATTCAGACCGCACCATGAAGCGAAAGGCGCAAGAACTGTTGCTCGCCTTGTGGCTGGAACGGAAATTCACCAAGGATGAAATTCTCACGCTCTATCTTAACCGGGTCTATTTCGGCGCCGGCGCTTACGGGATCGACGCAGCGAGCTATCGTTATTTTGACAAGTCAGCGCGCGGGCTTTCCGTGGGCGAAGCGGCGGTGCTCGCCGGCTTGTTGAAAGCGCCGTCGCGGCTTGCGCCTAACACCAACCCGCAAACCGCCGGACGCCGCGCGCGCCTGGTGATCGATCAGATGGTCGAGACTGGCGCGCTAACGCCTGAACAAGCGGTGCGCTGGATTGCCGAGCCGGTGCGATTGCGCGCCGAACCGCCCAATGCGGCACCTTATTTTGTCGATCATGTAATGCGTGAAGTTGATCGGCTTGCTGGCGAAGTGGATGCGGATTTGGTCGTGCGGACGACCTTTGACCGTGCGGCGCAAGAGGCTGCGGACACAGGACTGATCGCCGGTCTGTCGCAAGATGCAGCGCTCCTCAACGACGCTCAGGCGGCGGTCGTCATACTCGACCAAGAGGGCGCTGTCCGCGCCATGATTGGTGGGCGCGATTATCGAGAAAGCCAGTTTAATCGCGCTGCACAGGCGCGCCGCCAGCCAGGCTCTGCATTCAAGCCGATTGTTTATCTTGCTGCTGTTAAGCGGGGCGCACGATCAGATGACATTGTGCTGGATGCGCCGCTGACGATTGGCGAATGGTCGCCGCAAAATTATCGCCAGAAATATTTCGGCGAAGTGACGTTGCGGGAATCCCTGGCGCGATCGCTGAACAGCGCCGCCATTCGCGTTCAGGAGGCAACTGGCCGCGCCCATGTGCGCGCCACCGCAAATGCATTGGGCTTAACGGGACCGCTCAACCAGGGGCCGGCGCTTGCGCTTGGCGTTGATGCTATATCACCGCTTGAACTCGCGGGCGCTTATGCCGCGTTTGCAAATGGCGGCTATCGCGTCGAGCCGTTTTGCATCTTATCAATCGAGACCAGCGACGGGGCCGTAGTCTATCGGTCCACAGGTTCGATCAGAGACCATGCGGCATCGACGACGGAAATCGCTGAACTGAATATGATGCTGAACGCCGTGACCGCGTGGGGCAGCGGTCAGGCGGCGCGTCTTGAAGGCCGTATGGTCTATGGAAAAACCGGCACTACCCAAAACAGCCGCGACGCCTGGTTTGCCGGACATGCGGAAGGGCTGACCACGGTTGTCTGGCTCGGAAAAGACGACAATGCGCCGATGTTAGGCGTTGCGGGAGCAGGGGCGCCGGCGATTATCTGGCGCGAAGTGATGGCGCGCGCCCTGCCGCCGGCCTGGGTTTCATCCCTGAGCGGCGCCGACGGGGCTTTGCTGGAACTGACGCAACCGGGCGGCTGAACGCGTCCTTGCATCGGAAAACTTGTTTATGGCGGAGGCGGCGTCCTAAGCGGCGACGCCGTAGGCAAACAGTCCCGGACCTTCTGATTTCAGCCAGTTCGCGGCGGCGCGTGGATCGACCCCGAGGTTTTTCAGGTCGCGCCAATAGGTCTTGGAGTGGTTCAAATGCACGAGATGCACGCATTCATGGGCCGCCACATAGTCCAAAATCCAGGGCGGCGCCAAAATCAGGCGCCAAGAAAAAGACAACACGCCGTCAGACGAACATGATCCCCAGCGCGTCTGGGTGTCGCGAATGCGCAGCGCCGTGCGGTGTTTGCCGATGCGTGCGCTGTAGTGATCGACCCGCTCTGTTATCGCAGCACGCGCCTCACGCTTCAGCCATTCGCACAGCCGGCGGTTTAAGTGCGCCGCATCGCCGCCGACAATGACGTGCGGCTCAGGCCTGTCAACATATCGTACCGGCGCCCGCGGACCACCCGCTTGGATGATCCGGCATTCGACGCCTCGATATGGAAACTTCATGGACTCCCGGAAAGGTTTAGCCCGCAGCTTTTCGTCGAGCTGCGTTTCAATCCACGACGCGCTTTCCTTTGCGAAAGCAATTGCTTCCGGCAGGGCGCGTTTCGACGGCGCGGTGACACAGATTTCCCCAGCCACTGCGTCAACCTTGATGATGAGTTTTTTCGCCCGGCGGTTGACGCGCGCCACCAGCGGCGCCGTTCGGTTGCCGAGATTGATTTCAGAACGCAGGATGTGGTCTATCGACATGAGTCTCGATAACGAAAGTAGCGTATGTATCCTCGCTGGTTCGGGATTTAAGGCAAGGCTTGATTTTCTTGGGGACGGTCACCATGGATGGCTCGCAAGGCGCGCCGACAAAAATAAAAAAACCGTCAACCGGCGGCGCCACATCGACGCCGATGATGCGGCAATATCTGGCGATCAAGGAGCAAGCGGGCGACGCGCTCCTGTTCTATCGCATGGGCGACTTTTACGAATTGTTTTTTGACGACGCGATCAAGGCGTCGCAAGCGCTCGACATCACGCTGACCAAACGCGGCAAGCATGGCGACGACGACATCCCCATGTGCGGCGTGCCGTTTCATGCTTACGAGTCTTATCTCGCCAAGCTGATTAAGGCGGGCTTTAAGGTCGCGATTTGCGAGCAGATGGAAGATCCTGCGGAAGCCAAGAAGCGCGGCTCGAAATCTGTCGTGCGTCGGGATATCGTCCGCACCGTAACCCCCGGCACTATTACTGAAGACACGCTCCTTGATGCGCGCGCCAATAACTTCCTCGGCGCCGTTGCGATCATGGCGGATGGCGAAGAAATTTCTATCGCCTGGGCTGATGTTTCAACCGGCGAACTCTGGGTGCGGCCGACTTCGAAAGAAAAACTGCGCGGTGAGATTGCCGCATTGGGTTTGCGTGAAATTGTTGCGCCGGATGCTGACGATCGGTTCACCGAAATCATTGCGGAGATCGAGCCTGGCGTTTCTATCACGCGTCAGCCGCTGACGACCTTCAGTTCAACACAAGGCAGCCGCCGACTTGAAGACGCCTTTGGCGTTCAATCGCTTGACGCATTCGGGGCGTTTACGCGCGCTGATTGCGGGGCCCTGGGCGCGCTCCTTGCCTATATTGCATTAACGCAAGTTGGGCGCATGCCAGCCTTGCGCAGCCCGCGCCGATCTGAAGCTGGCGAGGCAATGATCATTGATGCGGTGACCCGCGCATCGCTTGAATTGTTGACCGCGCAAACCGGCGGGCGAAAAGGCTCATTACTTTGGGCGATCGACCGCACCGTCACCGGCGCTGGCGCAAGGACGCTTGCGGCGCGCCTTTCGGCCCCGCTGACAAATGTCGACGCGATTAATCAGCGTTATGATGAAGTCGATTATTTTCTCGCTACAAATGAAATACGCAGGCAAGCAAGAGAGCGGCTCGCCAAAGCGCCGGACCTGGCGCGGGCGTTGTCGCGATTGTCTTTAGGGCGGGGCGGTCCGCGCGATCTTGGCGCCGTTCGAGATGCGTTGATGGCGGGGCGCGAATTGGCGCGCCTTGTCAATGAACATAAATCCCTCTCAACACCGCCGCAAAATTTACGCGACGCGCTCGCCGCAATTGAGGGCGCAGAAGGCGAAGGCTTTGCCGGGCTCATCCGCGAACTGAAAACGGCGTTAACGCCCGAGGCGCCGCTATTGGCGCGCGATGGCGGCTTTATCGCGAAGGATTACGATCCGGGTCTTGATCAGGCGCGGCTGTTGCGTGACGAAAGCCGCCGCGTCATCGCGGGTCTTGAATCGAAATATCGTGATGAGACTGGCGTCAAACCGCTGAAGGTCAAGCACAATAATGTGCTGGGCTATTTTGTTGAAACGCCGCCTTCCCATGGCGACAAGCTTATGGCGCCGCCCCATGAGAGCACGTTCATTCATCGGCAAACGCTTGCGAGTGCCGTGCGGTTCACGACGCCGGAACTTGCAGACCTCGACGCAAAGATCGCAAGGGCGCGCGACGAAGCGCTGGCGCGGGAATTGAAGCTCTTTGATCAACTCGTTGCCATGGTGCTGGAGGAGCAACAGGCCTTAAGCGCAGCGGCGGACGCGCTGGCGGCGATCGATGTCGCTGCTGCGCTCGCGGAACTGGCGGGACAAGCCGATTATATGCGGCCGACCGTTTCCGATACCCGTGACTTTGAGATTGAAGGCGGCCGCCATCCGGTTGTTGAAAAAGCGCTGCAGGCGGCCGGCGAAGCGGAGTTCATCGCCAATGATTGCCGCCTGAGCGAAGCCGGGGAAACGCGGCTGTGGCTGATCACTGGTCCCAATATGGCGGGTAAATCAACATTCCTTCGCCAGAACGCGCTCGTCGCCATCCTCGCGCAGGCGGGCGCGTTTGTTCCTGCGAAGTCAGCGCATATTGGCGTAATTGATCGCGTCTTTTCGCGGGTTGGCGCCTCGGATGATTTGGCGAAAGGTCGCTCGACCTTCATGGTTGAAATGGTCGAGACGGCGGCGATACTTAATCAGGCGACGGATCGATCGCTGGTCGTACTCGATGAAATCGGTCGCGGCACGTCAACTTTTGACGGGTTATCGATCGCCTGGGCGGCGGTCGAACGCTTGCATGACGCAATTGGCTGCCGCGGCTTGTTCGCCACCCACTATCATGAATTAACAGCGCTTGAAGGACAGCTGCCGCGTCTCGTCAATATGTCCATGAAGGTTCGGGAATGGAAGAGCGAAGTCATCTTCCTGCATGAGATCGCCGCCGGTCCCGCTGATCGGTCTTATGGTGTTGCGGTCGCACGGCTTGCGGGTTTGCCTCAGGCTGTTGTCGAACGCGCGGAAACTCTGTTGGCGATGCTTGAAGCGCAAAAGAGCGCCGGCGGCGGGCTTGACGAGCTGCCGCTGTTTGCGGCGACTGCGCCGACAAAACCAGATGAAGACCCGGCACCGGATGACGCGATCATGCAAGCGCTTGACGCCGTCGATCCCGACGCGTTGACGCCGCGGGAAGCGCTGGAAGCGCTTTATCACCTGAAATCGCTGACAAAATCAGCATGACAACCCGCAAAAAAACCAGCGAGAACGAAAAACCTGCGGATCAGTTTGCTGAGGCGATTTCGAGCGCGTTTGCAAAGGAGCAGGCGGGTCAGGCCTACGGGCTGGTTGGCCAGGCCATCAAGAAAAATCTCGATGCGCAGTGCGAAGAAACCCTCAAAAACTTTGCCAGGGGCGATCGCATTTCCGCCCGTCTTTCAGAAGCCGTGGATGTTGTCCTCAAGACGCTGTTTGCGGCGATCGGCGAGGAGGGCGCTGTCGCGATCTGCGCGGTCGGGGGTTATGGACGTGCGGAGCTGGCTCCCTTTTCCGATATCGATCTGTTGTTTTTGCATGAAAGCGGATCGGTCGACCAGGCGACGTCGATCTTAAATGCGATTCTCTATCCGCTCTGGGATTCCGGCCGCAAGATCGGCCATTCAGTGCATACGCCGCAATCGGCCGTCGCTTTTGCCCGCGAGGATATGGTCGGGCGCACGGCGTTTCTCGACGCGAGGTTTATCTGCGGCGACGCTGCATTGTTTGAGGATTTCGAAAAGCGGTACGATAAGCTCCGTAAAAAGACGAAACCGCAATTTGTCAAAGCAAAGCTCGACGAACAGGCGGCGCGCCAGACCAAAGCAGGCGAGACCCGCTATATCACAGAGCCGGACATCAAAGAGGGCAAGGGCGGCCTAAGGGACCTGCAGACCATTCGCTGGATATACAAATATGTTTATGGCGGCGAAGTCGAAAACAGTGAGACCATCGCGAAAGTCATGAACGAAGCTGAGCGGCGGGACTTGCGCAAGGCGGAGCGGTTTTTGTGGGCGGTGCGCGCGCATATGCATGATTTGAAGGGGCGCGCCGAAGAGCGGTTGAGTTTTGATATGCAGCCGGCGGTGGCGGCGCGACTTGGTTATTCCGACCGGTCAGACATGACCGCCGCCGAACGTCTGATGAAGCATTACTTTCTTACGAGCGTCGATGTCGGGCGGTTAACGCGGGTTCTTTGCGCGAAGTTGGAAGAGGAACGCGCCAAACGCTTGCCAAGGTTGCCCAAAGGTCTGCCGCGCAAGTTGCAGAAAGACGAAGCCGCCGGCAAACCGAACCTCAAGCTTCGCAATGGCCGGCTTGATTTTGAAAGCGCAGCGCGCGCCCGCCGGCAGCAGCGGGATTTATTCCGCTTGTTCCGCGCGTTTTCCAAAGAACCGAAATTCGACTTTCACCCAAAGGCTCTGGCGCTGGTCTCTGAAGCCTTGCCCCGCGTGACGTCAGATGTTCGTCGCGACCCGGTCGTGGCAAAGTTGTTTATGGCCATCCTTGCAGATTCAGCCGCGCCCGAGCGGACGCTGCGCATCATGGCAGAAACTGGATTGCTTGGAAAATACATCCCGGCGTTCGGGTCGATTGTCGGGCGTATTCAATATGGGCTCTATCGTCAGTTTACGATCGATGAGCATGTTTTGCGATCGGTTTCCTATGTGGATGACATCGCGAAGGGCGTGCTCAAAAAAGACCACCCGATCGCAAGTAGCATCCTTCAGGATACAGATAATATAGTTGTGTTCTATATTGCGGTGCTGCTGCACCAGTCGGGCTGGTCGCTCAAAGAAAACACGCCTGAATCCGTTGAGCGTCTGGTCATCCGGGTCGCCGGGCGCTTGGGGCTCGACGCAGATCAGGCAAAGCTTGTTGGATGGGCGTGCGCCCGTCACCTCTTGATGGTGCGCACAACCGAGCGCCGTAATCTCACTGAAGTGAGAGCGATTGCGAATTTTGCCGAAAGCGTCGGCGACCGCGACCGTCTCGACCTACTGCTCGTGCTGTCGGTCTGTTATCTCCGCATTGTCGGCCAACATTCATGGGACGAATTTGCCAAGCGGCAATTGACGGAACTGTATGGCGCGAGCGCTGCATGGATGTCCGGCGGCGAAGTTGCGCTCGAAAAGCGCGCCGCCAAGCGCTTTGAGGCAGTGCGTGCGGAAACGGAATCTCGCCTTGCAGGGTGGGCCAAGAAAGACAGAGAAAGAGCGTTGTCGCGGATTACCGACACAATGCTGCGCTGTGTCGAGCCTGATCTCATCGTTCGCTTTGCAACGCTTATGAAGGCGGCGGAAGAAGACAAGACCGATGCCGCGGTGACGGTGACGCCGCGCGATTATGATCTTGAAGCGATTATCTACGCCAAAGACAGAATAGGTCTCTTGGGGGACTTGGCCGGCGCCTGCGCCGCCGCTGGCGTCAGCGTCAGATCGGTGCAGGCGTTGACGCTTGACGACAATATGGCGATCGACGTGTTCGTGTTGCAATCGCCTGACGGAACGCCGCTTGATGATCCTGAAAAAATCGCCAGCGTTCACAAAAAACTCCTGCAGGCGGCGCGCAAGGCGCCGGAAAAGCCCTTGTTCTTAAAAAGGCGGTTTGGCGATCGCCGTGAAATCTTTGATGTTGAGCCGGCGGTCTGGATTGATGACGAGGCGTCTGACGAATGCGTTGTCATTGAAGCGGAAGGGCTTGATCGGCCGGGGCTGCTCCATGAACTTGCGTCAGCGTTTACCGACTTGAAGCTGACGATTTCCTCCGCCCATATCGCCACCTATGGGGAGCGCGCGGTCGACGCCTTTTATCTTAACGAGGCTGATGGCGCCGCCGTCAAAGGTGCGCGGCGTCTTAAGCGAATTGAAAGCCGGCTCCTTAAGGTTCTCGCCTCTGGCGGCGACGCATAAACACCTTTATCGGTCACGAATCCGGCGCAAAAACGCCTCCTAAGTTGTTTAGGAACGAAGACGTTGAGCAATAACGTGTTCAAATCTCTGGCGACCGTAAGCGGCATGACCATGCTCAGCCGCATTTTGGGGTTTGTGCGTCAAATATTGATCGCCGGCGTCATCGGCGCTGGCGGCAATCCGGTAGCAGACGCTTTTTGGGCTGCGTTTCGTCTGCCGAATATGTTTCGGCGGTTGTTTGCAGAGGGCGCGTTTCATGCCGCCTTCATTCCCCTCTTTCAGGGCAAACAGGTAAACGAAGGCGAGGCAGCGGCTAAAAAATTCGCCGAAGAAGTTTTAACGGCGCTGGTCTTTATCCTGACGCTCTTCACCGCGCTGGTTGAAATCGCGGCGCCGCTTTTTGTCTTCATGATCGCTTCGGGATTTCAGGACGATCCGGAGAAATTCTCGCTGACAACGCTCTATGCGCGGATCATGTTTCCGTATTTGATGTTGATGTCGCTGGTCGGCTTGTTGAGCGGCGTCTTAAATTCCGTTGGCCGTTTTGCGGCGTCGGCCGGCGCGCCACTGGCGCTCAACATTTGTCTGATCACCGCGATCCTCATCTTCGCCGATGCTGAAACGGAAGTGACCGGCATGGCGGCGGCCTGGGCCGTCTTTGCCGGCGGCGTTGTGCAACTGGCGATCCTCGCTTATGGCGCAGCGCGTCAGGGCTATTGGCTGAAACTGCGCATGCCGCGGCTGACGCCGGATGTGAAGCGTTTGTTCATTCTCGGCGCGCCGGGTTTCATCAGCGCCGGCGCTATTCAGATCAATCTGATCATCGGCACCAATATCGCGAGCCAGGAGCCGGGCGCTGTTTCCTGGTTGATGAACGCCGACCAGCTTTATCAATTGCCCTTGGCGGTGATCGGCATTGCGCTGGCGGTGGTGTTGTTGCCGATGTTGTCGCGGCGCGTGAAAGAGGGCGATGAAGTTGGCGCGGCGCGGGCGATTAACCGTTCGCTCGAAATTGCCGCGCTGTTGTGTTTCCCGGCGGCAGTCGCGTTCATCATAATCGGCGCGCCCATATGCGATGCGTTGTTTCGCGGCCTCGCCAGCGACGCGCTTTCGCTATTCGGTTCCAGCGGTTCTAAATTTACAGCGCACGATGTTGAGATGACGGGCGCGGCCTTAGCGATCTTCGGCTGGGGATTGCCGGCCTTTGTCTGGCATAAAATCTTTTCACCGGCGTTTTTTGCGCGCGAGGATACGCGAACGCCCATGAACTATGCGCTGATTGCGATCGCTGTGAATACGGGCCTCGCGCTCGCGCTGTTTCCTTTTTACGGATTTTTGAGTGTTGCCTTCGCAACCGTCGTTGCAACCTGGTTGCAGGTCGGCTTGCTGGCCCACAAGCTTTATAGGCGCGGGCAATTCAAGCCGAGCAGGCGTCTTGCGGAACGGCTGGTTAGAATTCTCGCGGCCGCGATCGGCCTCGGCGTTTATCTTCACTTTGTCATACAGTATACGGATGTCATTGCCGACATTTTCTGGGATCGGACCTGGATCAGCGTGCTAGCGATTTCCGCCTGCGGGGTTGCGGTCTATGGGGCGTTCGCCTTTTTGCTTGGCGCCGCGCGGATCGACGACTACAAGACGCTGTTCAAGGGCAAGGCGCAGTCTTGAAAACCCGCGTTGTCTCCTGCAAGGACGAGTAACTCTCGAAAGCGAGCCGAATGACTGACTATTCCGGACCGATGCGCGTGCTTTCCGGCATTCAACCCTCCGGCGGCATGCATCTTGGCAATTATCTCGGCGCGATCCGCAAATTTGTGGACCTGCAGTCGGAATATGAATGCTATTATTGCGTCGTTGACATGCATGCGATCACGGTCTGGCAGGACCCGCAAAAGCTGCGCGAGCAGACTTTTCATATCGCAGCAGCATTCCTGGCGGCGGGCGTTGATCCCAAACAGGCGGCGATTTTTCATCAGTCAGGCGTGCACGCCCATGCGGAGCTTGCCTGGATTTTCAACTGCGTCGCGCGCCTTGGCTGGCTCGACCGCATGACGCAGTTCAAGGATAAGGCGGGCAAGGACAAAGAGCGCGCCTCGGTTGGACTTTACACCTATCCGGTGCTGCAGGCGGCGGACATCCTTGTTTATAAGGCAACACATGTTCCCGTGGGCGAGGATCAGAAGCAGCACCTTGAACTGTCGCGGGACATTGCTGGCAAGTTCAATCACGATTTTAAAGCGGAGAATTTTTTCCCGCTGCCGGAGCCGCTGATCAAAGGACCGGGCGCGCGCATCATGTCGCTTAAAAACGGCGAAGCGAAAATGTCGAAATCCGATCCGTCGGAAAATTCGTGCATTTTCTTGATGGACGACGCTGATGCGATCACAAAAAAGATCAAGAAGGCAAAGACTGATCCCGAGCCTTTGCCATCGGAACCTGACGGCCTTAAAGGCCGGCCCGAAGCCGCAAATCTCGTTGGCATCTATTCGGCGCTGGCGAAGAAAACCGACGCTGACGTGCTTGCAGAATATGGCGGTCAGGGCTTTGGCGTGTTCAAGCCGGCGCTTGCGGACCTCGTGGTTGAAAAGATCGCGCCGATCGGCGAAGAGATGCGCCGCCTTGAGGCTGATCACGCTTATTTGCAAACCGTCTTGAGCGAGGGCGCCGGGCAGGCGGCTTCCATCGCCGATAAGGTCGTCAAGGACGTTAAGGAAATCATAGGGTTCCTTACTTGAATGTGCATTTTTGGCGCTGCGCTGACAGTAGCGCATCGTCATCTATCCAAAGCCTCATAAACAAAGACCTGCCTTCGTTTGGCGCCGCTGTCGTCAATGCAGCTTGGTGTTAGGGCGGGAAACGCACTCCGTTTCGGCTTTCTTAACGCCTTGCGGCAAAGGTCATTTCGACTAGTTTGCAACTCAGGTGTGAAGTAATGACGGCGAAAGTCGATAAGACCATGGCGGAAACAAAGATCGACCCAACGCTGGTCTGGCGCAAGACGCGTCCGCTGGTCTCCGTCGTGGCGCCTTGCTACAACGAAATAGAGGCGCTCGATCTATTTGTTGAGGCGGTCGCCAAGGTGTTGATGCGCGCCAATTGTCCTTATGAGCTGGTGCTTGTCGATGACGGCAGCGCTGACGGCAGCCGTGAGCGGCTCGCCCATTGGGCAAAGCAGAAAAAAGAAATCAAAGCGGTCATTTTCTCACGCAATTTTGGCAAGGAGGCGGCGCTTTCCGCTGGCCTTGAGCACGCCAAGGGCGATGTCGTCATTGTCATGGATGTCGATCTCCAGGACCCGCCGGAGTTGATCTTGGGCTTCCTCGAAAAGTGGCGTGAGGGCTATGACGTTGTCTATGGCGAGCGTTCCGACCGACAGTCCGACAGTTTCGCCAAGCGATACACCGCCAACAAATTCTATGACCTGTTCAACAAAATAGCCGGTGTAAAAATTCCCGAAAACACCGGCGACTTTCGCCTTATGGACCGCAAAGTTGTGGACGCGATTAACCAGCTGCCCGAGCGCTCACGCTTTATGAAAGGATTGTTCGCTTGGGTGGGATATCGCTCAACCGGCGTTCCTTATGCGCGACCGGAGCGTTCCGCAGGCGCCAGCAAGTTTAACTATTGGCGATTGTGGAACTTCGCTATCGACGGGTTTGTGAGTTTTTCGTCAGCGCCGCTCAGAGTTTGGAGTTATGTGGGTGCGGCGGTCGCTGCATTTTCCTTCATCTACGCTTCCGTGATCATTATTAGAACGATCATTACAGGCGTCGATGTACCTGGTTACGCCTCGCTCCTGACATTCATCCTTTTTCTTGGGGGCATACAGATTATATCGATTGGCGTCCTCGGCGAATATATTTCGCGCCTCTTCATGGAAGCAAAACAGCGCCCGATTTATCTGGTCGATGAGATTTACTCGGCTGAGACATTCGCCCCTTCGCAAGCTGAGGCCGACGAGCAAGAAAAATTCGCGTCGTCTCAGAACGTCGCGGCGAAGAGTTCCTGATTGGGACCGAAGCCGGCGCGCTTCATGCCGTCAGAGTTCCATGAAAACGCAACTTCGCCCTGGCGCGAAACGGCGATTACGCCGCCGTCGCCGCCAAGCCGCGCCACATCCTTGATGAGGCCGGCGGCCGCGTCGCGTAAATGCGATCCTTGATAACGCACGCGAGACGCCACATCCTGGGCGCCGCCTGCAAGAATGAAATATTCGCCAAGCCCCGTGCAGGAGGCGGCGACCTGTTCATCAGCCCAAGTGCCGGACCCGACAAGCGGCGTATCGCCGACACGGCCTTCGAGTTTCCCAAAGACGCCGCCGGTCGATGTTGCCGCGGCCAGGCGCCCGTTCTTGTCAAGTGCGACCGCGCCGACGGTGCCGTGACCGAGTTCCGCTTGCGTCATCTCCTCGGGCAAAACGCCAACCGGCACCACATAATACGTCTCCGGATTATCGATAAATTTAAATCCGTGGTCTCTGCAGAAATTTTCGGCGCCCCGCCCCGTCAGCATCACATGCGGCGTTTGCTCCATCACGCAGCGCGCAGCGGAAATCGGGTTCTTCAAATGTTTGACCGCAGCGATAGAGCCGGCGTGTCGTAAGATATGGCCGCCCGGCGCCTCCCCCAGACCGCTCGCCATGATCGATGCGTCAAGCTCCGCATAACCGGCTTTGTTTGGCGGCGCGCCCTTGCCGGCAATATAGAGCCCGGAGTCTTCCATCTCGCGGACCAATTCCTCGACAACGTCGATGGCGTGTCCATCGCCGGTCAGCATTTCCCGCCCGCGCTTTGCCAGCATCAACAAATGCTCTTCAGCTTTGGAATAATCCCGGCCGGCGCGCGCGCCGGCGCCGCCATGGATTGCAAGCGCGACAGGAGCGGGTTTTGACATGGCGCGGTTCCTCCTTCGGCGGCGATGAAAACTTCAATCCGCCTTTAGAGGGTGCGCCGCCCAAAGGCTATCGAAAAATGACCGTTTTGGCGTCGTTCAGGAGAATGCGCCGTTCTGCGAACCAGCGAACGGCCTGGGCGAGCGCGCGCCGCTCGACATCGCGGCCAATGCGGATGAGATCGCCGGGCGTCATAGAATGATCGACGCGCTCGGCTTCCTGTTCGATGATCGGGCCTTCATCAAGATCGGCGGTGACGAAATGCGCCGTCGCGCCAATGAGTTTTACGCCGCGGCGAAAAGCCTGATGATAAGGCTTAGCCCCTTTGAAGCTCGGCAAAAACGAATGATGGATGTTGATCACCCTGCCGGGCAGTTTCTCACAGAATTCATTGGACAAGACCTGCATGTAGCGCGCGAGCACGATAAGCTCGATATCCTGCTGTTTGACGATTTCCATTAGTGCGCGTTCCTGCTCCGGTTTTGTCTCAGGGGTTACCGGCAGATGATGAAACGGTACATTGTGGTGCACCGCGATTTTCTCCGCATCGCGATGATTGGAGACGATCGCGCAAATTGAAATGTTAAATTCCCGCCGCTCCATGCGATGCAAAAGGTCGATCAGGCAATGGTCGAACTTCGAGACCATCAGGATGGTGCGCAAGGGCTCCTTGGCGTCGTGGATTTTCCAGTCCATGTCGAAACGGCGCGCGATGGGCGAAAATCCAGCCGTGATTTCGTCGAGCCGCGCCGTTGCCCCAAGGTCAAATTCAACGCGCATGAAAAAGAGGCCGGTTTCCCGATCGGCGAATTGCGCGCTTTGTTCGATGTTGCAGCCGGTTTCGGTCAAATAGCCGGCAACCGCGGCGACAATCCCGAAATTATCGGGGCAGGAAAGTGTGAGGACCGGTGCGGGCGTCATCGTTTCAGTCATGGGTTCTCCACCATTTCGAAAACCGGCGGCAAACCGTCGCCGCCTCTGGCCATTAGAGCTTCAAGCAACTATCAAGCCGAAAGGATAGACGAGGAGTTAACCAATGGCGCAGCTTGCCCTGATCCGTCACGGTCAAAGCCAATGGAACCTGCAAAACCGCTTTACCGGCTGGGTCGATGTGGGACTGACCGAGAGGGGCGTCGCGGAAGCCAAAAAGTCCGGCGTCCTCATGCGCGAGACCAGAATTGAGTTTTCAGCCTGCTACACCTCTGTCCAAAAACGCGCCATCAAGACGCTCTGGATCATGCTGGAAGAAATGGACCGCATGTGGCTGCCGGTTACCCGCGATTGGCGGCTTAACGAGCGCCACTATGGGGGGCTGACCGGCCTTGATAAGGCGGAGACGGCCGAAAAACATGGGGCTGATCAGGTTAAGATATGGCGGCGCAGCTATGATACGCCGCCGCCGGAGATGGCCGTCGACAGCGAGCACAATATGGCTGACGATCCGCGCTACAAGGCGCTTGGCGTTACGGTGCCGAGAACGGAATCGTTGAAACTAACGCTGGAGCGCGTGCTTCCCTGTTTCGAACAGGAAATTGCCCCGCGTCTTAAGGCTGAGCAATCGCTGATGATTGCAGCCCACGGAAATTCCCTAAGGGCGTTAGTGAAGCTGTTGCTCGACGTGTCAGACGACAAAATCGTCCATCTGGAGATACCGACCGGCAATCCGCTGCTGTTCGATTTGAAGGGCGGATCATTGTCGCCGACTTCCGTGCGTTATCTGGATGAAAACCGCGCGCAAGACATCCCGCCAATACCGGCCTAGCTAGGCTGCGCTGAATTAAGCGCGCTCCAAACGCTCGGCCATTTCATTGACCCTTGAAACCGCGGCTTCGATGGCGCGGCTAGCGCCGCCAACCGTATCCTGGTCGAGCTCGTCGGCGGCGTTCTCAAGGGATTCAGCGCGCGCTCTTGCTTCAAACATCTCATCACAAACCGTCAGCGCGGCAAGCAGCATCAACCGCGCATCGCCAATTTGTCCGAGATCATCGGTAATCTCCGTCACTTGCCGGTCAAAGTAAGCAGCGAGCTCTTGCAGGCGCTGTTCCTGTCCGTCATCGCAGGTCACTTTGTAGTCGCGCCCATTCACCCGAATTTCAACCTGCGCCATCTGGCTATTCCTTTTCCTTGTCGGCCGTTTCCGAAAGCAAGGACTTTAAGTCAGCAATTGACCTTGTAAGGCCGCGCGATGCTTCTGCCGCATGACCGCGCGCGGCGCGCGCATGGCGGCGCTCCGCTGCGATGTCGTCGCCCGTCGCCGATTGATCATGAAGCCGGCCTTCCAGTTTTGTTTCTAGGTTTTCAAGGGCGCTGGCGAGATCTGCAACGGCGTTTTCGAGAACGGACATGCGTTGAGGTTCCTTCACAACCGGGACTTGACGCTCATCACTGTGGCGGGGCGAAGTGATTCTGTCCAGCGCCGCGCGCCGCGAATAAGTTTTCAACAGGCTCGGCCAAAACGCGGCAATCGCGCTCGCAGCGTCGCCTTACCCTTGACCGCCGCCTTGCCCCGATGCATGAAGCGCGCATTGTAATTCAGCGTTTTTGCCCGTGGATTGGGGATTTCCGCAAAATGCACGCAATGGCCGATAAAGGCGTTGGCGACGACCAGATGGCGAACGCGATTCGCGCTCTTTCAATGGACAGCGTTGAACGCGCAAAATCCGGCCACCCTGGCATGCCCATGGGTATGGCTGATGTCGCGACCGTCCTCTTTACAAAGGTCCTGAAATTTGACGCTGGCGATCCTGCCTGGCCGGACCGGGATCGATTTGTCCTTTCCGCGGGCCATGGCTCGATGCTGATTTATGCGCTGGCCTATCTCCTTGGCTATGACGGGATGACCCTCGATCAGCTTAAAAATTTCCGCCAGCTTGGATCGAAAACCGCCGGTCATCCGGAATATGGTCATGCGCCGGGCGTTGAAACGACAACAGGCCCGCTCGGTCAAGGATTTGGCAATGCGGTGGGCATGGCCATTGCGGAGGCGCATCTTGCCGCGCGGTTCGGCGATGATCTCGTTAGTCATTACACTTATGTGCTCGTCGGCGACGGCTGCTTGATGGAAGGCGTCAGCCAGGAAGCGCTAAGCCTCGCGGGACATCTAAAACTGCGCAAGCTGATCGTCCTGTTTGACGATAATGACATTTCTATCGACGGACCGGTGTCGCTTTCGGATCGCACCGATCAACTAGAACGGTTCGCCGCCTCAGGATGGGCCACTGCAGCGATCGACGGTCACGATCCGCAAGCAATTGAACAGGCAATCGAAGAAGCAAAAAAATCCGACCGGCCGACATTGATCGCCTGCAAGACAACGATCGGCAAAGGCGCGCCTTCGAAAGCTGGCAAGGCGGCGGCCCACGGCGCACCGCTCGGCGAGGAGGAAATTGCCGGCGCAAGGAAAGCCCTCGACTGGCCGCATGCGCCCTTTGAAATTCCTGACGATATTTTGTCCGCATGGCGTGAGGCTGGCGTTCAAGGGAGCCGTGATCGCGAGGCCTGGGAAGCACGGCTTGCAGCGAGCGCCCATTGTGAAGCGTTCAAAACCGCACTGGCGGGCGATTACGCGCAATCGCTTATACCTGCGATCCGCGAGCATAAACAAAAGCTCGTCGCCGAGCCGGTAAAAGTCGCAACGCGCAAGGCGTCGGAGCTGGCGCTCAGTGTTGTAAACGATGTTGTGCCGGAGACAATCGGCGGATCAGCCGACCTTACGGGCTCCAACAACACCAAGACCAAAGATCTTGGTATTCTTGATGCTGACAATTATGGCGGCCGCTATATGCATTACGGTATTCGCGAGCACGGCATGGCTGCGGCGATGAACGGCATGGCGCTCCATGGCGGCGTCGTTCCCTATGGCGGTACGTTTTTGGTGTTCGCTGATTATTGCCGGCCGTCCATTCGTCTTGCGGCGCTTATGGGGGTGCGGGTTGTGTTTGTGATGACCCACGACTCTATCGGACTTGGCGAAGACGGGCCGACCCACCAGCCGGTGGAGCATCTGGCGAGCCTACGCGCTATGCCGAATTTGAATGTCTATCGGCCTTGTGATGCAGTCGAGACAGCCGAATGCTGGGAGCTCGCGCTTAAGAACATCGCAAGGCCGTCGCTGATTGCGCTCACCCGGCAGGGTCTTGAACAGGCGCGGGTTGAACAAGATGATGATAACCTGTCTGCGCGCGGGGCTTATGTGATCGCGGATGTCGCCAATTACGACGCGACCATCATCGCCACCGGCTCTGAAGTTGAAATTGCGCTCGCTGCAAGTCGTGCGCTTGCCGGGGAAAACATCAAAGCGCGTGTCGTATCTGCGCCTTCATTTGAATTATTCGCCCAACAGTCTGAATCCTATCGGCTGGAAGTCCTGGGCGAGAAACCGCGGGTCGGCGTCGAGGCTGGCGTCGCCCAAGGCTGGGACCAGTTTTTGCGGCTCAAAGACGAATTTGTCGGCATGACGAGCTTTGGCGCTTCTGCGCCCGCAAAGTATCTTTACGCACATTTTGGCATCACGGCGACGGCGGTCGCTGACAAGGTAAAACAGTTGCTCGCCTAGGAGAAAGTTCATGGCTTTGAAAATTGCAATCAACGGCTTTGGCCGCATCGGTCGTCTGGCGCTTCGGTCCATCATCGAAACGGGCCGCAGAGGCGTGGACGTTGTCGCGATCAACGATCTGGGACCGGTCGAAACCAACGCGCATCTCGTTCAGTATGACAGCGTTCACGGCCGTTTCCCCAATGAAGTGAAAACGACCAGCGATACGATCGATGTTGGCGCAGGGCCGATCAAGGTCTTTTCCGAACGGGATCCGTCGCAACTGCCTTGGGGCGATCTCGACGTCGATATCGTGTTTGAATGCACCGGCATATTTACGGCGCGCGACAAGGCGGCGATGCATCTTGATGCGGGCGCAAAGCGTGTTCTGGTTTCGGCGCCGGCCTCGGGCGCTGACAAAACCATCGTTTATGGCGTTAATCACGGCGCGCTGACGAAGGACGATCTCGTTGTTTCCAACGCCTCCTGCACGACGAACTGCCTGGCGCCGGTCGCCAAGGTGCTGCATGACGCGGTCGGCATTGAGCGCGGCTATATGACAACCATTCACGCTTATACGGGCGATCAGCCGACGCTTGATACGTTGCACAAAGACCTTTATCGCGCCCGCGGCGCAGCGACCAACATGATCCCGACCTCAACCGGCGCTGCTAAGGCTGTCGGTCTTGTTTTGCCCGACCTTAACGGCAAGCTTGACGGGTCTTCGATCCGCGTGCCGACAGCGAATGTGTCTGTGGTTGACCTTGTGTTTACGCCTAAGAAAGACACCACTGTTGAAGAGGTCAACAATGCGGTGGTCGAAGCGGCGAGCAGCGGTCCCTTAAAAGGCGTTCTTGGCGTCACCGATAAACCGCTGGTGTCGTCAGACTTCAATCATGATCCGCATTCGTCAAACTTCGCTTTGCCGCAAACGCAAATCCTCGAAGGCAAGCTGGTGCGGGTGCTTTCCTGGTATGACAATGAGTGGGGCTTTTCGACCCGCATGACCGACACGGCGTTGGAGCTGGCGCGGCATATTTAAAAGACGGGAGCGCTCGAAGATGCGCGTCTTAAAGGGTTTGGTTTTGGGGGCCTTTGCCGGCGTTGCAGCCTGTGCTGGATCGCCTGCTCCCGAGGCGGAAACGGCGCCCTATGTGGGGCGCTGGGCCGCCGATCCCGCCTGGTGCGCCAACAAGCCCGGCGAAACCGACGCGCTGCCCATCACCATCACTGAGACGGCGTTTTTAGGATACGAAAATGAGTGCGAGATGGACGTCGTCGCCACAGATGAGGCCGGCGTTTATAGCATTCGCCGGCAATGTGTCGGAGAGGGCGTTCCTTACGAGGACGATATTTCGGTTTCGATCAATAATGATCGAATGACGCTGACGACGGCTGAGGGGCGTGAGACGGAGTTTTATAAGTGTGACTAGAGTAAGCTGACGAACAAATTCATGAGCCATCGCACTCTCGAAAAACTTGATGTCGTTGGAAAGCGCGTTCTCGTCCGCGTTGATTTCAACGTGCCGATGCAGGACGGCGCCGTAAGCGATGCAACCCGCCTTCAACGCGCTTTGCCAACCATCACCGAACTTGCCGACAAGGGCGCGAAAGTCATTCTCCTGTCGCACTTTGGCCGGCCGAAAGGAACGCTGGTGCGGGAGATGTCACTGCACCCGGTCGCTGCCGAACTCAGTAGGCTGCTTGATCGGGATGTCGCGTTTTCCGGCGATTGCGCTGGCGTTTTCGCCGAGAAGGCCGTCGGCGCCATGCGCGGCGGCGATATTTTGCTCCTTGAGAATACGCGGTTTCACGCTGGTGAAGAGAAAAACGATCCTGACTTCGCCAAGGCGCTCTCCGCAAATGGCGACGCCTATGTGAATGACGCGTTTTCAGCCGCGCATCGGGCGCACGCATCGACAGAAGGCTTGGCGCATCTCCTTCCCTCAGCGGCGGGGCGCGCCATGGAGCGCGAGCTCAATTATTTAAAAGCAGCGCTTGCAGAGCCAAAGCGCCCTATGATGGCGGTGGTCGGCGGTGCGAAAGTCTCCACCAAGATTGAGCTTTTGTTGAACATTGTGGGCCGCGCCAATGTGCTCGCCGTTGGCGGCGGCATGGCGAATACATTTTTGTTCGCCAAAGGCGTTTCGGTCGGCAAGTCGCTTTGCGAACCGGACCTTGCCGACACAGCGCGGGAAATCATGGCGCAGGCGGAAAGCGCCGGCTGCGAGATTATTCTGCCGACGGACGTTGTTGTCGCCAAAGAGTTCAAGGAAGGCGCGAAACGCGAGGTTTTGCCCGCAGATAATGTTGCGGGCGACGATATGATCCTCGATTTGGGCCCCGATACGGTTGATCTGATCGCCGAACGGATCGAAGCGGCGAAAACGCTCGTCTGGAACGGCCCGCTCGGCGCCTTTGAGATCAAACCCTTTGACACGGCGACTGTTGAAGCGGCGCGGTTTGCCGCAAAACAGGTCAAAAAAAGCGATCTGGTCGCCGTCGCAGGCGGCGGCGATACGGTAGCGGCGCTGGCCCATGCCGGCGTCGTTGATCAATTCACCTATGTGTCGACCGCAGGCGGCGCATTTTTAGAATGGCTTGAAGGCAAAACATTGCCCGGCGTTGCGGCGCTGGAGGATTAATCGGCGCTCGGGAGGTATCGATGACGAATAAGGACATGGCGGCGCAGGCTGCAAACAAAGACGGCTTTATCGCCGCGCTTGACCAATCGGGCGGGTCAACGCCAAAGGCGCTGAAGCTTTATGGTGTTGATGAAAGCGCCTGGTCGAATGACGAGGAGATGTTCGGCCTCATTCACAAAATGCGCGCGCGCATCATCAAATCGCCGGCGTTCACTGGTGACAAAGTGATGGGCGCGATCCTCTTTGAACGGACCATGGACGGCGACATCGACGGCACGCCCACAGCACAATATCTGTGGGAAGAGCGCGGCGTCGTGCCGTTTTTAAAAGTCGACAAGGGCCTCGCGGATACAACCGACGGCGTCAAGCTCATGAAACCGATGCCTGACCTTGATGCGCTTTTGGAACGCGCCAAAGCCAAAGGCGTTTTCGGCACCAAGATGCGCTCGGTTGTGGATGCGGCAAATCCCGCGGGCGTTGCTGCAAACGTCGCGCAGCAATTTAAAGTCGGCAAACAAATTCTCGCCCATGACCTTGTGCCCATTCTCGAGCCGGAAGTGACGATTTCGATTGAAGACAAAGCCACGGCTGAAGATCTGGTGCTTGCCGAGATCACCAAGCAGCTTGATGGGCTGCCCGCCGGTAAGCAGATCATGTTGAAGCTGACGCTGCCTGACAAGCCGAACCACTATAAGTCGCTTATAGATGATCCGCGGGTGATGCGTGTCGTTGCGCTTTCCGGCGGCTATTCGCGCGAAGAAGCCAATGCAAAGCTCGCGCAAAACACCGGCATGATCGCAAGCTTCTCGCGCGCGCTTACCGAAGGCTTGTCGGCCGACCAAAGCGATGAAGCTTTTGACGCCATGCTGGCGGATACCATCGACAGCATATTCAAGGCGTCCTGCGCAGGCTAACGCGGCGGTGCGAGCCCTTGTCGTAAGGATGAACGATTGCGAGCCCCCCGAATGCATGCGTGTTCGGGGGTTTTGTTTGTCCTTGAATTTCCTGCAGCTTGGGGCGCCATGGTCTTTGTAAACTAATCAGTGTAGTATTGTCGCGAACAAGATCGTGAGCCCAACCATGACAGAGACAACACCGCCCGCTGAAGTCCCGCCCGAACAGATTGAATGGATCAACGGGTTTCCGACGCCGCCCTCGGAGCCAAACAAGCCGCTGCACGCCTTCATTTCGGTCATGCGCCTCCTGCGCAACAAAGAAGACACCCGTCAGGTGTTCGAAATCGTGCAGGCGCTGTCTTCTGGTTCCGCCAAAAAAACATTTCGGCGGTTTACAGATACCGACTACGGTCGGCGGGTTGTCGCCGAGCCCGTGAAGCTGGAAGAGATTTTGTCCAACCGTGAAGCGTTGCGCGCCATGCCTGAAGGCAGCCTTGGCCGGGTCTATCTTGACTTTATGGAGGGCGAAAACCTGACGCCGGACGGCTTGATCGACGCAGCGGAAGAAGCCGGTCTCGATTTTCGCGGCGAAACCCAGTTCGAAGAGTTTCGCCGATTGTTTTTGCATCTCGATGTCAGTCATGACCTTTGGCACGTGTTGACCGGCTATGGCCGCGATGCGCTTGGCGAACTTTGCAATCTCGTCGTCACGCGGCGCATGTCCAAGAATAATGGTTTCCGCCTCATCGTGTTCATTGGCATGATCGCTCAGAAGCTCGAACGCCCCGGAACGCCAATCATCAAGGCCCTTAACGAAGCCGGCGAGATGAGCCGCGCCATGGCGTGGTTGCCGGCGATTGACATCGAAGAATTGCTGCCATTGCCGCTATCAGAAGTGCGCCGTAGGCTGAATATTTCAGAACCGGCGATCTATAATTTGGTGCCTGACGAGATCAAGGCGAGCCTTTTGAAACCCAAAATCAAGGAAACGCAAACCGAGCGCGAAACCGCAAACGACGGAGCGTTAGCTCACTAACGTGCAGGCGCGGGTCTCGCCAACGACGCTTCGCCTGCCTATATAGCGCGCCATGGATGCGCCCTGCCGACTTTATCTCATTACGCCGCCGCAGATCGAAGACGCCGCTGTGTTCAGCGACCAATTAAAAGCAGCGTTCGATGCAGGCGATGTCGCCTGCGTGCAATTAAGGCTGAAATCGCCCGACGGCGCATCTGCGCCTGACGATGAAATCTTGCGCGTAGCGGAGGCCTTGGCGCCGCTCGCGAAAGCCCGCGACGTTGCTTTTTTGATCAATGACCGTCCCGACCTAGCGCTCAAGGCGGGCGCCGACGGCGTTCATGTGGGGCAGTCCGATGCGCCTTACGGTAAGGCGCGTGCGATGCTCGGGGATGACGCAACCATCGGCGTTACCTGTCACAATTCGAAACATCTTGGGCTCGATGCGGGCGAGGCGGGCGCTGACTACGTTGCCTTTGGCGCTTTCTTTCCAACCGATACGAAACAGACGCAGTATCGCGCAACGCCCGAATTGCTGGAATGGTGGTCCTTCGCGACCACGGTTCCGTCCGTTGCGATCGGCGGCGTAACGCCGGAAAATTGCGGCCCCCTCGTGCGCGCCGGGGCGGATTTTCTTGCTGTCTCTTCTGCGGTTTGGGCGCATCCCGAAGGGCCCGCCGCCGCCATTGCGGCCTTTGAAGCCGCCATCCTTAAGGCGCGGCGGCCTTAACCAAAAAACGACCCCGCCCGGAACGCGGTTTGCAACGTTATCTCGCAACGGCAATCAACAGGCGGGATGGCGATGGTGAACAAGTGGGTCCTTAGAGCGTCTTCAGCAGCGTTCGCCATTATGGCGTTCTCGCTTTCCTTACTGGCGGGCGCTAGCGCGGTCTATGTCGAGCATACGCCGCAATCGCTCGAAGCAGCGAGCCGCTGAAAGCTTGGCGCGTATGGATAAAATCCGCTACAAAATTGTCATGATGAGGATTTTGATCTTCGCCTTTATCGTGGCGATCAGCCTTCTTTCCCTGCAAGTGCGCGCTGAGGAAGCGACGGGAGACGCTTCCGCAGCGGCTGCGTTCGATTTGCTGCTTGCGGGTGAATACGAAAAAGCGCGGGCCATGGCGGCGCCGCTTGCTGAGGCTGGCGACGCTGATGCGCAACACCTCATGGGGTATCTCGACGAAAAAGGTTTGGGTGGGCCAAAAGATTTAGCAAGCGCCATCGCTTTTTACATGAAGTCCGCCGAGCAGGGGCAGCCCGACGCGCAATTTGCGCTCGGCGAGTTAGCGTATTTTGGGGATGGCGTCGTTCAGGACGATGAAACCGCCGCCGGTTGGTTTGCGCTTGCGGAACGGCAAGGCCATGCGCGCGCGAAAATGCGGCTCGGCTACATGTACGCAAAGGGACTTGGGGTAGAGCCGGACCAGCGCCGATCGCTGCAGCTCTTTGAAGAAGCAGCGAAACTTGGGGATGCGGAAGCGCAATACAATCTTGGCGTCGCTTATCTTACCGGCGACGGAACGGATCAGGACTACAAAAAGGCCGCCGCCTGGTTTGAGCAGGCTGGCGTTCAGGGCCATGCGGATTCCCAATACAATCTAGCTTTGATTTATGATGCTGGCCTTGCCGGCAAGAAGGACCCGGAAAAGACGCTTAAATGGATGACAGCCGCAGCGGACTCGGGGCTTACCGCCGCTTATGTGGCGCTTGGACTGATGACCCATGGCGGCGTTACAGGCGATGAAGCGCCAAGCGCTGCTGATTGGTTTCAGCGGGCTGCAGACGCCGGCGATCCGCAAGGTCAGTTTCTTTACGCTGTCGCCCTGAAAGAGGGCGACGGCCGCGAAAAGGACCTTGCCGGCGCGATCATGTGGATTGATCGCTCGCTGGCGGCTGAAGAGGGCGGACTGGAACCCCAAACCCGCCAGGAAGCGGAAGCGTTACGCAGCCAAATCATTGCTGAGATGTCGAGCGCCGGGCAGTAAACCGCGCTCATCACCCAAATAGATTCCTGTTTCGTTCTGTCGCGAACCGCGCCATGTTTCGCCCATGAGTGAAGTGATTCGAATTCTTGGCGTCGATCCCGGATCGGCGGCGACGGGCTGGGGCGTCATCGATGTCGCCGGCGCGCGGCTGACCTACGTCGCTTCCGGCGTCATCCGACCCAAACGAAAGGCCGTTCGCGCAGAAAAATTGGCGCAAATATTCTCAGGGCTAAGCACCCTCATTGACGAATTCAAACCTAAGGAAGCTGCGGTCGAGGAGACCTTTGTCAACGCTTCCCCGCGGGATGCGCTGGTTCTTGGCGAGGCGCGGGGGATGGCGCTCGCTGCGCCGGCCCATTGCGGCTTGCCGGTGTTCGAATACGCCGCCAACAGCGTGAAAAAATCCGTGGTCGGACGGGGGCATGCTGACAAAACGCAAGTTGAGGCCATGGTGAAAGTCTTGCTGCCCAAGTGCGGCGCGCCGAAAGCCGATGAAGCGGATGCACTCGCTGTTGCGATTTGTCATGCGCATCATGGCGGCATGCGCAAATTGGAGGCGGCGTCATGATCGGGCGGCTCAAGGGAACGGTTGCGGGCGTCGGCGCAGACACAGCGCTCATCGATGTTAGCGGCGTCGGTTATGAAATTTTTGCCGCGCCGCGTCTCTTACAGAATTTAAACGCCGGCGATGAAACGACGGTTTCGATCGAGACCTATGTCCGCGAGGACATGATCAAACTTTACGGGTTTGAAAATGACGCCGAGCGGCAGTGCTTTCGGCTGTTGCAGTCAGTGCAAGGCGTCGGCGCCAAACATGCGCTGTCGATTTTGCAAATCCTGCCGCCGGCGGCGTTGTACGACGCGGTCGCGGCGGAGGACGTCACGGCCATTTCCCGCGCCCATGGGGTCGGCAAGAAAATCGCCCAACGCATTGCAACGGAACTGCAATCGAAAGTCGGCGCGCTTGCCGGCGCAACGGGCGAACCGTTGATCGTCGCGGCGCGCAAAACGGCGGCGGCAAAATCATCCGACCCGCAGCTTGCCGCCCGGGCTGACGCGGTCTCGGCGCTTGCCAATCTCGGTTATGACGGGGCCGAGGCGCGCCGCGCAGTCGCTAGCGCCGCTGAAGCCATGGACGCGCCCGGCGTTGAGGCGCTCATCAAGGCGGCGCTGAAGGAATTGGCGGCTTGAGTTGAGATTTTTGTACGGATAGATAATGGCTGAACCTGCATTCAACGACGACCGCCTGATTGAGCCGGAGCGCAAGCCGGAGGACGCTGATGCTGCGTTGCGGCCGAAGCGCCTCGATGACTTCATCGGTCAACGTCAGGCCAAGGACAATCTGCGGGTTTTCGTCGAAGCGGCGGTGAAGCGAGCAGAAGCGCTCGACCATGTGTTGTTTCACGGACCGCCGGGGCTTGGCAAAACCACATTAGCGCAAATCGTCGCCAACGAACTTGGCGTTAATTTCCGTTCGACCTCTGGACCGGTGATCACCAAGCCGGGTGATCTCGCGGCGCTGCTCACCAATCTGGAAGCGGGCGATGTTTTGTTCATTGACGAAATTCATCGCTTAACCCCCGCCGTTGAGGAAGTGCTGTACCCCGCCATGGAAGATTACGCGCTAGATTTAATGATCGGTGAGGGGCCGGCGGCGCGCTCGGTGAAAATCGACTTGCCGCGCTTTACGCTGATTGGCGCAACGACCCGTTCGGGGCTTTTAGCGAAACCGTTGATGGACCGGTTCGGCATTCCGGTGCGACTTGAATTTTATTCCCATGGAGAGCTTTGCCGCATTGTCGCTCGCGGCGCCGAAAAACTCGTCGCGCCAATGTCTGAAGACGGCGCCCTTGAAATTGCTCGCCGCAGCCGCGGCACGCCGCGGGTCGCCGGGCGTTTGCTGCGCCGGGTGCGTGATGTGGCGACGGTCGAAGGGGCGGGCGAGATTGACCGGCAAGTGGCCGACAAGGCGCTCAAGCGTCTTGAGATCGACGGCCTTGGCCTTGACCCGCTCGACCGGCGCTATCTCCGGTTGATTGCGGAGCATTTTGGCGGCGGCCCGGTGGGCGTTGAAACCCTTGCCGCCTCGCTCGCTGAAGCCCGCGACGCTGTCGAAGATGTGGTTGAGCCTTTTCTTCTGCAATGCGGGCTTATTCAGCGCACGCCCCGGGGCCGCGTTTTATCGTCGACAGCCTGGAAACATTTGGGCCTTGCACCGCCAAAAGGCCCAAGCACGGATTTGTTTGTCGAAAAATAGGCCGCTTCCGCGTCATGGTCGTGCGACGCAATCAAACAACGCATTCGGGGAGCGCTTATGAAACGCACAGCACTGTTCTCGGTCTTGATCAGCACCTTCTTAATCGGATGCGCTTCGGCGGGCGAGGAGATTGACGTTAAAACCCTTGAAGCGGGCGAGGTTTCGCCGCCGGCAAAAATCGAAGCGCTGGCCTGGCTCGCTGGTCATTGGCAAGGCGAGGGACTTGGCGGAACCGTAACGGAACTAATCGCGCCCGCCGCCGGCGGTCAGATGATGGGCGCCTTTTCTTTCATCAAGGAAGATGCCGCGCCCGGCTTTTACGAATTTTATCTGTTCACTGAAGTTGACGACACAATCATCTTGAAGCTGAAGCATTTTTCGCCCGAGTTGGCCGGCTGGGAAGAAAAGGACGGGTATGTTGAATTTCCGCTTGTCGCTCTAGAAGAAAATGCCGCTTACTTTGGCGGACTTACCTATGTGAAGACCGGTCCTGATGAATTAAAGGCGGCGGTGCGCCTAGACGAAAACGAGACGGCGTATTTTTCCTACAAGCGTAAGCCGTTGGACTAACCGGTTCACTGTAATGCACCGTCAGCGTCAATCGACAGGCGCCGCATCGCGGCTAAGTTCGCCTTTTTCATTTGGTTTGAGGTTTTGCGGTGTGCCGAAATGATCAAGGCAAGCGCGGATCCGCCATTCGATGTCTTCCGGCGACCGACCATCAACCCGTACAGCGCCGATATTTTGGGCGCCGCAATGGTGGGCCAAAAACAGATTGTTATTTGGCCACCAGTCATTGAGAAAAAGTTCGATAACGTTTTTCGGCCGCCAATGAAGGATGTTGGCGACGGCGGAACCGTGATCAGCGATCACGGTTTCCGTATAGCGGGCATGGGTCGCCGCTTTATCTGAAGACAAATCTTCCGGCCTTAAAACACGTCCGCCGAGTTTCGTTACAATGGTTGCGACAACTTCGCTTGGATACTGGCGGGTCGCTGCTTCGCCGACAAAATCAAACCGGCCAAGATAAGTGATGCTGCCGGGCTCTGGCTCTGGCCTTACCGGCGCGAGTTTTGCGCGATAAGCATCGACCTCCCGCTCAGTCCAATAAAGCAGCGGTGTTTGCTTGCGTAAGATTTTTGCGCGGCGAATGCATCGCCATTCGTCGGCGACAATGTAATCAATATTTGCGCGCTTTAGGTCGCGGGCGACATAATCTTTTTTTGCAAGAAACGCAGGCAATAAAAGCGGCGCACCCAAAGGCTCCGCGCATAAGACCGTACCCAGATAAGTTTGCACCCAGTCGCCATAGGTATAGGGATAATCGCACTCGACAATGACAGCTTCATCGATCACCGCAGCCTTCGCCTTTGGTCGCCGCAGTATTTCCAAGAGAGATGGCATGCGTACGCTGTAGGCTTGGTGCAGCGCACCATCGACCCACGCCATGCCGCTCGGCGAATAAAAAACATTGGCGCGCGTCTCAAATAGCGGCCGCGGCGTTTCAAATTCCACAAGCCGCTGCTCATGCATGCGCGTGGGACCGTCATAGTTAAGCGTATCGCCAAAATACTGAACCGCGACGCCGGCTTTCCTTCGCTGCGCCGACGCCGGCGTTCGCCGCAAAACACCCATCGCCGAGGCGGGGCCCAACGCCAATCCTTTTACGGTGTTGCGTAATTTGACCGTCGGCTTGCGCCGATCCTGTAATTGCATTGCTTCTCCCCCAACCCCATACTGCCTAGCAAGAAGCAAGCCACTAAAATAACGCACCGGGGATCGTTTTGGAAGTGTAATGGCTATGGATTTTTTGTTTCCGGTGCGCGTTTATTACGAAGACACCGATTTTTCCGGCGTTGTTTATCACGCCGCCTATTTGAAGTTTTTTGAGCGGGGGCGGACCGAAGCGCTTCGCGCTTGCGGCGTGTCGCACACTGAGCTTTTGGCGCGAGACGAGCCGCTTGCTTTCGCCGTCAGAAAAATGACCACGGAATGGCTAATCCCGGCGCGCATCGACAATCTGCTGGAAGTGCGCACCGCGTTTGTTTCCGTTAAAGGCGCGCGCATGACGCTGAATCAGGAAATCTGGCGCGATGAGGATTTGATCGCTCGCGCCGAAGTGGAGGCCGCCTGTATGTCGCTGTCAGGCCGCGCGCGGCGTCTTCCTCCTGATATATTGGAAAAATTTTGAGTCTCATTCTGCTACCGCAAGCCAGCTCGAAGGGGAATGTTAAGTCCTCGCCGCCAGAATTTGCGCATTTAGGCGAAGGACGTTCGATCGTTGACTACGAAGCGCGCTAAGAGGAACCCCCGCACTTTGGCTGCGGCCTGGGAAGAAAGCCGGGCCGCCGGCAATAATTTCGACGCCATCCGTCTGTTCGCCGCTGGGCTTGTGATTTTTTCTCATAGCTTTGAAATCACCACTGGGACCCGTGACACAGAGCCCTTGGAAGTTTTGTCCGGGCAAATCAGCCTCGGCGAACTTGCTGTTTTGATCTTCTTTGTGGTGAGCGGTTTTTTGATCACCAAAAGCTGGCAAGCGGCGCCGCATTTGGGCGTCTTCTTGCGCAAGCGCGCCTTGCGTATTCTGCCGGCGCCTTTTGTTTGCGTCGGCTTGCTTGCGCTGGTTGCTGGTCCGATCCTTACCAACGCCCCGCTCGGCGAATATTTTTCCTCGCCGCTGTTGTGGGCGTTCCTCTTGAATGGCGTCTTCATCCATAGCGTCGGTTCTTTGCCGGGCGTCTTTGCTGATGCGCCCTTTCCTGCGACCGTCAACGCGCCGCTTTGGACGCTTGCGTTTGAAGCGGTTTGTTATGGGCTTGTTGCGGTGCTTGGGATCACTAGGCTCTTGAAACCGCTCGGCTGCGCGGTGGTTTTTTTGTTGTTGATCCTCATTGCCGATGGCGCGTGGACATTTTTTGGCGGCTCTGCCGGCGCCTTCCTGTTCAAGCTCTCTTTGCTTGGTCCTTCGTTTTTTGTGGGCGCAATGATGGCTCTTGCTGCCGACCGCATTGTCCTTGATGCGCGTTTGGCGGCGGCGGCCGCTGGCGTTCTTGTGATAGCGACATTGATGGGCGGTCTTGTCGTCGCCTTCGCTTTGGCGGGCGCTTATCTGACGCTTTATCTTGCCTTCGCGTCGCTTGGGTCTGTGCGCCATGCCGGCAGATTCGGCGACTTTTCCTATGGGCTCTATCTTTGGGGCTGGCCGGTGCAGCAGGTTGTGGAGCAGGCGCTCCCGGGCAGCGGCTGGGCCGTTAATTTCGCCATCGCCCTGCCGATTGCCCTTTGCCTTGCGGTCCTCAGCTGGCGGCTTGTCGAAAAACCAGCTTTGCGCCTCAAGGTTGTCAAACGCCAAAACAACGCCGCGCCGAGCGCTGCAGCGTCAGTGCGTTCTTAAGGCGCTTCGCTGAACCGCCGGTGGTCAGCGCAACTTGGCATTAAATCTTTGCAACGCCCCAAATGCCGGCTTTCAAAAGCCGCCAATTTGCCCGATTTCTGCGGCATAGGGGATTAAATCGAAGCCCCATCAGTGTTAACCATGGGTTCGCCAGCGCGCCGGCATGGTATGGCGCGATGAAGAAATATTGCCCCTAGCCTGCTAATGGATTGGCGCTATAGGGCAAATGACGTTGAAGAAGAGCAAGGAAGCGTCGTTTTGGTTTTGTTTTGTGGCCCAATGACAAAAGCCGGGCCCTATCAGGGGATATCGAGATAATGGAGACAGAAGTCGCAACAGCCGCAATCGGCGGTGAGTTCAGCCTTTGGAGCCTGTTTTTTCGCGCAGACCCCATTGTCAAAACCGTCATGGCCATCCTCGTCATCGCATCGGTCTGGTCGTGGGCGATCATTATCGACAAGTCGATGGTGTTCGGCCGGCTAAAGCGCAAGTCCAACCGGTTCGAAGATATGTTCTGGTCGGGCAAGCCGCTGGACGATCTTTACCGCAAACTGGGCGACAAGCCGGATCACCCGATGGCCCGCGTCTTCGCCGCCGCCATGGAAGAGTGGACGCGCTCAAAGGGAACGACGTCGAAAGACAATCTAGTGATCGGCGCCAAGGACCGCATCGACAAAATCTTGAATGTCACGGTGGCGCGCGAGCTTGAAAAAGCCGAACGGCATCTCGGCGTCCTGGCGACGGTGGGGTCTGCTGCGCCCTTTGTCGGTCTCCTCGGCACCGTCTGGGGCATCATGAACGCCTTCCAGGCAATCGCGGTTACCAAGGACACCAATCTTGCGGTTGTTGCGCCTGGCATCGCCGAAGCGCTGTTTGCGACCGCTCTTGGTCTCTTAGCGGCGATCCCGGCGGTTGTTTTCTACAATCGCTATTCTGCATCTTTGAATTCTTTCGCTGTTCGCCTGCAGGGCTTTGCCGATGAATTCTCGGCGATCCTCTCGCGGCAGTTTGACGAGAGGTCGCGCTAATGGGCGCGCAGCTCAATCCCGGCGGCGGGCGTCATCAGCCCGGCCGTACACGGATGATGGCGGAGATCAATGTGACGCCGTTTGTCGACGTCATGCTGGTCTTGCTCATCGTCTTTATGGTGGCGGCGCCGCTTTTAACCGTCGGCATTGAAGTCGATACGCCTGAAACATCGGCGAACCCGCTGCAGGAAGCCGGCGAGCCGATTACCGTTTCGATCACCGCGGAAGGAACCATATTCGTTCAGGAAACGCCGATCGAATATGAAAATCTCGTGTCGCATCTCGAGGCGATAGCCACCGCCGGATATGACCAGCGGATCTTCATCCGCGGCGACAAAAATCGCGCCTATGGCGATATCGCCCGCGTGATGGGCCGCATCAACGCCGCCGGGTTTACGCAGATCGGCCTTGTCACCGATCAGGAACTCGAATGAGCCGTGGGCTCGCCTTAAGACGTTAGCCAAAGAAGGCCGCTTGTTTCATGCGTTTCGGCTTTTTCTTCTCTCTGGTGCTTCATATCGCTGTGGCGACAGTTGCGTTCGTGCAATTGCCGGCAAGCTGGCGCCCGTCTGTTGAAGCCGAGCCCTATGTTCCGGTGGAACTCATCCGCCAGGCGGAGCTTGACCTTACCACCAGTATTCCCGCCGCCGCACCGGAGCCGGAACCCGAAGAAATTGAAGAACCTGATCTGCCGGAGCCGGAGATCGAAGAAACCCCGGCGCCGCCGGAGCAGGTCGAGCCGGAGCCCGCGCCTGTTGAGCCGGAGCCGGAAGCTGTTGAGGAAGAACCCGAACCCGAGCCTGAGCCGCCGGAAGAACCGCCCGTGGTTGAGCCGCAAGAAACGCAAACCGCTGAGCTAGATCTAGATGCGCTGTCCCAGTTGATCGACAGGGAACAAGACGAAGAACGCACAGAGGCCCCGCGCGAAGCGCCGTCAGAGACGACGGAAGTCGCTGAAACGCCAAGGCGCGCTGTGGGCGCAGGCGACCGCTTGACTGCGAGCGATGAAGCCAAAATGCGCGCTGCGGTCGAGCGTTGCTGGAATGCGAGCGCGATCATTGGCGCGCCCGAGCCGGAAAAGCTAATCGTCACCCTTGAATTTGAGCTGCAGCCCGATGGAACGCTCACGTCGCCGCCGCGGGTGGCGAACGCCATGCAAATCAATCTATCAGGCAACCGGTTCTGGAAAGTCGCCGAGCAGGTCGCCGTGCGCGCAGTCGTTGCGTGTCAGCCATACGATTTCTTTCCTGCTGACCGGTATGCGGACTGGAAGGAATTTAGAGCCAATTTCGACCCGAGCCAGATGGTCGGGCGCTGATCAACCTCGTGCGTGAAGTAACCAAGCGGGGGCTTGAAAGAGAGTAGAAAGATGAAACGGTTTTTTGCAATTCTCCTGACAGCCATGGCAGCGGCCTTTGCCAGCGCCGCCCAGGCCCGCGTCACCATCGACATTACCCAAGGCAATGTCGATCCGATGCCAATCGCGGTGCCCAACTTCATCGGCGGCGACGACAATGCAAGCGCCCTTGGGCGCGACATCACTGGCGTTTTGATGAGCAATCTTGACCGCTCGGGCTTGTTTCAAGTCATTGATCAGCGGGCCTATATCTACAATCGCGAGGAATTCGGCGTTAACACCCGCCCGCGTTTCGCGGACTGGCGGATTATCAATGCACAAGTGCTTGTCGCCGGCGAGATCGAAGAACTGCCCGATGGCCGCATGCAGGTATCGACCCGCGTCTGGGACGTTTATGCAAACGAACAGCTCGGCGCCGTCGCCTTTAAGACGCCTGCTGACAATTGGCGCCGCGCCGCCCACAAGGTTGCTGACTTTGTCTACAAAACCCTGACCGGCGAAGAGGGATATTTCGATACACGCGTCGTTTTTGTGCACGAAACCGACGACAAACAAAACCGCACCAAACGGTTGATGATCATGGACCAGGACGGCGCAAATCCCGTCCCGCTTACCGATGGCCTCAACTATCAGGTGCTGACGCCGCGCTTTTCACCCACCCAGCAGCAGATCACTTACATGGCGCTTTTCCAAAATCGTCCGGGTCAGGTCTATCTTTTCAATATCGAGACCGGCGAGCAGGAGCAGCTTGGCACCTTCCGCGGCATGACGTTTGCGCCGCGCTTTTCGCCCGACGGCACCAAAGTGATCATGTCCATGGAGCGCAACGGCAATTCCGATGTGTTCAAAATGGATTTGGCGACAAGGCGTCTAACGCGGCTGACGGATAATCCGTCAATCGATACGTCGCCGACCATGTCGCCCGACGGCCGGCGTATCGCCTTTACGTCCGACCGCGGCGGCTCCCAGCAGATTTATACGATGAACGCCGATGGCGGCGGCCAGAAGCGAATAACCTTCGGCGACGGTTTCTATCAGACGCCAGTGTGGAGCCCCCGCGGCGATCTCATCGCGTTTACCCGGCAATACAAAGGCCGGTTCTATATCGGCGTTATCCGGCCTGACGGTACTGGCGAACGGCTTTTGACGGAGAGTTTCCTCGACGAGGGGCCCACCTGGTCGCCCAATGGCCGGGTCATCATGTTCTATCGCCAAACGCCGACCCGCCGTGACGGCTCAGGGGGCGATGCTTCCCTCTGGTCTGTTGACCTGACGGGCAGAAATTTAAGGCGAATTCGCACCCCCGCAGGCGCTTCAGATCCAGCCTGGTCGCCGCTTTTGCCCTAAAACCCCAGTAAAACAGGGAGATTCGTAACGGAAAATTCATTCTCGGGCCGGAACAGCCGTTCTTGATTGCGCCCGCGGCTAAGGTTACGACTCTCCTATTGGTTAAATTTTAGGATTTGACCGACACGGTACGGAAACAAAGCAATGATAGGTGTTTTAAGTCGATCGGCGCTTTAGACAGTTCAATAGAGGGGCTTAATAGCGGGGGCGCGCTCGCAAAAGTCCAATAATATCCCAGCGTTTGGGGAAGTGGAGCAGGAAAAAATGAGCACGAAGTTTTTGAAAATTGCAGGGGCAGTGGCGTCTTTGGCGCTCATTTCCGCATGCGCAAGCAGCACAGGCCCGGACATTGACACAACAGCGGGTGCGGATACTGGCGCTGGATCAGGGCCTGTGGGCGCTGTGCCTGGCAGCCAGGAGGATCTGGAGCAGTCCGCAGGGCATCGGGTTTTCTTTGCTTATAACCAATATACCTTGACCCCGCAGGCGCAGGCGACGCTTTCTCGGCAGGCGGCCTGGCTGAAAGAATATCCGGAAACCCGGATCGTCTTGGCCGGCAACTGCGACGAGCGCGGCACGCGCGAATACAACCTTGCGCTCGGCGCCCGCCGCGCTGAAGCGGCACGGGCCTATCTGAGCAGCCTCGGCGTCGACTCGTCACGGATCACGACGGTTTCCTACGGCAAAGAGCGCCCGCTTGATCCGCGTTCGACGGAAGAAGCCTGGTCGCTGAACCGCAATGCAACGACGACGATTTCTTCGGTCGGCTCTTAATCGCTGACCGATTTGGACTTTAGAGGGCGCGCTGTTTTCGCGAAGAGCAGCGCGCCTTTCTTTTTTGGGGCGTTAGTCCCTTTATCGCCATGGTTTCGCCGCAGGCAGGCGTTTATTGAACTACGCGGGAGAGTAGCGCCCCGTGCAAATGGCGCTAAAATAACCCTTTCTGGCGGCGTCATGGCCGGCAGCGTTGAAGGATGAAGTGATATGCGTGTGAAGAAAATTCTTGTCACCCTGGCGGGCGCGGCTGCGGTCGCAATGGCCGGACCTGCAATTGCCGGGACGAAACAGGACGTGCGGGATCTGCAGGCGCGTGTTGCGGAGCTTGAACAAAGCGTTCCCGCTGGAGCTGCGGCGACGGTCCGCATCGGCGAACTTGAACGGCACATTCAGGACCTTACCGGGCAAATCGAAGAACTGCGCTTTCAACTTGATCAAGCCAATGCGCGGCTGAACGCGGTTACGGCGGCGCTTTCTGGCGAAGCGCCGATTGGCGGCGCAACGGCGCCGGGCTTGCCGCCGACAACCGGCGGGCCGGTTGATCTTACAACAGGTGATCCGATTGCGGATCAAATCACGCGCGAGGCGTCGCCCGGCGGCGCTAATGCCGTTGCTGGCGCCGCAGGCGCGGCGCCTGAGATCGCCAGCGACATCGCGCTGCCGCTCGATCCGGATGCGGCGTTTGATTACGCCTCAAGCTTTCTCCTGCAGGGCGATTACGCGCGCGCCAAGCAGGCCTTTGCGCTTTACGCAGAAGCGTTTCCGAACCATCCGCGCACCCCTGACGCCAAATTCCGGCTCGGTGAAATTCATCTCGCCCTTAGCGAAAACGCAGCGGCGGCTGACGTCTTCATCGCGCATATTCGCGAATATCCGAACGATCCGCGTGCTGCGGAGGCTTATTTGAAACTTGGCACCGCCTTTTCCCGGCTTGACCGTCCACAAGAGGCGTGCACGGTCTTTAAGTCTATGCAGGCCAAGTTTCCCAATGCGGCAAGACCAGTGGTCGATCGCGCCAATCTCGAAATGGCGCGCATCGATTGTCAGTAGGAAGCGTTGACGGCGCCGTCGCTCGCAACACGTGTTGGTCTTGAAGAGTTTGTAGCGCGCTGCGATGCGCTCGGCGTTCCGTCGCGATTTGCCATTGCTGTTTCCGGCGGGCGCGATTCCATGGCGTTGGCGGCGCTTGCAGCGCTATATTCAGAAAAGGCAGGCGCTGAAGTTCTTGCGCTTACCGTCGATCATGGATTGCGGGCGGGATCGGCTGAAGAGGCGCAAGATGTCGCCGGCTGGTGCGAGGCTTTAGGGCTTGCCCACGAGACGCTTCTTTGGGAAGGCAAAAAACCGACAAGCGGCGTGCAGGCGGCGGCGCGCCATTCGCGTTATCGACTTCTCGCGGAAGCGTGCGAGGCCCGCGGCGTTGATGCGCTCCTGACGGCGCATACCGCAGACGATCAGGCGGAAACGGTTCTGATGCGCCTTGCCCGCGGCGGCGGCGTCCGGGGCTTAAGCGGTATGGCGGCGGAAACATTGATCGCAGCGGGCGGCGGCGCGCCGATCAGGCTGTTGCGGCCGCTGCTCAACTTTTCCCGCGCGCGCATGACCGCAACGGTTGAAGCGGCGGGCGTTTTATTTATCGATGATCCGTCTAATGAGGATACGGGCTTTGAACGCATTCGTATGCGCAAGCTTCTGGCCGAGCTTGAGGCGCAAGGCGATCTGACAAAAGACGCGCTCGTGCAAACCGCCGTGAAGATGCAAAAGACGCGGGCGCTTCTGGAGGAAAGAGAACTTGCATTGTTCGAGCGCGCGGACGGCGCCTTTTTCGAATGGGGCGGCGCGCGATTAGACATGCAAAGGACATTGCCCGAACTGACCGACCCCGCCATCGGCTCGCTTACCACCCGCATCTTACAGGCCGTCGCTGGCGCCCCCCATCGCGCTGACGAAGAGGCGGCGTCAGCAGCATTGCATGATGTCATCCACACAGGCGCGGCAACCCTCGGCGGCGTTTTGATGAAACTTCGGAAAGATCAAATCTGGTTTGTTCGAGAGCCGGCGGCGGTGTTTGGCCGCGAAGGGGTTGCGCCGCTCGCGCCAAAGATGCTGGAGCCCGGCGCGCGCCTTTTGTTCGATCGCCGGTTTGTGATCGAGAACAAAGGGGCCGAAGCGCTAGAGATTTGCCCATTGGGACGAGACCGGTCGCAGGACGTGTCAGTCGGATTAGAAGGGCCTAAGGAAGCGCTGTGGACGTTGCCTGGCGTCTTTCGCGGCAGCGAGCTCATTGGCGTAGGCGGCCTCGGCGCGGTGCTGGGAGGTCCGGAATGCGCCATAAAAGCCCTTCCGGAACAGCAGTTTCGCCTTCCGATCATTAGATTTTAGTAGAAATGAAGAAATTTCCCGCCGGTTTGTGGCGCGGGGCTTTCTTAACGCCTATCTACTAATCTCTCAGCGCATACTGTGCGTATGGAATAAGTCTGCCTGCCTGTCAGCAAAGGACCAATAATGAACGGACGCAATTTCCTGATCTGGGGCCTCGTGATCGTGTTTTTCGTGGTTGCGCTGCAACTGGTGGAGTTCTCCACCCCCGGCCCGCAGCCCCAGGAACTGAATTACTCCGAATTCGCAGCCCGTATCGACAATGGCGATATTCGCACCGCCCAGATCGACCGTACGGAAGTCTCTGGCCAGCTCAAGGAAGGCGGCGAATATGTCACCACCATTCCTGAAAATGGTCAGGCGGCGATTGCGGACAGGCTCGACGCTGCAGGCGTCCAGACCCAGATCAAAGCGGAAGAAGAACTGCCGATTCTGGTGCAGCTTCTGTTCAACATCCTGCCGCTGATTTTCTTCCTGGCGCTGTTCTTTTTTGTCATGCGCCAGATGCAGGGCGCCGGCGGCAAGGCCATGGGCTTTGGCAAGTCCCGGGCGAAATTGCTCACCGAACGTCAGGGGCGCGTTACCTTTGACGACGTCGCCGGCATCGACGAGGCAAAGGAAGAGCTCGAAGAAATCGTCGAGTACCTGAAAGACCCGATGAAGTTTCAGCGCCTCGGCGGCAAGATCCCGAAAGGCGCGCTGCTGGTCGGCCCTCCCGGCACAGGTAAAACATTGCTCGCTCGCGCCATTGCCGGCGAAGCTAATGTGCCGTTCTTCACGATTTCGGGTTCCGACTTTGTTGAAATGTTTGTCGGCGTTGGCGCGTCCCGCGTCCGCGACATGTTCGACCAGGCGAAAAAGAACGCGCCGTGCACCATCTTCATTGATGAGATTGACGCAGTGGGCCGCCATCGCGGCGCAGGTCTCGGCGGCGGCAATGACGAACGCGAGCAGACTTTGAACCAGCTCCTGGTCGAGATGGACGGCTTTGAAGCCAATGAAGGCATTATTCTGATCGCCGCCACCAACCGTCCGGACGTTCTTGATCCTGCGCTGTTGCGCCCGGGCCGTTTCGACCGTCAGGTGGTTGTTCCGAACCCTGACGTTGTCGGCCGTGAGAAAATCTTGCAGGTTCACATCAAGAAAGTGCCGTTGGCGCCCGATGTTGTGGTCCGCACCATTGCGCGGGGCACGCCCGGCTTTTCCGGCGCTGATCTTGCCAATCTCGTGAACGAAGCAGCGCTCTTGGCGGCGCGGCGCGGCAAGCGGTTTGTCACCGCAAAAGAATTTGACGACGCCAAGGACAAGGTCCTCATGGGTGCTGAGCGCCGCTCCATGGTGATGACAGAGGATGAAAAGCAGCTCACCGCCTATCACGAGGCGGGTCATGCGCTGGTCGGACTTTCCGTGCCGGGCAACGATCCGGTGCACAAGGCGACCATCATTCCGCGAGGGCGCGCCCTTGGCATGGTGCAGTATCTGCCAGAGCGCGACCGCTATTCCATGAGCCTTGAGCAGATGAAGGCGCGCATCGCAATGGCCATGGGCGGGCGTGTGGCCGAAGAACTCAAGTTCGGCAAGGAGAAAGTCACCTCCGGCGCCCAGCAGGATATCGAGCAAGCAACCAAGATCGCCCGGGCGATGGTCACCCAATATGGCCTTTCCGAAAAACTTGGGCCCATCGCTTATGCGGAAGATGAGGGCGAGGTGTTCCTCGGCCAGTCCATCGCTCGCTCAAAGACGATCTCCGGCGATACCGCCAAACTTATCGAAGATGAAATCAAGCGGTTCGTGACGGATGGATTTGACAAGGCAAAAGAAGTGCTAACAACGCGCAGAGATGCGTGGGAAGCGCTTTCGCAGGCGCTTTTGGAATATGAAACGCTGACCGGCGAAGAAATCGACAAAATCATCGCTGGCGAAACCATCACCCGCGATGATCCCACCGATACGGAGGATCACACGCCGCCAAGCTCCGTTCCCACAGCCGGCGCAACTGCGACGGACGACAAGCCGAAAGGAACTGGCGGCATGGAGCCGAGCCCGGCTTGATATTAGGGATTAGGTATTTGGGGATTAGAGTGGCGGATGGCGACGACTAATCCCCAATCACAAACCCCCGAACCCTCCCTCATGGGCATCGTCAATGTCACGCCAGATTCGTTTTCCGATGGCGGACAATTCAGCAATGCGGCGGCGGCGATCGAGCACGGATTAAGGCTCGCGGAAGAAGGCGCTGACATTCTCGACATCGGCGGGGAGTCTACACGGCCGGGCGCTGAGCCTGTCCCGGTCGATGAAGAATTGCGCCGCGTCCTGCCGGTCATCGAAGGTTTGGCGGCGAAGTCCAAAACGCAACTCTCAATCGACACCCGCAAGCCGAAAGTAGCGCGCGCCGCTGTCGAAGCAGGGGCTGCCATCTGGAATGATGTTTCTGCACTGACGTTTGACGAAACAAGCGTTGAAGCGGCGGCGTCGATGGCTTGCGATGTCGTGCTGATGCACGCGCAGGGATCGCCTAAGACCATGCAGGATGATCCGGCCTATGTTGATGTGGTTGCTGAAGTGACGGCCTATCTCGCTGCACGGGTAGAACTATGCGTCGCCGCCGGCATCGCACGGGAACGGCTGATCGTCGATCCGGGGATCGGGTTTGGCAAAACGCTGGCGCACAATTTATCCTTAATGGCGTATCTTGATCAGCTGGCGCGGCTTGATTGCCGGGTGCTGCTGGGCGCGTCGCGCAAGCGCTTTATTGGGGCTCTCGACGGGGAAGGCCCGGCTAAGGAGCGTCTTGGCGGCTCTATCGCCGCCGCCTTGGAGGGCTGGCGGCGAGGCGCTTCGATTTTAAGGGTTCACGATGTTGCGGCGACCCGGCAGGCCTTAAATATCGCCGCCGCCATCAAAAAAATGGCATAATTCAGTTAAACACTTGCTTTCCTTTGTGGTCTACTCTTTGAACGGGGCGTAGCAGTTTCGGGGACGCGATGCGGGGCGACGACCAGTTGAGCGGAAAACGAGAGATCTTCGGCACCGACGGCGTGCGCGGGCTCGCCAATGCCGGCGCGATGACGCCGGACGCGATTTTGCGCCTCGGCATGGCGGTCGGCCGGGTCTTCAAAAACGGTCAACACAGGCACCGGGTGGTGATCGGCAAGGACACGCGCCTTTCCGGCTATATGATCGAGCCGGCGCTGACCGCGGGCTTTGCCGCATCGGGCATGGATGTTTTTCTCTTGGGTCCCTTGCCAACGCCGGCCATGGCGATGCTCACGCGGTCCTTGCGCGCTGATCTTGGCGTCATGATCTCCGCGTCCCATAATCCGTATCATGACAATGGCGTTAAATTTTTCGGCCCCGACGGTTTTAAACTGTCTGACGAGACAGAACTCGAAATTGAACGGCTGATGCAGGACGATCCTGATGTTGGCCTTGCGCCATCGCTTGAGCTCGGTCGCGTTAAGCGCATTGAAGACGCTGGCGCGCGTTATATAGAATTTGCAAAAGCAGCGTTCCCGCGCGCCTTATCGCTTGAAGGATTGCGCGTCGTAATCGATTGCGCCAACGGCGCCGGCTACAAAGTTGCGCCAACCGTCTTGTGGGAGCTTGGCGCCGATGTAAAGCCGATCGGCGTTGAGCCGAATGGTTTCAATATCAACCGGGCCTGCGGCTCGACATCGCCTAAGCAAATGCAGGATGCGGTGCGTGAATATCGCGCCGACATCGGCGTTGCGCTTGATGGCGACGCTGATCGCGTCATCATATGCGACGAAAAAGGCGCAATTGTCGATGGCGACCAGATATTGGCGGTGATTGCGCAGTTCTGGAAAAAGCGCGATCGCTTAAAGGGCGGCGGCGTGGCGGCGACCGTCATGTCGAATATGGGCCTTGAAAGGTTCTTGCAAAGCGAAGGCTTAACGCTGGAGCGCACTAAGGTCGGCGACCGCTATGTGGTCGAAACCATGCGCGCCAAGGGCATGAATATCGGCGGCGAGCCCTCCGGTCATGTGATCTTGAGCGATTTTGCAACAACTGGCGATGGTCTTGTGACAGCGCTGCAAGTCTTGGCGGTGATTGCGTCTGAAGGCCGCCGCGTCAGCGATGTCTGCAACAAATTCGAACCCTTCCCGCAACTCCTTGAGAACGTCCGGTTTAACGGCGGCGACCCTCTGGAAGATGCGGGCGTTAAAGCGGCGATCAAGGCCGGCGAGGCGCAGCTTGGCGAAAAAGGACGTTTGGTCATCCGCAAATCCGGCACCGAGCCGTTGATTCGCGTGATGGGCGAGGGCAAAGACGCGAGCGCGGTGAAAGCCGTTGTTGCGACGATCTGCGACGCGGTGAAAGATGCGAAGGCGTAATCTGTTAAAGGCGTAGCGCAGAGTCTCTGCATCAAACAGCTTTTTGATGCCTTCCTCGTCATCCTGACGGAAGTCAGGATCCAGAGCGGCGACCTCAGTGCATAACGGCTCTGGATCCCAAATTGAATTTGGGATGACGGCGTTGTTAGCAGGCAAGCGCCAAACGCGCGCAACGTTGATGTTAGGCGGCGCATGAAATCTGTCCGGTGACATCAACCAAAGAAAACCCGCCGGCGAATGGTTCCGCCGGCGGGCTTGTTTTTCTGTTTTGAAAAAGCTTCTGTGGGTTAGGTCAGCACCCGAACTCTTGCGCGCGGTGAACAGGCGCGATTGGCGATGCGATGCATCCGGCGCACTGATACATAATTCGCTTCCGGTCCCCGTGCTCTGACGGTGCAGACCAGCCTGCGCTTGCCGCGACGGTTATAGCGAATTTCTTCGGTGAGGACGATGCGCGCACGATAGCGGGTGTCAAACACTTGCCGGTTCACAACGCGGCTGCGATAGCCGTTTGAGCGGCCTCTGTAATAGGCGTCGCGATAGCGATAATCGTCGCCAACCCGAACCGAGATGCTTAGTCCCGAATTCCTCTTCGCGCCGGAACGATGGTAGCGGTCTCGTTCGTAACAATCATCGTATCGGCTATCGCAATAGGCAGACTTTGCGCTGCGATCCTGGTCCGCATAGGCGCTTGAAACGCCAAGCGCTAGCAGTCCGGCGGCGCCCGCAGCAATAGCTTGAAAGAGAGATTTCATCTGGAGGTCTCCGTGCTTGCCCCAGCCGGATTTCCATGAACCACAAGATGACAATTGATTGCGGCGAGATTGGCGCCAATTGCCGTCCAATTCGCGTCACAATTATGAACGGGCACACGTTGCCGTGAGTGAATTTGTAACAGTTGCACAAAACTACACGGGAAAACTTGCGCGCCGGATATGAAGCTTTTGTCGGACGAAGGCCGGCTCAGGCGCGCGAACAAAAATTCTAATGCGGGTCGTTTCGGCGGCGATGACCGCACTCGCCAGTCTGGCCGGTGCTGACCGTCACGAAGGCTGATGTCAAAATCAGAAAAACGCCAAAGCCGAATAGCAACCAGGCGGCGCCGGCGTCAGCGCCAAGTCTGAACGCTGCTTCCCGAAAAAGAAGCGTCAATAACGCGCCGATGCAGCTGATCAGGCCGACCCAAAGCAATCCATTTGCGGTCATGGGGCTTTTCCCCTCCGTCTCGTTGAATTTTCCTCCGTCTAATGAGCAATGAGGGCGCAATCTTGATGGCTTCGCGGCGATTTCACGGAAAGTTGATTACGCTTCATAAAGGCGCGTAGACTTGAGGCCATGAAAGGCCGTGTTCTCATTATTGCAGGCTCGGACCCCTCAGGCGGGGCTGGCGTTCAGGCGGATATCAAAACCGTAACAGCGCTTGGCGGTTATGCAGCAGCGGCGATTACAGCGCTTACGGTGCAGAACACCAAGGGCGTCACTGACATTGTCCCGACCGCGCCGGAGATTATTGCTGCGCAGATCCGCGCCGTTCTCTCCGACATCGGCGCTGACGCCATCAAGATCGGGATGATTGGTGATGCGGAAGCGGCGAAGACCATTGCCTACGTCCTAAGCGATCATGCGTCTTCAATCCCGATCATTCTTGATCCAGTGCTGGTTGCGACATCGGGCGATCCGCTTGCGGGCGAAGGCGTTGCCGGCGTGATCCTTGAAAAACTGACGCCGCTGGCGGCGGTGGTGACGCCCAACAGCGAAGAGGCTGCAGCGCTTACAGGGCTTGCCGTTTCTGATCGCGACAGCATGATTGAAGCGGGCAAAGCGTTGATCGAACGCGGGGCGAAGGCTGCGCTGGTCAAAGGCGGACATTTAAGCGGCGAAGTTGTCGAAGACGCACTTGTCGCCGCCGACGGCGTTCGGGTGTTTTCAAGCCCGCGCCTTGAAACGACATCAACCCATGGCACTGGCTGCACGCTTGCTTCGGCAATTGCCATTGGGCTTGCGCAAGGGCTTGCGTTGCAGGCGGCGGTGAAGCGCGCTGTCGCTTACGTGCATCTTGCCATCAAAACCGCGCCGGGCTTTGGCGAAGGCGCAGGGCCGCTCAATCATGCTCATAGCGTTAAGCCCTTTGGCGAATAGCCAAATCTGTGCACGTTGGAGGAGCGGCAGCGCCGTGGTACGGTTAACCTGCAATTGCTGACTGGGGAGTAAGCAAATGAAGTCCACGATAATCTTTAGCCTGTTCGCCGCCGCCTTGCTCGCAAGCGGTTGTGAAACAACGATACCCGCGAGTGATTCTGAATTTCCGTTGGTGCGGATTAGCGCTGTGAATGAAGGCAACCGGATCATCGCGTCGAGTGATCCTGCTGAAGTGCTATCAACGGATTTGACATGCGGGCCTATGACGGAACTCGGCTTGAATGTCTTTGTCTTGCGCAGATTTCCAACCCGCCTGTTGCTCACCGTTGGCGATTCGGGCGGCGTTGCTATGGCGCGCGCGATTGTTGGCGGCGGAAGGGTGTCGAATGTAACGCCGGCCGATGCTGTCGTAAGGCCCGGAGAAGGATCGGGCGACACCACCGTCATCGAAAAGTTCTACGACCGCAGCGACCCGCGCACCGGCCAGGCCATTACATTTGACGTAGAACCGACGAGCGGTACTTCGCGGGGCCCGAATACGGTATTCGTCAATGCCGTGGGCGCTGACTTCAGCGGCAACGGCCACTCATCCTCGCGGCCTCATATCGGAACGCAAGAGGGGTTGTGCGGCGGTTAACCGCTAAGGCCCGCGCCTATTCATCGGCTTAGTATTTTTCGCTTGTCTTCTCCTGCTTTGAGGCGGAAGAACGCGGCGCAGGATCATGGGCGACGCCTGCGCCAGGAGAGCAAAAAATGAAACACTATGACTTTGAAACCTGGGATGTGTTCACGGCGGAGCGGTTCGCCGGCAACCAGTTGGCGGTGCTGATGGATGCGGAAGGGCTCGGAACCGATGAAATGCAAACCATCGCCCGGGAGTTTAATTTCGCTGAAACGTCTTTTGTGTTGCCGCCAGAGGACCCCAATCATACGGCGCGGGTGAGAATTTTCACGCCTGCTTATGAAATGCCTTACGCGGGGCACCCGACTGTGGGAACGGCGATCGCTGTCGCGAAGGCGCGCGGGCTTTCCGGCGGGCTTACCCTTGAACTCAATGCAGGGCTGTTTCCCGTTGAGACAAATTTCGATGGCGCGGCGCCCTTCGCGCAGTTTCAAAACCCCAATGCGCCGCGAGAGACCGGCGATGCGCCGTCTGCTGACCTTATCGAAGCAGCGCTTAGCCTTCCTGAAGGGTCAATTGATCGCGGCCAACACAAACCGCGGCGCCTGGGCGCCGGCGTTGATTATGTGTGCGCGCGGGCGCCGCTGGACGTGGTGGCAAAGGCCAAAGTCAACAGCGCAGATTGGGGCGCCATGGGCCTAGAGAACATTGTTGGCGTTTATCTTTATGCGGATGGCGGGACATCGCCTGATGTTGATTGGCATGTGCGGATGTTCGCCCCTGACGCCGGCGTCTTTGAAGACGCTGCAACGGGCTCAGCAGCGGCGACGTTTCCGGGACAAGTCGCGCTGAGTGAAACCCTGAATGACGGCGTTCACCGCTGGAAGATCGAACAGGGCATTGAAATGGGCCGGCCGGCATTGATTGAGGTTGAGTTTGAAACCAAGGACAGCGTTGTTGAATCGGTGCGGATTGGCGGCGCTGCAGCATTGGTGATGCGCGGTCAGATCGTCGTTTGATTGTCTGGCTTAACAGTGGTCGGCGCGGTTGGACGCTGCGAACCCTGGCGCTGACTGATGGCGACGCCGGCAAGGATAACCGCGAGCGCGATAAAAGACGATGCCGCAAGGCGTTCATGAAAAATAAGCGCGCCCATGGCGACCGCCCAGATCGGCGTTAAGTAATTCGCCAGGGCCATAAATCCCGCATTCACCCGTTGAATAAGAATAACGATAATAATGCCGGCAAGACCCGTCGGCCCAAGGCCAAGACCGATGACATTTAGTACGCCTGTAAGCGACCACGCGCTGACATTTAAGTCTGTCGCCAGCAGTATCGGCGTTGAGAAAATAGCAGCGCAAAGCAATGTCCCGGCGGTGAAGACGCGCGGCTTGATGAGCGGCGCCTTGCGGGTAAGGACCGCAAAGATTGCATAGCACAGGGTTGCAAACAGCATTGCCGCCTGTGGGATAAGCGCGGCGTTTTGGGCAAGCCCGACAACTTCAGGCCCCATCAACATGAGAACGCCGACAAGGCCCAAAAGGAAGCCGATCATTTTTCGGGGCCCGAGGGACTCGCCAACCAGGAAATAAGCGAGCACCACCGTCCATATCGGCATGAACGCCATGTAAATGCCCGCAAGGCCGCTTTCGACGAATTGCTGCGCCCAGGGAAAGATGAAGAATGGTGTTACATAACCAATGACGCCGAGCAGGATCATCCAGCGCCACTCAACGTTAAGCGTTTGGCTGCCTGAGGTTGAATCAATCAGCGGCGGGAAACGGCGTCCGGCGTGCCGCATGATCACGTAGAGAAAAGCTGCGCCGACCCACAGCCTTCCTACGGTCACCACAGCCGGCGGAATGGTCTCAACTGCGCCGCGGATCATCGTGAACGAAAACCCGCCAAGCGCCACGAGCAATAAAAGCAACGCCCAGTCCGTTAACTGTGCGGGCGTGTGAGAAGAAGTGGCGGGTGTTGCCAAAACCTGGTCTTTCGAAAGAGCGGATATCACCGCGAGTAACGTCGTATGCTCCTTAGGCGACGAAATCCCATTGGACTACCTGAAAATCGCGGTTAATCGAATCTTGCGCCGAGGCGCTAGTGTTCACGCTAATTCATCGCTTTGGAAAACGCCGCTGAGCGCTTTCTGCTCCGGCGCGATATTCCTGCTTTCTTGGGCGGTCACAAATCTTTCCCTTGACGATGGCGCCGGTATTGCGAATAGAGCGGTTGGGCCACGCACCCCCAACGGTGCGCGCGCCATCTGTAAGGATGGGATACATTATGACTGTTTCAAAACCGGCGACGCGCCCTGCGCGCGCGCATTTTTCTTCCGGCCCTTGCGCCAAGCGCCCTGGCTGGTCTCCTGAAAATCTGGCAACGGCGCCGCTTGGGCGATCGCACCGCTCAAAGCTCGGCAAGGCGCGCCTAAAAGCTGCGATTGATCGCACGCGGGCGATGCTGGAAGTGCCCGAGGATTATCGCATCGGCATTGTACCGGCATCGGACACTGGCGCCGTTGAAATGGCCATGTGGTCGATGTTGGGTGCGCGTCCGGTCGATATGCTTGCCTGGGAGAGCTTTGGGCAAGGTTGGGTGACTGACGCCGTCAAGCAACTTGAGCTCGACGCGCGCGTCCTTGACGCCCCATACGGTGAAATTGCCGATCTGGCGGCGGTCGATCCTTCACATGATGTTGTCTTTACCTGGAACGGCACAACCTCAGGCGTGCGCGTGCCAAATGCGGACTGGATTTCGGATGACCGCGAAGGTGTCGTGATTTGTGACGCAACCTCGGCGGTTTTTGCGCAGGCGATCGACTGGTCAAAGCTCGATGTCGTTACCTTCTCATGGCAAAAGGTTATGGGCGGGGAAGCCGCTCACGGGATGCTCATCTTAAGTCCGCGCGCCGTCGAGCGCCTTGAGACTTATGCGCCGCCGCGGCCTTTGCCGAAGCTTTTCCGTCTTACAAAGAACGGCAAGCTCATCGAAGGGGTGTTTGAAGGCGCGACCATCAACACGCCGTCTATGCTGTGCGTTGAAGACTATATTGACGCGCTCAAATGGGCGCAGAGCGTCGGTGGGCTTGAGGGCCTGCAATCCCGCGCCGAAGAAAACCTTGCAACGCTTAGCGAATGGGTTGAGCGCACGGAATGGGTCGAGTTTTTATGCGCCGACCCTGCGATCCGCTCGAATACCTCCGTATGCCTTAAAATTGTCGATGCGGGATTTGCCGCCCTTGATGAAGCAGAGCAGCGCGCCTTCGTAAAACGCATGACGGCGCTTCTCGAAAACGAAGAAGCTGCGTTTGACATTGGCGGCTATCGCGATGCGCCGCCGGGTCTCCGCATCTGGTGCGGCGCTACCATTGAACGCGACGACGTTGAAGCGCTGACGCCCTGGCTCGACTGGGCGTTCGAAGAGGCAAGGGCGAGCGCTTGAGTTTGGCGCTCGCCAACTCCCGCCCATTCCAGACACGCTTTATTTTCTAAACCGATCAACAAACGGAAGACAAAAAATGCCCAAAGTTCTCATCTCTGACGCGCTAAGCGAAACCGCCGCCGACATTTTCAGAGACCGCGGCGTCGATGTCGATTACGAGCCCGGACTTGGCAAAGACAGGGACCGCCTCCTGTCGGTCATCGGCGATTATGACGGGCTTGCGGTACGCTCGGCCACCAAAGCGACGGAAGCTGTCATCGCCGCCGGCAAGAACCTTAAAGTCATCGGCCGCGCCGGCATTGGCGTTGACAATATCGATATTCCGTCCGCTACGGCGGCGGGAATCGTGGTCATGAACACGCCCTATGGCAACGCCATCACCACCGCCGAGCACGCCATCGCCATGATGTTCGCGCTGGTGCGAAAAATTCCGCAGGCCAATCAATCGACTCACGCAGGCAAATGGGAAAAGTCGGCCTTTATGGGCGCTGAGGTTTTTGGGAAGACCCTTGGCGTTATCGGCTGCGGTAATATCGGCTCTATCGTCGCCGAGCGCGGCGTTGGTCTTAAGATGCGCGTCATCGCCTTTGATCCGTTTTTAACGGATAGCCGCGCTGTCGAGCTCGGCGTTGAGAAGGTCGACCTGGATACGCTGTTGGCGCGCGCCGACATTGTCACGCTGCACACGCCGCTTACCGATCAGACCCGAGACATTCTAGGCCGCGAAAACATCGGCAAGCTGAAGCACGGCGCCTATGTCATCAACTGCGCCCGCGGCGGCCTGGTTGACGAAGAGGCGCTTAAAGACGCGCTCGACGAAGGCAAGATCGCCGGCGCCGGCATCGACGTATTTGCAAAAGAACCGGCGACGGAGCACCCGCTGTTCGGTCACCCGGCTGTGGTTGCAACGCCGCATCTTGGCGCCTCGACGCGGGAAGCGCAGGAAAATGTCGCCATCCAGATCGCCGAACAGATGGCTGAATTTCTGACCCGCGGCGCTGTATCGAATGCGCTCAACATGCCGTCGATCACCGCTGAGGAAGCACCGCGGCTCAAGCCCTTCATTGCGCTTGCGGAAGACCTTGGGGCGTTCGCCGGCCAGCTTACGGAAACGTCGATCTCGGCAATTGAAGTGAGCTATGCGGGCGCTGTCGCCAAGCTCAACACCAAGCCGTTGACCGCAGCCGCCGTCGCAGGCGTCTTAAAGCCGATGTTATCTGAAGTGAATGTGGTCAACGCGCCGGTCATTGCCAAAGACCGCGGCATCGCTATAGCCGAAACCTATCGCGACAGCGCGGACAGCTATGAAAGCGTCATCCGTTTACGGATTGTTACTGAGCGCGACGACCGCACGGTATCCGGCGCCCTGTTTGGCCCGGCGCCGAAGATCGTCGAAATCAAGGGCGTTGAGATGGAAGCCGGCTTTGCGCCGCACATGCTCTATACGACCAATGACGACAAGCCGGGCTTTATCGGCGCGCTTGGCGCAGCGCTTGGCGAAAGCAACATGAATATCGGTGCGTTTAACCTTGGGCGCTCGGCGCCGGGCGCGGAAGCAATCGCATTGGTCGCCGTTGACGATCCTGTTACCGACGAGCTTTTGGAAAAAGTGCGGGCGATTTCCCATGTCCGCCAGGCAAAGGCGCTGACGTTTTAGGGGCTGTGCTGTTCTTTGTGCTTGCGGGTTAATTAGTCAGCATCGCCGTCAAACGTGATTCCACCAGGCAACGTCTGAATAGGAGCGCAGGTCAAGTTCGTGGGTCCAGACCGAGCGATGTTGGCTAGCAATATGAAAATACGTCTCCGCCATTTTTTCCGGCTGCAGCAGACCGTCTTCAGCGCCCTTTGTCTCCCGTAGCTTTTTGAACAGCTCAGGGCCAAGCATCTTGCCGAGGGTGTCAGGGGCGTCAACGGCGCCGTCGACCAGGATATGCGCCACATGAATGCCCTTGGGCGCAAATTCTGCGTTTAAAGTTTGGCAAAGCATGCGCCGCCCGCCCATGGCCGCAGCATGGGAATGTTGTCCGGCGTTTCCGCGCACCGCCGCCGTTGCTGAGGTGACAAGGATTTTGCCGCCGCCGCGTTCTTCCATCAGGGGACAAACTGTTTTGGCGAGCCGGAAAAGCCCGAAGGTTGCAAGCCGCCAGCCCATTTCAAAAGCGCGCATGCTGGTGTCGGCAAGGACGCGGTCGCCAATTTGCGCGCCGAGATTGTAGATCACCACCTCGATGGGCCCGATTTCCTTTTCAACAAATGCAACGCGGTCCTCAATGGCGTTCTCGTCAACGGCGTTCATTAAGAACCCGGTCGCGTCGCCGCCTTCGTCTTTGATGATATCCACAAGCGCGTTGAGGCCCGCTTCGTCGCTGCGGCGGCATAAGACCGCGTGATAGCCCTCGCGGGCGAATTTGCGGCCAACCGTGCCGCCAATCCCGGCGCCGGCCCCCATCACAAAGCAAACAGGTTTCATCGGTCAGGCTCCAAAACCACATTTCAAATAGTTGCAATTTAAAACCAATAGCGTTATTAGTTGCAAAACGCAACTTTTTTGTCAGCCCCATGGACACCGAGGAAAAGCATTCGTGAAGCGCCACACGCAACACTGCCCCATTGCCGGCATGCTCAATATTGTCGGCGACCGCTGGACCTGGCTTGTCATCCGCGAGGCCTTTTATGGCGCATCGCGGTTCCATGAATTCGAACGCAACACCGGCATCGCCAAGAACCTGCTTGCGGACCGGCTTGCCTTGCTGGTTGACGAGGGCGTTTTTGAAAAGCGCGATATCGGCGACCGCGGCACGCGCTACGCCTACGAACTAACGGACAAAGGCAAAGCCATGCAGCCCGTTCTGATCGCCATGCTGCAATGGAGCAACGACCATATTTACGGGGCCGGCCGCGAGCTTGTGCAAGTGGTTGAACGCAAGACCAACAAACCACTGCAAAAATTTCAACCGACAACAAAAAGCGGGAAACGCCTTGCGTGGTCTGATCTCGCCATCACACCGGGGCCGGCCGCCAGCAAAGCGGTGCGTAAGCGCCTTTCGCAAATTCCCACTGAAGCTGGCGGACCGCAGCAACGCAAGCATGCTTCTTGACCAACTGAGGAGACACCATGACCAAGACCATCGACTTCATTTTTGATTTCGCCAGCCCTAATGGCTATCTCGCGCACAAAGTGCTTGTCGACATTGCCGCTGAAAAAGGCGCCGACATCAACATCATTCCCTGCCTGCTTGGCGGCATTTTCAAGGAGACAGGAAACCAGGCGCCAATGGTTGCGTTCGGCAATATCCCTAAAAAGATGGCGTATGAAATGCTTGAAATGCAGCGTTATATTCAAAAGCACGGACTTCCGTTCAAGATGAACCCCAACTTTCCCATTAACACGGTCCTCCTGATGCGCGGGCACATCGCTGCGCAAAAGCTTGGGCTCGCCGACGCCTATATCGCCGCCGTGTCAAAGGCCATGTGGGAGGAAGAAAAGAACATGGGTGATGCGGGCGTCGTGGCCGAGGTTTTGACCGCTGCTGGTTTGCCGGCGGATGAGATTTTGGCGGCCGTACAAACTGACGCCATCAAAGACAAACTGAAAGAAAACACAGCGAATGCGGTTGAGCGCGGCGCCTTTGGCGTGCCGACATTCTTTGTCGGCGACGAGATGTTTTTCGGCAAGGACCGTCTGGCGCAAGTTGAAGAGGCGTTGGGGGATTAGTTTCTCCCGTGCTTTCGAAACGCTCGGCCATCATCCCGTGTGCTGTGCAGCACAAAGTGATGCGCTGCTAACACGGGATCTCCCTAAGGACGACTGAGGTGGCGACGGGAGATCCCGGCTCTAACAAGCATTTGCCAACCACGGTCGCGCTTGGATGCTTGTAACGGCCGGGATGACAGTGTCGGGTATAGGGCTCGAGTTTTGGCCTACCCATCCCCCTCAGAGCGCTTCTTATAAATCCCTGTGAACCAGTCGCCCCATTCATCCGTCTCCGCATTAAATTGCTGGAAATACTGACGAACGGTGCCGTCCTCCTGTAAGGTCCATGTGCCGCGGAAGGGCGCTGACGTTCCATTGTGATAGCGAATGTCGCCTTCGAGCACCATTTCGCCTGCGTCATTAAGGCCGCCGGCATAGTCGATGACTGCGCCGCGCGACACCCAGACCTGTCGGTATTTCTCTAGGCCCGGATCATAGAAGTTGTAACTCTGGCCGGTGACGCCCTGCACATTCGTCCATTTTTCCAACAGCAGGCAGCCATATTCCTCTTTGGAAATGATGTTCTCGCCGGCCTTGGCGCCAGCCGCATCGAAAACTTCCCAATCCCCGAGCCAGAAATCGAATGCGCGATACGGCGCAGCATCGCATGGGTTCGGCGGCGGGGTTTGCGCGGCGGCGCTTTGCGCATCAGCGGCGGTTTCTTGCGCCGTGGCGCAGGACGCAGTCATCGCGGCGGTTGCGATAAGCGCGAGCTTCTTCATGGGGCCCTCCCGGATTGACCGACGCCCACGGCGATGCGAGGGCGCTCCCTTACTAATGACAATTTAGGGCGGTGTCGCCTCAATGACGCGCCATCGCGCCCCCTTGTTTGACGTGGGACGCAATAAGCCTAAGGTGCGCTGCAACATCCGTTATCGTGGAGAGACTATATGGCCGACGTGGCCGTGATCGGCGCGCAATGGGGCGACGAGGGCAAGGGCAAAATTGTCGATTGGCTGTCGGCGCGGGCTGACGTGGTGGTGCGCTTTCAGGGCGGCCACAACGCCGGTCATACGCTGGTGATCGACGGTGAAACCTACAAACTTTCGCTGTTGCCGTCGGGCGTCATACGTCCTGGTTGCATTGGCGTGATCGGTTCTGGCGTGGTGGTTGACCCCTTTGCGCTGCTTGCTGAGATCGATCGGCTTGCTGGCCAAGGCGTTGCGATCACGCCGGACAATCTCGTCATCGCAGAAAACGCAACACTGATCCTGCCAGTGCATCAGGAGCTTGACGCGCTGCGCGAAGGCGCCGCCAGCGGTGTTAAGATCGGCACCACCAAACGCGGCATAGGACCCGCTTACGAAGACAAAGCCGGGCGCCGGGCGTTGCGCATTGTTGACCTCAAAAACCCCGAGCGTCTGACCGAAAAGATTGAAAACCTCCTTGTACATCATAATGCGTTGCGTCGCGGTTTTGGCGCTGCGGATGTTGATGTAGGCGCGCTCAGCGCTGCGCTGATCGAGGTTGCATCAAAAATCGCGCCCTTTGCGCAACCGGTATGGCGGGTGCTCGACGAAGCGCACAAGGCGGGCAAACGGATTTTGTTTGAAGGCGCGCAAGGGGTGCTGTTGGATGTGGATCATGGCACTTACCCTTATGTGACGTCATCGAATACGGTCGCTGGCCAGGCGGCGACCGGCTCAGGCCTCGGCCCCCGCGCCGTCAATTACGTTCTCGGCATTGTTAAGGCCTATACGACACGAGTGGGCGAGGGGCCGTTCCCCACAGAGCTAAATGATGATGTTGGGCGCCGTCTTGGTGAGCGTGGCCATGAATTTGGCACGGTGACTGGGCGACAGCGGCGCTGCGGTTGGTTTGATGCGGCGCTGGTGCGCCAGTCCCTTAAAATCGCCGGCGTCGACGGGATTGCGCTCACCAAGCTCGACGTGCTTGACGGATTTGACGAACTCAATGTCTGCGTTGGCTACAAGATTGACGGCGAGCGGTTTGATTACTTGCCCGCGGGCGCTGACAATCAGGCGGCGGCGGAGCCTGTCTATGAAACGCTTCCCGGCTGGTCGGGATCGACGGAAAATGCGCGGAGCTGGGCGGATTTACCGGCCGAGGCCGTGAAATATGTCCGCCGCATCGAGGAGCTCATCGAAACGCCGGTGGCGTTGGTCTCAACCAGCCCTGAGCGCGATGATGTGATTTTGATGCGCGATCCCTTTCAGGACTGAGCGTATTACCGCGTGGTGCGAGCGGTAGCTCAGTGGGCGGTCGAGAAGAAGACAAGCAGCGTCATATCTTCGTCGATTTCGAAAAACGAATGCTCTTCTGTGGCGCTCACATAAAGGATTGACCCCGGGCCGACCACGCGAATGTCCTCGCCAATGCGCACCCGCGCCTTGCCCTCGAGGACGTAGTAAACCTCGTCTTCATTGTGCGGCCCCTGCAGGTCCTGCGCGCCCGCCGCAAGATGATAGAGCCCAAGCGAAAGGGCGGGCACGCGTAAAAACTCCTGATAGTGCGCCGGCTTCTCCGGCAGGTTCGCCACGAGTTCCTTGATATCGAACCCTTGCCAGTCCGGCTGATCCCCCTTTTCCGTCATCGTCTCACACCCTTTTGAAGCTGTTGGTATTGTCCGCGCGCTATTGTTTCCATAGAGCTTGCAATATTATCAATGATCCTAATCAAATAAACTCAAGATGTAATGGTAAAGCCCATGGCCGCGACGAAACGCCTTAAGGATTTCCTCCTTCCCGCCATTCTTGTGATTGGCGTTGCCGCATTCGCCATTGCCGGGCGCACGTCTGCGACCGACGCCGAATATACCTATGAAGGCGAGCCGGAAGTCGTTGCGGCGACTTTTTCGTCAGCATGGTGTTCCGCCTGCAAGGTGCTGGAGCCGCGCCTTGCGAAGGTCATTCCAGACTTTGCCGGCAAGCCAGTAAAATTCGTTGAGCTTGATTTCACGTTTGGTCAACGCGCGGAAATTAAAGAGCTTGCTGAGCGAGAAGGGCTTGGGGACGTCTATCCGCGCTTTGAAGGCGCTACGGGCTTTACGCTGCTCGTCGATGCAGAGACGGGCGAGATTATTGATATGCTGACAGTCGAGCATTCAAAAGAAGCGATGCGAACCGTCATTGCACAGACAATTGCCCTGGCGTCCCGCGCTGAAACGTCCAAAAACCCCTAAAATTGTGAATTACTTTCACGCAAGCGGGCGCCGATTTTTCTTGAAATCGCAGTAGAATTGGTCCAAGCTTTTTTCTGTTCCGAGGGGCGTCCCGCCTGTCGCCAATGAACGACAGCTCGTGCGACGCGCACCTTCAAGGTCTGCCCGACAAACTCGATAAAGGGCGACCGACAAGCAATGCGCGCCAGGGAGCAATGGGCAAATGGGACTGAGATGAACCCTTCGAACCTGATCCGGGTCATGCCGGCGCAGGGACGGAGCGATTGGGGCGCGGCATTCCGCAAAGGTGTTGCGTTTCAAAGTCGATTTCCTCATCGCCGGATCCCAAAGGCTTAAGCTGCGGTGAGGAGACCGATGCCATTGTCAGGTTGCGTTAGGGTCAAATTAATAGAGAACCGTCACGGCTTCCGCCGTGTACGGTGTTTTTTGCTTTCCGCCATCCTGGCTGCTTTGAGCGCGGCCTGTGCGTCTCATGCGCAAGAAGGCGGCCAAGCCGGAAACAGCACTGAGGTAGCGGATGGCCCCTGCGCTGAGCAGGCCCATGACGGCGCCGACTATGTGGTCTGCCGCTTTCAGCCCGGCGCTGATATGCGGCTCTTTCTCAACAATGAAGCCGGCGAGCCTTACAAGCATTTCAACTGGGTAAACGAGGCGCTTTCGGGCGCCGGCGAGCGCCTTGTCTTCGCCATGAACGCCGGCATGTATCACGAAGATAGATCGCCCGTGGGCTATTATCGCGGGGCCGGCAAAGACGTAACGCCTATCAACGACAATAACGGCCCCGGCAACTTTCACTTAAAGCCAAACGGGATTTTCTTCATTTTGGAAAACGGTTTTGCAGGCGTCGAGGAAACGAGTGTTTTCTTGATGACGAAGCGCCCGCCGCCGGCTTACGCCACCCAATCGGGCCCGATGTTAGTGATTGATGGGAGTTTGC
>JANQOV010000069.1 GCA_028285645.1 Hyphococcus sp.
AAATAGGCCGACATGCCGGTCGTGCCCAGCGCCCCGAGATTGGCGGTCAGGAGTTCGTCAACGGGTACTTTCTGCAACTCCGCGGCGGGAAGCAACGCATAATCCTGCCAGCGCAACATACCGCTCACTTTGTCGCCTGTAGCGAAATCGGTGTGCCTTGACTCAATAACCTCGCCAACGCCGCTGCCGCGCATCACTTCGCCGATCTCCGTCGGCGCCACATAGCCGCCGATATTTTCCATCCATCCTTTCTGCGCCGGATCGAACCCAAGATAGAGAACCTTGACCAGAACTTCGCCCTCGCCCGGCGCGCCCACATCGATGGTTACTTTCTTGAAGTCGCCGTCCTTTAGCGGTCGCCCGAGTGGGCGGTCATTGATCAGCCATTGTCTGTTTTGCGTCATCTTCTTTCCTGTACTGAATGTTCAAAGCGGATTGGGCGCGGCAAGCCAGCCGCCGTCAATCAAAAGCTCGGTCCCGTTGGTTGAGCTCGCATCATCGGAGGCGAGATATAAAATCCCGCTGGCGATCTCTTCCGGTTCCGTCATGCGGCCAATCGGCTGAATGCCCGCAAACATTTCGCGCATGGCGGCGGGGTCTTCGGAGGCGTCGAACGCCGCCTGATTCATCGGCGTGTCGATGACGCCCGGATGCACGGAGTTACAGCGAATATTGCGATAGGTTCGCGCGCAGTGAACGGCGACGGATTTGGTGAGCAGCCGGACCGCGCCTTTGGACGCCGTATAAGCAACGCCGCTTGCAAGGCCGAAAAATCCTGTGATTGACGACACATTGACGATCGCCCCCTTGGGACCGCCCGGATTTTCCTTCATGATGCGGATGGCTTCGCGGCACCCTACGGTAAGCCCCACCACATTGACGTCGAGAACCGCGCGCATGCCCTCGACAGTCATTTCTTCGATGGTGGCGGCCTGAAAAACGCCTGCATTGTTCACCAGAACATCAAGGCGGCCATGCTCCGCCTTTACCTGATCTACAAGGCCGACCCAGCGCTCCTCGTCGGTAACGTCCTGGCGCTGATAGTGGGCGCCGGTCGCCTTGGCGAGCGCCTCGCCCTTTTCGTCTTGAATGTCGGTAAAGACGACCCGGCCGCCTTCCTCGACAAAACGGCGCACTGTCGCCTCGCCGATGCCCGACGCGCCGCCGGTTACGATGCAAACTTTGTCTTTTAATCTCTCAGAAATCGCGGGCGTTCCTTATCTTGGTCAATCGTTCAAGGCGCATATGGCGCCGTTTGTAGAAATACGATGTCCTCGCTCATCAAGCACTCATCGAGGGTTTTCTTGATCTTTGAAAATTCCGGGTGATGGCGCAGCGCCTCAATGCCCTTGTCATAGGCGTTGAAATCGTCGAGCTCCCAAATATCGATCACGACATTCAGACGTCCTGTTCGATGGAAGAAAGCGCGATCAAGGCGCCAGCCTGCCGATTCAACGATCGGCTTGATTTCAGCCATTACACCCAGAAATCTTTCGAATTGGGCGCCATTGCATTGCAATGTTGACTGTAGATATACGCTCACGGCGCCTGTCCCACTGCTCTAATGGGATCGCTCCCATCCCAATCGACAGAAGCGGCGCGCATTTGATCAAACATCGGGGCGCTATTCGGTCCCGGCTCGAGGACTTCAACCAACCCCTCGCCGCCGCCCATATCCGCATAGAAAGCTTTGCCGCCGCCAATGACGTCGAGGCGAACGATGACATCGCCGCCGCCAGCCTCGACGGCGCTGGCGGCCTTTCCAATATCGTCCGTCATCAGACAGATATGATGAAGCGCGTCGCCCTGGCTCGCGAAAGGCGCTGCCGTGAAAATCGACGGAGCGTCATTGTGCTGTTTGATCAGTTCGATCTGGATGTCGCCCCAATAGGCGATGGCGAGCCCGAAATCGACATCCGACGGCGCGCCCTGGAACATGACGTTTTCTATCGGCGCATGGTCGATATAAAAGAACGGCCCGACGCCCATGGTCTTCGTCCAATGCGCGACCGCATTGTCAAAATCTTCCGGGACGAACGCAAGCTGCATCACCGGACCGATGGCGGAAATGAGCCCTTCTCGCGCCATCAGCCCACAACATCCAGCGGCATGCCGGTCGCTTTCGCGATCTCGCGGTGCTTATGTTGCAAGGAAAGTTCGTTAGCGCCGTAAAGCACCTTAAAGCCCGCCGGCGCCGTTTTAAGGCGCTGATAGCCGTTTTCCGCGACCCAATAATCTTCTGTTGCTACCACATGGGCTGTACCGTCATAACCTGCGGCTTCAACGAATGACCGATATTCATCCGACGTAATGGCGTCGCGGGAATAAACCGCAAAATAGGTCCGCATGGCGTCAACGCCGCGGGGGAAATGCCGAAAGATCTGAACGAAAGGCTCGCTCGCGCCAACCGATCCGTAAAAGAGAATAGAATTCGGAAAGAGATAATGAACGCCGCCATAGAAAGGCTCTGGCCATTCGCTCTCCGGCTTGTCGAGCAATTGTTTGATGTCGATGGACGGCCAGCCCATGCGCGAATGCGGCCCAAACGCCTCATAGAGGGTTTCGGTGGTGTTGAACTGGGCGACCGTTTCCTTGTGGAGGACCGGGAAATGATAACCCTCCCCATAAGTGTCGAGGGCGTATTTCCAGTTGCACTGCGCATCGAGAACGCCGGCCTTTACCGGCTCCGACTGATGCAGCTCGAGTTGTTCAAGTTCGATCGCGAAGTCGCCGAGATGACCTTTGATATCGATTTCGTCATCACCGGGTCGCGGCAGAATATAAATCATGCCCGCCCACTCGGTTGCGGGAACACGCACGAGCCCGCGGGCCGCCCGATCGACATTCTCAAAGGCTTCCGGCTCCGGCACGCCAACGAGATTGCCGTCAAGATCAAAGCTCCATCCGTGGAAAGGACAGGTGATGATGTTTTTACGGCAAGGTTTATCGACGAGCATCATCGCCCGATGCGCGCACATATTAAGATAGGCTTTAACAGCGCCGGATTTCGTCCGCACAACGATGATTGAGACGCCAAGCTCGTCGAATGTTAAAATCGATCCCGGTTGCGGCAAATCATGAGAGAGACCGACAAGGATCGGATGGTCCCGGAACACCGTTTCGAGCTCGCGCTGGAACCGCGCCGGATCCGTATAGACCCGCGCGTCGTTTTCCATGGCGCCTTCCGGAGCGAGATCGCCGCGGCCGCCGCGCACCCGTTCCACATAGGCCCGCTGCTGGCGCCGGGCGATCTCCGCGCGCCGCGCCGCCCAATCGACCGAACGCGCTCGTTCGCCGTCAGCCATAGGTCTTCACTTCTTTCACCGCCTCAATAATGCGCGCTGCATTCGGCAGGAACGCGTCTTCCAGCGTCGGCGCGAATGGCACTGGCGTATGCGGACAAGTGACTTTTTTGATCGGCGCCTTCAGCGACTTAAATCCTTTGTCTGCGACAATGGAGGCGATATCCGCGGCCAGCGAACAACGCGGCGGGCTTTCATCAACCACCACCAGGCGGCCCGTGCGCTCCACGCTTTCTAGGATCGTCTCTTCGTCCAAGGGCGACGTGGTGCGCGGATCGATGACCTCGCAGTCAATGCCTTCCTTCGCCAGCGTCTCCGCCGCCGCGGTCGCATGTAGAACGGCGGCGCCCATAATCACGATGGTGACGTCGTCGCCCTCGCGCACATATTCAGCCTCGCCGAAAGGAATGGTGTACGCCTCGTCGGGTACATCGGCTTCCGTCTGGTAAAGCAGCTTTGATTCCAGGAAGACGACAGGGTCATCGTCGCGGATCGCCTGGATCATGAGACCCTTGGCGTCATAGGCGTTGGTCGGCATGACGACCTTCAGTCCCGGGATCATTGTAAAAATGGGATGCAAGGTTTGCGAATGCTGAGCGCCGGCGCGCATGCCAGCGCCGATCATCGAGCGCAGAACCCAGGGCGTTTTTGCCTTGCCGCCAAACATGTATCTGAACTTTGCAGCCTGATTATAGACCTGGTCCATGCAGACGCCGATGAAATCGACAAACATGATCTCCGCCACCGGGCGCATGCCGGTGAGCGCTGCTCCGTTGGCGGCGCCGATGATCGCTGATTCGGAGATCGGCGTATCGATGACGCGCTCGGGTCCGAAGCGGTCATAAAGCCCGCTCGTTACGCCGAAGACGCCGCCCACTTTGCCCGGTCCGCCGGAAGAAGCGTGTCCGCCCGCGATATCCTCGCCGAGCAAGATGACGTTTTCGTCGCGCTCCATTTCGTGCGCGAGGGCCTCATTGATGGCGGCGAGATAAGTTTTCTTTGTCATCCGTCAATCCTCAATACGCCGAAGCGTAAACATCCGTTTCAAGCGCATCGACGTCCGGGAATGGCGCTTCGAGCGCAACGGCCACCGCTTCATCGATTTCGCGGGCGATCTCAGCCTCGATGGCGTCAAGGTCAGCATCAGATAAGAGATTGGCTTCCGTCACGCGCGCGCGGAAATCTTTGAGGCCGTCGCGCCCACGCGCCTCGGCCAGTTCCTCTTCCGTGCGATAGGGCTGCGGATCGCCGACGAAATGCCCCAGATAGCGCGGACACTCTGTAACGATCGTATAAGGACCTTCCCCGCTGCGCGCCCGTTCCAGCGCGCGGGCCATGGCATCTCGCACATCAAAGAAATTGGCGCCGTCAGCAGTTTCGGCCGGCATCCCGAAGGCGGCCGCGCGATCCGCGATGGAATCGCATCCGACCGCGTAGTCAGCGCCCGTGTGCTCGCCATAACCGTTATTTTCAATGACGAAGATCGCTGGCGCGCCAAGCACCACCGCCATATTCATGGCTTCAAAGGTCGTGCCCTGATTAGACGAACCATCGCCGCCGAACGCGACCGCAACGCGCCCCGTCTTTTTCAGCTTCTGAGTCAACGCCGCGCCGACGGCAATCGGCGGGGCGCCGCCGACAATCGCATTGGCGCCGAGCATGCCGCGATCAAAATCAGCGATATGCATGGAGCCGCCTTTGCCATTACAAAGCCCCCCGGCCTTGCCCATGATCTCCAGCATCATGCCCTGGATGTCGCACCCTTTGGCGAGACAGTGACCATGTCCGCGATGGGTCGATCCGATCCAGTCTTCGTCAGTCAAATCGTGACAGATGCCGACGCCAGATGCTTCCTGACCGAGATAGACATGCGCGAAGCCGGGGATATTGCCCAGAGCGAATTCCTTCTCGATCCGCTCTTCAAACTGACGGATCGACGTCATCCTTCGATACGCGCGAACCAGTTCCTCTCGGCTCAATTGCAATTGCATCTTTTTTCAAACTCCAGTCATAGACGGCGGCGCGGCGTCGGCCCCGTTGCGTTCCGCAAACGCTGCGCGATCGACGCCGGCCGCTGCTTTGCGCGTCCCTCTGATGTTGCGCCCGCCAATCAGGGAGGACGATTGCGCGGACGATAAAGAGCGCAGCAAAAAAGTCAGAGTTGCTTTTTATCAACTCTGCACGCTTTATGAACAGGCAATTCTACTAGGGGCGCCGGTCGCGAAATTCGCGGTATCTTTGGTCTCAGCGCCGCCATGTTGCACTGCAACATGGCGGCGCTGAAATCGAAAATCCCTCGGCCGGGAGCGCTCACAATGTCGACCACGTCAGAAACCACCCCGAAGCCAGATCCGCGCACATGTCCCTTGCACGAGGTCGATACGTTCGATCCGGCGTTTCTTCAGGACCCGCATCCCTTCTATGCGCGCTTGCGCAAGGATGCGCCCGTCTTTCGAGACCCGAAAAATAACGTCGTATACGTATCGACCTATGACTTGATCCGGGAAGTGAACTCGAGACCGAATCTCTTCTCCAACAAATTCGCAACGCAATTGCGATCTGGAAGTACAACTGAGCAGGACCCGGAAGAACTCGCTATTCAAAAAGAAGGCTGGACCGTCGTCGACACCATGCTGACCGCCGATCCGCCCGAGCATACGCGCTATCGCAAGCTGGCGATGAAAGCCTTCACGTATAAACGCGTCATGCAAATGAGCGGATATGTCGAAAAGCTGGTCAATCAGCTCATCGACGACATGCCGGACTCAGGCAAATGCGAATTTAAATCGGAATTCGCCAACAAACTGCCGATGTTCGTCATCGCCGACGCGCTCGGCGTGCCGCGCGAGCACTATGATCAATTTGAAGAATGGTCAAACGCGTTCATCATACAGTTGGGCGGCGTTTCGCCGAAAGAGCAACGGCTCTGGGCTTCGCGAAAAATCGTTGAGTTCCAGAAATATTTTGTCGACGTTATTGAACAAAAACGCGCCAATCCGACGGAGGACGTGATTTCCGACCTCGTCCACGCGGACCTCTCAGAGGAAGGCGATGACCGCAAAATGACGTATGAGGAATTGCTGTCGATTTTGCAGCAGCTTTTGGTGGCGGGCAACGAGACCACCGCGCACACGACGACGGCCGGGCTTTATTATCTCCTTACGCATCCCGAACAGATGCAGCGCCTGCGCGACGACCCATCGCTCACTGAGAATTTTGTTGAAGAGACGCTGCGCTACCTCTCGCCAACAAACAATATGTGGCGCGTCGCAACTGAAGATACTGAAATCGCCGGCGTCGCCATCAAAAAGGACGATCTCATCCTGGTGCGTTACGGCTCGGGCAATCGGGACGAAACCCATTTCAAGGACGCAAATGCGTTCGACCTGTCACGGGAGAACGCGAAGGAACATCTCGCCTTTGGCGCGGGCATTCACACCTGTCTCGGCGCGCAGCTCGCGCGCAAGGAGATGCAAACTGCCTTTCCAATCCTCCTTAAACGCTTGAAGAACATCCGCCTCGATCCCGACAACAACGATCTTCAATATCTGCCGAGCATCCTGTTGCGCGGGGTCTTCGCGCTCAATATCGAATATGAAAAAGCCTGACCGATGAGCAATATTGACCGCGCGCGCGCGTTCTTCCGAGCATGGGAAGCGCGCGACATGGACGCTATTCTCGCCGCCGTCGCGGAAGGTGTTTTCTATCACAATATTCCAATGGCGCCGATGACCGGCAAGGCCGCGCTCAAAGAGTTCGCCGGTCCTTTTCTTGGTGGCGCCGAGCGGGCCGAATGGGAAGTGCATCACATTGCGGAATCAAGAGACGGCGTCGTCCTTAGCGAACGAACCGATCATTTTCATATGGCTGGCGGAAAAACCATTACCATTCGCGTGATGGGCGCGCTCGAATTCAACGCCGTCGGCGAGATCGCCAAATGGCGCGATTACTTCGATCTCGCGGAATTTCAGTCGCAAATGGCATAGCCAGCGCACCGCCAAACTTTGCGGGAGAGACATTCGATGAATTTACTCACGGATATTACCGGCAAGACTGCGCTTGTCACCGGCGCATCAAGCGGTCTCGGCAAAGCCATCGCCATGCGTCTTGCGGAGGCGGGCGCGAATGTCGCCGTGCTTGGGCGCGATGAAGCGACGCTGGAAGACACCGCAGGGGCGATACGCGCCAAAGGGCGCAAGAGCAAAGTTTTTACATCCGATATCGCGCAGCCGGGCGCGCTCGCCCGCGCCGTCGATCAAGTCGCAAGTTCGTTTGGCGCGCTCGACATTCTTGTCAACAACGCTGCGGTCATGTTCACCCACTATGTTGGCGAAACGCCGCGAAAGCGCTGGGAGGCGATGTTGAACATCAATCTCCTCGCCCTGATCGAGGGCAGCGAGGCCGCGATCAAACACATGCGCGCCAAGGATGTAGACGGCAGGATCGTCAATATCAGTTCCCTCGCCGCCCGCCTTAAGGGTGGCGGCGTTTATGGGGCCTCCAAAGCAGCGGTTGAGAAATATACGGATGAACTGCGCGGCGCACTCGAAAACGATTCCATTCGCGTCACCGCGATTGTCCCTGGCGGGTTTGGCACCAATCTCGGCCGCGATCTTTCCGAAACCGAACAACAAACGTTCCAACGGAATATGGGACCGAAGCTTGCCGATGCGACACCGGACGCCGATGGTCGTACGCCCTATTTCGGCGTTCCCGATGACATCGCACGGGCAGTGCTGTTCGCCGTCGCACAGCCCTCCTATCTCAACATCTCTGAAATTGTCGTAAGGCCGGCGCGCAATATCGATCCCGATGTGTTCACGGCGGACTAGCCGGCAGGCAAACGTTCCGGTTATCGGCTACGCCGCAAGCGCTGGTTCCTTCGCCCAATCGAGACCACGCCGGAGCAGCGTGTAAAAAACCGGCAACTCCCAGGCGCAACGCTCCACTTCCGGATAATAATCCGTGATCCCTTGCATGTCGTAGTGGCCGCGGCAATGGCCAAGCGTTAAATACAGGACGGCGCCGTCGCCGACTTGCTTTTTATAGAACACCGGGTGGCGCGCCTTTTCCCAGTCTTTCTCCACAAAGCCTGTCGCCTCGCCTTCGAACTCACAATGCAGCATAACATCAAGCTCGCCATGGGTCTCCATGAGATAAAGCTCATCAGTCGTCTCGAAAGCTTCAACGCCCTTAACCATCGGGTGATCAGGCTGCGTCACCTCTACTGTATACGGCGCAATCGGCGGATGGGCGACAAACTGGCTGCCGAGTGTTTCCATCATCAGCGGCGCCCAGCGCGGCGCGTTCACCAAAAGCTCGCCATATTCGGCGCCTTCAGGCGACAAGAATCTGAGGACGGAGTTTGTCCCGTGCAGCGCGTACCAACGTTTGCCGCCCTCAACGAACGCTTTCAGCGCCTCTTGTGTCGCAATCGAGCCGGCGACATTGCATGTGTAAGAGATTAAGAAATCAGCCTCGCCGAGCGCCGGCAAAGCGCTATCGTAGTCTTCAAAGACGCGGGTGCGGATGCGCTCATCCTCTGCAAGAAGCTTGAGAATTTCCAGCCGCGCAAAGTCGAAATCATGCCACACGCCGCCGACTACAAAGACGGCGTTGATCCGTTTCTTAGCCTCGTCGTCCATCTTGCTGTCCGCCTAGAATTGCACGCGCTTTGTGAAGCCGCCGTCGACGACGATATTGGCGCCGGTCATGAACGGAACGGCCGGCGATGCTGCGAAGACGATTGCATTTGCGACTTCCTCGGCATTGCCGAATCGGCCCATGGGCATCGCTGCGAGCGTGCCGTTATAGAAGTCCGGGATATTGTCCTTCACCCAGTTCCAGGCACCGCCTTCAACATAGATCGGCCCCGGAGAAACCACGTTGACGCGAACGCCCTTGGGAGCGAATGCCTGCGCCATTGCAGAAGCGTAATTGATGACGGCGGCTTTCATGGCGTTGTAGGCTTGCGGTCCGGCGAAATCTTCAACCGCTGCGGTGGTGGAGACGGCGACGATGGCGCCGGCGTCTGACTTTTCAAGATGCGGCGACGCCGCCTCGATGCCGCGATAAACGCACATGAGATCGAGATCGAATGTTGCTTTCCATGTCTCTTCGCTCGCGGGCCCGCCGCCGGCCGACGCCATGGGAATGAAAATATCGCAGCCGCCAAGCTCGCCCGCGGCTTTGTCGATCCAGACGCGATAGGCGACCGCATCCGTCATATCAACGGCTTCACCGACAACCTTTCCGCCATGGCCGGAGATTTCGCTCACCGCCGCATCAACGCCTTCCTGGCCTCGGGCGCAAATCGCGACGTTACATCCTTCAGCCGCGAACGCTTTCGCCGAGGCCAAACCGATGCCGCGGCTTGCTCCCGCTATGATGACGTTTTTGTCTTTTAACTGCAGGTCCATTGCGAATCTCCCGATCTGGCGTCGCGTGCGACGGTATGTACGACCTACCGTAATATGTTGGCCCGCTTGAAACAATCAGTATTGACTGTTTTTTCGCTGCGCGGTCTGTTGAGAGCGCATTGCGAGATTGTGCAATGCAACAAAGACAAGATGGCACGTTGACAGGCCCTGTCGTTTCGGGAGATGCGACTGAAAGTCCGCTATAATGAGTAATGGGAGGAAGCTTAGGCGGCTCATGAAGCGATCAGATGATATCAATGAAGCGCTTGCGGAGATCGAAACCGCACTGATCGCCCTTAATCCGGATTCCTTCGCCGACGGCGACGGCAGATGGCAGGAGCGAAAAAGCGCGCATACCCGCGTTACGATATTGAACGCCGCCGTTCATTGTCTCGCTAAGTACGGTTACTCTAAAACCTCAACGCAATTTGTAGCGGAAACGGCGAATGTATCGCGCGGTGCGATGCTGCATCACTACGCGACGAAGTCGGCGTTGATCTCCAGTGTTATCGATTACATCGACTCCCAAAGGCTGCGCGCCATCCACAAGGAAGTGAAGAAGCTTACGGATGAAGAGCGCATTGTCGAAGGCAAGGCTTTCGAAATCACCTGGCGGTTGATGAAGACGCCGGAAGCGCAGGCGCACCTTGAACTCAACATGGCGTCTCGCACCGACGCAAGCTTACGCAAAATCTTCGACAAGAAGAGCAAGCGCTACAAAAAAATCACGATGGAAATCCTGCCAAATATTTTTCCGGAATGGCGTGATACGCCGGTCGCCGACCTAGAACTGGCGCATGACGTCATTCAAGTGGCGCTGACGGGATTGAGCCTTCACGAACGATTGCTGGACAGAAAAGAACGCAGGGTCGCACTTCGCAAATTCATTTTTGACGCAGTAAAGACCCTGCGGCAACGCGAGTGAGCGCGGCCTTACGCAAGCGTCTTAAGCGCCTCGATCACAACATCAACGCGTTCAATTTGCGGCATATGGCTGTCGCTCTCGACCCAGAAAACTTCCGTCTGCGCTGGAAACTGAGCGGCGTCCGGCGCGCCGACAATTCGGTCGCCTTTACAGGCGATTAGGGTGATCGGCGCCGAAATCGTCTGCAAACGCTCGCTAAGACTCTGATAGGCGGGATCGTCGCCCAGCATATTGTCCTTGATCCGCGTCAGCGCATCTTGCGCGCCGTCGAGCCGCTTCATCTTAACGACCTGGTCAAGCATATCGCGCGTCGCCAATTGGGGATCGTCGAACAGCAACGAAACGGGTTCGCGCAAATCGCGCGCGCGGCTCGCCGCAACGAACGCCTCAAGATAGTCGGCGGAAACATCTCCCCCCGGCATCATCGCGGGGCAAACAAGGCCGAGCCCCGAAAAGCGGTCTGGCGCCGCCGCTGCGATCGCAACGGAAACGGCGCCGCCCAGGGAGTGTCCAACCAAGATGCACTGGCCGATATCAAGCGCATCGATCGCAGCAGTAGCAGCGCCGGCGAGATCTTCAAGCCTTCCGTCGCCGACGTCTTTTGTGGATTGTCCGTGCCCGGGCAATTCAATCGCATATACCGGATGAGTTGCAGCCAACGCCTCTTGCACAAGCGTCCAGTTTTCAATATCGCCGCCAAACCCGTGCAGCAATACAAAAGGCGTTGCGTCATGGCCCTTGCCGGAGGCGCCGACCCGAAGGCTGCGCCCACCGCCGATATCAACCGCAGCGATATCAAGAGAAGCCTCTTCCGAAGCGGTCTCGTCAGGATCAAAGTTTTCCTCAAAAGTTGTGACAAAGGCGTCGATGTCTGCGTCGGAAACCTCCCCCTCTGCCATCACAGCAATCAACGCGCCGACGGGCAGCGTCTGACCAGGCTGAGCGACAATCCGCTTTATCACGCCTTCTCTATGCGCTTCGCACACATTGGTGATCTTCGTCGTTTCAATATCAACGAGATCGTCGCCTTCGCTGACGCGATCGCCTTCCTTGACGTGCCATTCAACAATGGCCCCCTCTTCCATGGCAAGGCCCCATTTGGGAACCTTAATGGGCTCAATGACGCTCATCCGCGGCCTTTCACAATTCGGCTGTAATTAATTTGCTTTCTAGGCGGACAAATATTTGTCCAGCGTTTGATGGAAATGACGGATCCTGCTTTCCTGATAGCTGCCAAGCTGCACTTCCTTATTGGCGGACGCTTTCAATCCGTCTTGCACAAAGGGAAGGTTCGCCATGTCCTGATCGAAGACTGAGGCAAGGCCTGCGCCAATGATATGACCGGCGGAGGCAAAGGGCTCATCTTCGCCGATCAAATGCATCGGCGGGGATTTCGGCTTCGGCTCATCAGGCTTGCCGCGCATCAAAATGCGTATCTCCATCAAACAGTGATCGGGATCTTGGTGCGGGCGCCAGCGATAGACGATATTGGGAATGAAGCCGCCCCAGGGAGAGAAGTTCGGAAAGATATTATAGGTAAAGTTATCCGTCATTTCCGTGTCTGAGATATCGGAGAAATCACGACCCGACATTTCGCCGAATGTTTTTCGGTTGGCTTCCGCCGTCAGTTTCCGGGCCATCACGGGATCGCTTATATCAGCGCTTGCACCAGCATCCTCGGTGTCGCTGAAGCGCGATCCGGGCCTGCGCGGTCCGCCGCCTTTTTCGCCTTGGGTCGCGAAGGCAACAAGACTGTCGAGAATATGCTGCTGATCGTGAAGATGGGCGACATGGGGCGACAGCACAGCGGACGGCGTGATCGCGCGGTTCATATGATCGCCATAAAGATCATATCGCGTATTGGCGTCGCCGGTGAAGGCGAGGATTTGCGGGTGCGTGACGACAGCGTGATACGCTTCCATGAACGCTTCGGCGGTGACTTTCCAATTCGCCGGGATGACGCGGGCGATCCAGGCGGCGGTATAGCATTCATCAAGCCGCCATCGGTCATAATGCGCCGTCGCCGGCCCCGCCCATTCCTTAAATGGTGCAATATCCTGCTTTTCGGAGATCATGACAAAGCCCTGCCAACGATCGACGCGCAGCTCCGGCAAAGACATTTTGTCTTCTTTCAAATGCTGGAAGTCCCAAGGGCAGGGTTTTTCCTTCAGCGTACCGTCATTATTCCAGGTGAAGCCGTGAAACGGACATTTCAGCTCCTTTGAAAAGCCGGATTGCGTCCGTAGTTTGCGACCGCGATGCAGGCACACATTATAAAACGCACGCACGCCGCCGTCTTCCTGACGGATAAGCAGGAATGATTTGCCGGCGTTTTCGTAGACGACCGTGTCGCCAGCTTCTGGAAAGTCCTCCTCACGCGCAGCAAATTGCCAGACATTCGGCCACATTTTTTCGTCTTCGAGCGCGGCGAATTCGGCGCTGGTGTAGCGGTCCGCCGCCAGCGGCGCGTCGGTAAGCTCCAATAGTGATTCTTCTCGCAGAAATTCAGGAACTTGCCGCGTGTCGAGATCGAGAAGATCCGTGTAGCTCATGCCGGGGCAGCGCGCGGCAGGCGTCATTGCACGATTGTTTTCGCCGTCAGCCATTCCATCCCTCATCTAATGAGTTTGTCTATTTCGCCTTGAATTTTCTGCAGATAGTAAGACATCCGCAAAAAACAATCAATACTGTCGGTTTTGGTCAAATCAGACTTTTGATAGGTGTTTCAATGACGTCCTTCTGATATCGTTGTTAAAATGCGCGCGATCCGAATCGCGCCATAGGAAAACGCGGGAGGAACCTGGTGTCAGAAAGATTGAAGGGCAAATCCGCGTTGATCACCGGCGGCGCCAGCGGCATTGGCGCGGCGGCGGCGGCGCGGTTCGTCGAAGAGGGCGCGAAAGTTGCGTTGGCCGACGTCAATGTCGAAAAGGGCGAAGCGCTGGCTTCAAAGCTTGGCGAAAACGCCCGCTTCATCAAGCTCGACGTAACAGACGAGAACAACTGGAAGGAAGCGATCCAAGCCGCCAGTGATGCGATCGTCCCCTTGTCCGCCATTGTGAACTCTGCAGGCGTTAGCATTCCCGCCAATATCGAAGACCTCACCTATGACGGGTTCAAACACACGACGGCAATTAACCTCGACGGCGTTTTCCTCGGCTGCAAATACGGCGTTGCAGCGATGAAAGAACAAAAGGGCGCGTCGATTATCAATGTATGCTCCACCCTCGGCGTGCGCGGCGGCGCTTTGTTCGCCGCCTACTGCGCATCAAAGGGCGGCGTGCGGATGCTCTCGAAATCTGTCGCCGCCCATTGCGCCGAGCAAGGTTACGATATCCGCGTCAACTGCATTCTTCCGGGCGCAATCCACACGGAAATGGTCGAAGGCTATATCGACGCTGGCTTGGCGCAGGGAGCGACCCGCGAGGCGGTGATCGCCGGCTTTGCGGATGTTCACCCCATGAAGCGGCTCGGCCAGCCGCGCGAAGCAGCCGACGCCATTGTTTTCCTGGCGTCTGACGAATCGACCTTCACGACAGGCGCTGACCTGCCGGTCGACGGCGGTTATTTGCTTTAGGCGTCGCGTTCGGCGTCAATCAGCGCAACAAAAGCAACAGCAAGCTCTTCGCCATAGTTTGCCCAGGCATGGGCTGTACCGCGTTGCACGACACTATCGCCGGGACGCAAAACCGCCTCCTCCTTGTCGAGGATCAGCGTCAGTTCGCCCTGGATGACGACAACAAGATCAATTGTTCTTGTCCGGTGCATCGCCGGATGGCGATCGCTTTCAATAAGAACGTCCGCGCCATCGATCGCGGCGTATGTCGCTCGTACAGCCTCGCGCGCCGAAGCGAAGTCGGCAGGCTCAATTCTCCCAGGCGCCACCGCAAACAGCCGTGAACACAAGCCACCTTGCGGCGGAGCGAGAACCATGGGGGCTCGTTTGCGGATTTCCGGCAACGCAAAGCTTTCTGGGATGGTCGGGCTCACCCAGATTTCCGCCGCGCCTTGGCCGGTCGCGTCGTCGATCAGGGTCGCATCTGCCGGTGCGTGATCGAGGATAACCGAATTGCCGTCTTCGTCATGACCAGTGATGAGTCGTTTCGCTGTTCTCAGCATACTTACCACCTGTGCGGCGCCTTATTGCGGAAACACATATTCGCCATCGCCGGCCTTCGCCGCGTCGCGCATGATCTTGCGGCCGATCGCAAATTTGTGAACTTCGGTCGGCCCGTCATAGATGCGAAAGGCCCGCATATCGCGAAAGATCAACTCGACCGGCGTCTCGTCCGTGACCCCCGACCCGCCGAGAATCTGCACGCAACGGTCCGTAACCTGATAAAGCGCCTCAGAAACGGCGGCTTTCGCAATAGAGCTGTCATGGCGCGCCTTCTCGCCCTGATCCATCAGCCAGCATGTATGCCAGATCAGCAAGCGGCATTGCCGGAACGCCATCTCATTTTCGGCGAGCATGAAGGAAACACCTTGATGATCGCCGAGAGGCTTGCCAAACGCTGTGCGTTTGCGCGCATAGTCGGTCGCAATCGCATGAGCGCGCGTCGCAGCGCCAAGCCAGCGCATGCAATGGGTCATCCGCGCCGGCGCCAAACGCAACTGGGCGTAACGCAACCCCTGCCCTGTCTCTCCTAGTAAATGGTCCGGCGTTAGCTGCAGGTCTTGAAAACGCACGACGCCGTGCCCTTCTACAAAGCTGCGGTCTATTGAGTTCATGACGCGCTCAATCGCAATGCCGGGCTTGTCGCCGTCGCAAAGAAACAAGGTCGGCCCCGCTTCGAACTGATCGTTCTCTTCGAGATGCGCCATAATGATCCAGCTCTTGGCGCCCGGGGCGCCAGTGATCAGCCACTTAAGACCATTGATGACGAAGCGCTCGCCGTTCCACTGGGCTGTCGTTTGAAGTTGCCCGGGATCGGAGCCCGCGCCGCCGGGTTCGGTCATGGCGAACACCGAGCGGCGGTCGCCGGCGATTTGCGGCTTCAGAAACTCCTCCGTTTGCGTCTCATTGGCGATTTTTTCCAAGAGGAACATGTTGCCTTCATCCGGCGCAGCGCAGTTCAATGCAACCGGACCGAGCGTCGACCAACCCGCCGCTTCGAAATACACCGCCTGTTCAACATGGCTCGGCCCCCAGCCGCCAAGATGCGCTGGGGCCTGAAAAGTTAAGAGACCAGCCTCCTTGGCGAGCGCGCACATTTCGTTACGCAGATCGTCCGACGGACCATGTTGCGTGAACCGAAGATCGCGCTCATAGGGAACAATTTTTTTCCCAACAAAATCGCGAATAGTGTCGCGACGTTCGATAACTTCTTGGGGAAGCGAAAAATCAATCACAAGCTTTGGCCCTTGCATTTACTCGTCGGCGACAATCGCTTCGATCTCAGCATCACCGAAACCCAGCTCCGCCAGAATGTCGCGCGTATCGGCGCCGATCGGGCGAGCGTCGGCGCGAATGTCTGCCGGCGTATTGCTGAAATTGACCGGATGGCGAACAGCCCGATAAGTCCCGGCCTGCTCATGGTCGCGCATTTCAAAAAAATCGATTGACTTCAAATGCGGATCATCGATCACTTCATCAAGGGCGTTATAACGCATCACCGGGATGTTCGCCTTATCCAGGAGCGCAAGCCACTCTTCGGTGGTTTTTGTCAGCGCCACTTCTTCGATAATCGCGTAAAGCTCGCCAATATGTTCGGTGCGCTGACTATAGGTCTTGAAACGCTCGTCTTCAAAAACCCCCTGCCGGTCCCCGAGTTCGAAAAAGGTTTCCCATTGCTTATCGTTATAGGGAACGATCGCGATGTACCCGTCCTTGGTTTTGTATGGTTTGCGGCGCGGGTTGATGGAGCGCGTATAGGCGACACGCCCCGTCGGCGGATCGAAAGTCTGGCCATAAAGATTCTCGACCATATTAAGATGCGTTCCCGCCTCTAACATCGGGACTTCAACAAACTGGCCTTCACCGGTTCGTTGGCGATGAAAGAGCGCGGCGATGGTTGCGTAGACCGAATAAAGCCCAGCCGCCTTATCCATGATCAAGGTCGGCAGATATTTCGGCGCGCCGCCGTCAGTTAAGGGTAACAGCCCGGCAACGCCGCTCGCAGCCTGCACGAGATCGTCATAAGCCTGACGTCCCTCATAGGCGCCGCCTTTGCCAAATCCGCAGCAGTGCACGTAGACAATGTCCGGCTTGATCGCTTTGACATCATCGTAGCCGAAGCCGAGCCGCGCCATCCCGGCCTCGCGCACATTATGAAAAAAGACATCCGCCTCTTTGATGAGCCGGCCAAGCGCCTCTTTCGCCGCAGGCTGGGCGAGATTGAGTTTCAAACTGCGCTTGTTGCGATTGAGGTTAAGGTATATCGGGCCGAGCCCTTCGCCCGGCGACTTACCCGCATGGCGCATGGTGTCGCCGACGCCGTGCTCGATCTTGATGACATCGGCGCCAAGGTCGCCCAGAATTTGCGTCGCAAACGGACCGAAAACGACGGTTGAAACATCAATCACCCTGACGCCCGAAAGCGGACCGGTGGAAGGCGTTGTTTTCCACGACATGAGTTGCGCCCTGTCCGTTCTCGATCAGGCGCTTTTGGCGACCATGATTGATTGCGGCGTCATGAATTCGAGCAGGCCTTCCATGCCATATTCAACGCCGACGCCAGAATGTTTGTGGCCGCCAAACGGCGTATCGGGACGAACTTTCAGATTCTGATTGACCCAGACGGTGCCCGTCTCAAGACGGCGCGCGATCGACGTCGCCTTTTCGGTATCGCTCGACCATACGGCGCCGGCGAGGCCGTAATCGGTGTCGTTTGACCGTTCAATGACATCTTCAATATCGGTGAATTTCAGCATGGGAAGGATCGGCCCGAAGGCTTCTTCCTGAACGACGCGTGAGGCCTCGGGCGGATTGTCGACAATTGTCACCGGTACGAAATACCCTTCGCCGTCGGGAATATCAGCGCCCTCTAAAAGCGTAAGACCGCTCGCCTTGGCGTCTTCAAGCAAATTCATCACGCGGTCATATTGGTTTTTGTTCTGAATGGGTCCAAGCGTAACGCCTTGCTCGGATCCGTCGCCGACCACCGTCGACCTGGCGATTTCGACAAGTTTGTCGCGCAGCGCTTCGTACACATCTTCATGGACGTAAAGCCGCTTGGTCGCGACGCAGATCTGGGCCGTATTGAAAAACGCCCCGAAAAAGATCTGCTGCGCGACTTTTTCGACATCAACATCCGGTAAAATGATCGCGGCGTCGTTGCCGCCAAGCTCTAGCGTAACTTTCTTTAGGTCTTTCGCCGCGTTTTCCATCACCTTCTTCCCGGTCTGCGTCGATCCGGTGAATGAAATTTTGTCGAAACCTGGGTGCGCCGTCATCATGGGCCCCAGCGCATCGCCGCCGGAGATTATGTTCAACACGCCCGGCGGCAGAATATCCCGGAAGATTTCTCCCATTTTCAACGTACAAAGGGGCGTAAAGGGCGAGGGTTTCAAGACCATGGTGTTGCCCGCAAGAAGCGCCGGCGCGATCTTCACAACCGCAAGCGTTACCGGAAAGTTCCACGGCGCAATGGCGCAGACGACGCCAAGCGGCACATAGCGCGTTTCTACGTATTGCTCGTCACTGTCTTCGGCCACGCGCACTGGCGGGCGCATAGCGGCGATTGCCTCGAACCACTGGCCGGCGCCGCCGATTTCCATTTTCGCCGCTTCGAGCGGTCGGCCCTGTTCTGTAGTG
>JANQOV010000075.1 GCA_028285645.1 Hyphococcus sp.
GTAATCAGCGCTGCGACAATACGATGCGCTGCGCCAAAGAGACCTGCTGCCTCCGCACCGGCGAGCGCTGCGACAATCAATACTGGCGTGTAGAGACCAGCAGCGTTTACAAACGCCGAGCCGCCAAGCGGCGCGCTATCCTTCAACAACCCAATGGCCGGCTTAAACGCATAGCGCACATTTGTCGTTTGCATGGTAACGCGGGTTGCAATGGAAAAATAAACAGCGACGGCGATCGCTGCGAGGATTTCTGCGATGCCGACCATGGCGACGCCGTTGCGCGCCGGCGATAGCGCAAGCAACGCCGCCAAAAACACGAACATCTTTAAGAGTGGACCGAAAGCTGCAACGCCCATCTTTTCGTTCGCCTGGAAGAACCATTCATGAGAGAAAGGCGCAGCCAACAAGCTAACGGCGAACAACCAAACCAGCACTATCGGCAATTCTTCGCTAGCGGACATTGAGTAACTAATCGCCAGGATCGGAACAATGGCGATCGCCAGGATCATGCGCGCTGAGATCACTGCGCCGAGCACTTCGCGGAGCGGCGCTATCGCTTGTGAAATCCGCCGAACGCCGATCGCTCCGGTACCGAGCTCAACTAGCTTGAAACCGATCACCGACATCCCGACGACTGTTTCCACTGCGCCATATTCAGACGTTGTCAACGCGCGCGCCAGATAGGCAAACGCCGCAAAGCCGAGCAACTTTGAAAACATCTGCCCGCCCGACAGCACCACATAGTCCCGGAACAGGCGTCCGATTTTAAGATTGACCAAGGCTGGCGGCGCTTTCAGCATCGTCAATCCATCGACCGGTAAATCAGGATATCGCCGCCGGAAAGGGTTCCTGAAAATTCTTTGACAAGCTCGAACTCCTGATCGAGGCGTTCGGCGACATCCGGAAATTTGCTGCGCATATGGGCTGGGAACGCTACAACCACCCAAACACTGCCGGGCGCGACAAGCTCAGCGTCAAGCTCCGCCCGCGAGGCAATGGCGGGCCAATCAGGCGCAAGATAACCGCCATAAGCAAGATCAGCGAGACCTACGGTGACAACGCGATCCTCGCCTTCCAATTCTTGCATGACCAGCGTCCGCGCCCCGACAAAATCCTGTTTCGGCGCTGCGTAATTGTTCGCCAGAAGCGGCAGCGATGCGAGGACCATTACAGCAGCGCCCGCCATCTGCAATTGCAGCGCGCTGATATTGAACCGAAATGCAGGCGGAACGATTTTTTCAAACAGCTCAGCCGCCCAGAAAGCGCCATAGACCACGCAAGCGATCAAAAAGCCGATATCAACAAAGAAATAGCGCGGCCAAACGCGGAAGGACGCGAGCACGAGTATGATGATTGTAAGCGGAATGTGGACCAGAAATGGGATCGCAACCAGCGGCGCCTTTCGCGTCATTCGCACCGCGCCGGCAATGGCGAAGATCATCGCAAGCGGGATCGCGGCGCCGACAATCCCGAAACTTCGGATGATCTCGAACAAGGTCCAAAGCGGATTGCGCCACTCTTCGACTTCGCCGCCGGAACTCGCGTCACCCGCCGCGGGCTCGTTATAAGCCGTAAAGGTGTCGACCATGTCAGGGATGAGCGGCGCATAAAACAGTAGCACCAGTACAATCGCTCCACCGAAGCCAATCAAAGGGCCCTTGAGCCAGGTCCAAGGATTTATGCGCTGCTTGCCGAACACTGCCGCTGCGCCAAAGGCAAGCGCCGTCGCTCCTTGCGCAAACAACAAAAACGCTGCCGTTAAATGCGTCATCAACGCCGCTGCTGCGAAGGCTGCGTAAAGCGCCCAATCACTAAGGTGCCGGTCTTTTAGTCCGCGCAGCATGTATAGCGCCGACAATGTTGTGAACAGCAATATACCGGTATAGCCGCGCGCGTTCTGGCTGAACCAGACATGATGGTAGGAAACTGCCAGCAAGGCTGCGGTCACAAGCGCAACTCGCGCCAGCCCGACTTCACGCAAGAGCCGCCACGTCGCCCAAATGGATGCAACGCCAAGAATGACTGCAGGCGCGCGCAGAGCCCAAGGTGCTTCGCCGAACAGCGAAACAAAGCCTTTCGCCAGCCACGTGTAGAGTATGTGGTTATTTAACGACCCATAAGTGCTGAATAGTTCGCTCGCGGGGAGCCGCACAAACCGCGTTAGCGTTGCAATCTCGTCATACCAGAGGCCGGCGTTGAGCCCCCAAAGCCTCAGCGCCGCCGCGATAACGAGGATCCCAGCGATCAGCATCGCATCTCTTGTTTGAAAGCTTTTCATGGCCGACCGCGGTCGCACTTTCGTTCTGCAATTATGTCTTCGCGCTTGCGTAGCATTTTTCAAAACTCTGCTCGCCAAGTTCTGCGGCTTTCTCCCATGTGAATGTCGCCGCCCGCTTCACCGCCGTGGCGCTAAGACGCTCCCGCAACGCCTTATCAGAGAAAAATCGGATCGTCGCAGTTTCAATCTCTTCAACCTTTTCAGGGTCGTAGAATAGCCCTGCTTCGCCGATCACTTCTGGCAAGCTACCGCGGTCACTTGATAGAACCGGCGCACCGCAAGCCATCGCCTCCACCGCTGGCAGACCAAAGCCTTCCCATAGGGACGGAAAGGCAAGCGCTGCAACACCATTCAACAGATCAACAAGGTCTTCGTCCGCCACATAGCCGGTGAAATGCACATGCGGTTCAATTTGCGGATGGTCTGCGACGAATTGCTTTAACTCCGGCACATTGTCCCAAAAACCTCTGCCAGAGGTATCGCCAACGATCGCCAGATGCACATTGGGCTGGGCGGCGACTATCGCCGGCATGGCCTTTAGAAGGCTGAGGATGTTTTTGTGGGCGTTCATGCCGCCGACAGAAATGAGCAGCTCTGCGTTTTCTGGCAGGCTAAATTTCCGCTTGGCCGCAGCAATCCGTTCCACATCGCCATGCCTGCGGAACATCGGATCCGCCGCTTCCGTCACTACATCAATTTTGCGGTTCGGAATCTTGAGAATATTTTCAAGGTCCCGCGCGGAACTTTCTGACACTGTCATAGCCCGGTTCGTTTGCAGTTTCGCCAGCCAGGTTTTCAATTGCCAAAGCCGATGATTCATCTTTGTAGGGAATAATAGATGTGGTATACGCTCCGCCGTTGCATCATGATAACAAATGACGCAAGGAACGCGCGCCAAGAGCGGAAAATAGGAAAAGACGGCGGGGAAAAAGAATATGTCGAATTTCGCCTTGCGCACCGCCGCGCCCATTTTCATGAGATAGGCCGGCGATCGGGTTTTGTCGCCAACAGCGGCCTCGTTCAGCGTATTCTCTGTACCGGCGACAAGCACTTCGATATTCGCGGGCAACGGCGTGTCCAAAGGCCTGTCCAGCATCAATGTGTAGCGAAACCGCCCCTCGCGCGCCGCGAGTGCGGTAACGAACTCCCGGGTGAACCGTCCGAAACCGCGATCATTGCGCCAGCTCGTTGCGTCCACGCCCACGTGGATGATGGGTTCTTTGAGGGGTGGGCGCGCATGCGTCATGAGATTGCCGAAAAAGATGCGGAACGGGAATTGCTTGTTAAGCGCGCCGGTTAAGTCTATTGGCGCGGTTAAGTCCATGCAAGATATCCGCCTGCTTTGTCTATGAATAACCCTCAGACGCCGGTGCTTTCCGTCATCATTATCGTCATTGATGGCGCTACAGCCTTGCGCCGTTGTCTTGAGGCGCTCAGGGCGCAGAAAGAAGCGCCGCCGCTGGACATTATTGTTCCTTTTGACGAGGCGATCGCCGAAATCGGCGATTTAAGGGCTGATTTCCCGGAGACGAATTTTGTTGATCTCGGCACCGCCCCGGGCGGCGGTTTCAGCAACGCATTCGAGGAGCACAATCGCCTTGATCTCCGCCGAGCCCGCGGGCTCGATGCTGCAACAGGCGACTTAATCGCCATGATCGAGGACCGGGGCTGGCCGCGCGATGATTGGGCCCGCGCCATGGTTAATTTACACGCGACCCACCCTCACCCGGCAATCGGCGGCGCCGTTGAAAACGCCTCCCCCAATATGCTCATGGGCGCTGTCTTCAAGTGCGACTTCGCTCGCTCGGAGCCGCCTTTCGAAACTGGGGAAAGTGAGTTCCTTACAGACATCAACATTTGCTACAAGCGCGCATCGTTATTGGCGATTCGCAACCTCTGGGCTGAGCGCTATCACGAAGTAACGGTGAATTGGGGTTTACAGACCGACGGCGCGACCCTGCTGCGCACGCAAGAGCCAATCGTGGTTATGGAGCGCCAGCCGCGCTCCCTAGGCGACCTTTTGAAGGAACGATTTCATTGGGGCCGGGTTTTTGGCCGGGTGCGCGTCGCAAATGCGCCCCGGATCAACGGCGTCGCCTGGGCGGCCTTCACGCCAATTCTACCATTTGTATTGCTCGCCCGAATATTTCGCCTGCATCGCGAAAAAGGCAGGTCTTTGATAGGTTTTTTCAATGAAGCGCCAGCGCTCCTCCTATTGCTAACTTGCTGGTCATTGGGCGAATTCTCAGGCTATATAGAGGGCGCAATATTTGGCGCGCCTGGGGGAAAAGCCTGAATTCGGAAGTTCTGCGACCCCAATCGACCGGCTGATTTCCTCGCGTTTCAATCGGCAAGCCCAAACCTAACTTTTCCCCGCACAGGGCCATGGTACAGGGATTGCGAGATATCGTTGATTGCCGGATAAGACGCCGGATCAGAGTTCTTTTTGTGGAGTATACTTAGATGAACGCCCTCGCCACACGGCTCGCTAAGCACGCGCGCATCAACTGGAAAAACCTTTCCTTTCCGCAGGTCCCGAGCCCGCCATTCCTCATCCTGTTCATTAACTCTATCTGCAACATGAAGTGCGAGCACTGCTTCTACTGGAAAGAGCTCAATCAAAAAACCGACCTTACTTTCGATGAGATTGTGGCGTTGTCAGAAGAGTTGGGACCGATTGAGCATCTCAATCTCTCAGGGGGCGAGCCGTTTTTGCGTAAGGAGTTCGGCGCCGTCTGTAAGCAGTTCATCCGCAAAAACGGCGTCAAGGAAATCTATACACCGACCAATGGCTATTTCACCGAGCGAACCGTTAAAGCTGTCCGCGAGGTTCTTGAGGAAAAAGACCTTGACATACTCGGTGTCGAAATTTCACTCGACGGCATGCCGAAATTCCACGATGAGTTCCGCAAGACCCGTTATGCGTTCCACAAGGCGATGGAAACCTATGACGCGTTGGTGGAACTTCAGAAGGAAGATCCGCGCCTGCAGATCTATGCGATTTCGACAGCAACCGAGACCAATATGGCGGATCTCAAGAAACTGACAACGTTCCTCTATGACCGCTGTCCCAAAATGAGCCACCACCATCTGGCGATCATTCGTGGCGAGCGTAAAGACCCCAGCCTGCAAGGACCTGCGCTCGCAGAATACCGCGAACTCTACAAATATTTTCGCCGCACTTGGGCGCCGCGCAACGAAGCAAGAAAAGGCGCCGTTGTTGAGCCCATGCTGCAATGGGTGAAAACTCGCGCTGCAGAGGAAGAGCGGCAGATCGTACCTTGCCGCGCCGGCGTCCTTTCAGCGGTCGTTCACGCCAATGGTGATGTCGGCGTGTGCGAGCAACGGCCGGTGATCGGAAATTTGCGCGAGAAGTCTTTCACCGAAATCTGGCGCGAGCACGAAACCGACCAGATCCGCAAATCGATCAAGGCAAAAGAGTGCTACTGCACCAACGAAATCTTCATGTGGCCGAGCATTGTTTTCCAACCGGCGCATTTGAGCAAATCTCTCTTGGGCGCTAAGACCTGGGAAAAGATCGAACCGTTGCGGGAAGACGAACGGGTCGACTATGCCGTGGAAGCGGCGGAGATGGAGTCGCCGCCGGTGCGTGACAAAACCCCGGCCGCCAGTCATCGTGCGAAATGGGAGGCTATGGCGGACGCCCGCT
>JANQOV010000088.1 GCA_028285645.1 Hyphococcus sp.
AGGTAACGATCACCAAACCGCAACGCGGCGAAAAACGCGACATCGTTGATGCGGCGACCATGAACGCCCGCGAGGCCTTGTCGCGGCGCATGGCGGAAAACGCCAGCCAAATGAAGTCCTTGCGCGCCCTGGCGGAAGCCTTGCGTCTGGAATCGCCGCCGGAGCGTATTGAAGTTTACGACAACTCACATATTCAGGGCGCAAACGCCGTCGGCGCGATGATTGTCGCGGGGCCTGAGGGTTTTCAAAAAAACCAATACCGCAAATTCAATATCAAATCGGAGAGCCTCTCGCCTGGCGATGATTTCGGCATGATGCGGGAAGTCCTGAAGCGGCGCTTTTCACGATTGCTCAAAGAAGACGACGCAGCGCGCCCTGACCTTGTCATCCTTGACGGCGGCAAGGGTCAGCTCTCCGCAGCGCTTGAGATTCTGGAAGAGGTTGGCTTTGATCCGCAGACAGAAGGTATGGCGATCATTGGCGTCGCCAAGGGCGCGCGCGAGACGGAAAGCGGCGTAAAGCGCCCCGACCGCACAGCAAGCGCCACCGGCGAACAGATCGTAACGCCGGGCGCTGCGCCTTATACCCTGCCGCCGCGCGATCCGGGCCTTTTCTATTTACAGCGGCTTCGCGACGAGGCCCATCGCTTCGCCATCGGCGCTCATCGGGCGAAACGCAAAAAAGCCATCAGCGCTAACCCCCTCGACGAAGTGCCGGGCATTGGCGGCAAGCGCAAACGCGCGCTGTTAAATCACTTTGGCTCCGCCAAAGAAGTCGCCCGCGCCAAGCCTCAGGACCTTGCCGCTGTGGACGGCGTCTCCGATGCGCTGGCGCAACGGATTTATGACTTTTTTCATAGCGCTTGATCCAGCGCAATGCTGACCTCGCCGCAGTTGCCATCCTTCTAGGCCGCTGGTATGCGTCTGCGCTGATTAGGTGATTTTACTGGAGGCTTTTGGTGAAGAAGAACGAACCCATTTCGCACATTATGAGCACTGACGTGAAATCAGTGCACACAGGGCAAAAAGTCAGCGACGTTCGCAAACTGTTGGCCGATAATTCTTTTCACCACATCCCGGTGACCTCCGGCGACGAGCTGGTCGGTCTTATCAGCGCTTCCGATGTTCTCGGCATTAGCGTTGAAGGCGTCGAAGCCGATGACCGTTCCATGGACGCCTATCTTGATCACCAGTTTTCAATCGAATCCTTGATGGTCACTGACCTCAAAACATTGCCGCCGACGGCGCCCATACGCGACGCCGCCGCGCTCTTGGCGAATGGCGATTTCCACGCGGTGCCGGTGGTTGACGGCGGCAAGCTGCAGGGCATGCTGACCAGCACCGACTTGATCCGTTACCTGCACGATCAGTTTTAAGACCGCTTTTTCCTTGTGCGTCCGAACGTAAGCTGACACGTTCATCAGTCTTTAATTCGGAGCACCATGCATGACGGTCGCGCTGCTTGGCTTTGCCTGGGACGCAAGTTCTTCTTATGCCCGCGGGGCGGCGCTCGCCCCGCCGGTTATCAGGTCGCTGCTGTTTGACGAAGCCTCAAGCCCTTACAGTCTTTCGGGCGAAGATATCCGCGAGGCGATCAGCGTTTATGATTTCGACCCGTTGCCGGAAGAGCCAGGCAAGGCCCGCGCAGCGATCGAGGAACGCACGGCGCGCGTTATAGACTCGGGCAAGGCGCCGCTCAGTCTCGGCGGCGATCATTCCATCACCTACCCTATCCTGCGCGCGGTTCGGGATGCGCATGGCCCTGTCAACATCTTACATATTGATGCGCATCCTGATCTTTACGAAGAATTCGGCGGAGATCGATATTCGCACGCCTGCCCTTTTGCGCGCGCCATTGAAGATGGCTGTATAGGCAAGCTTGTTCAAATCGGCATTCGCAGCGCCGGCCCTGAACAACGCGCGTTTAGCGAAAAGCATGGCGTTATCATGCTCGGGGCTGATGACCTTGATCGCATCCCTTATGACGATCTTGTTGCGCCGCTTTATGTATCTGTTGATCTTGATGGGCTCGATCCCGCCTTTGCGCCTGGTGTGTCGCATCCTGAACCCGGCGGACTGTCGACCCGCGATGTTTTATCAATGCTCGCCAAGTTGAGGGCAGCGCCCATCGGCGCAGACATCGTTGAACTCAATCCAACTTGCGATGTTCACCTTGCGACAGCGCGCGTGGCGGCAAGGCTGGTGAAGGAATTGGCGAGTGCGATGACGAAAAACGGCCGGCCCTAGCATACGCAAGGACCGACCGTTTCCTCTCCCCCAGGAGAGCCGAGCGGGTTGGGCGGCAATTGGGTACCCACACGGCAGCCTCAAGTTTTCCGCCGGGAAGTTGCTCTTTACGTTCATCGCCCCGACGCATTCAGATGTAGCGCGTGAATCGATCGGCAGGTGTGATCTAGTTCACAGCCCGAGACGGTTTCCTCAAGAAAGGCCTTTCAAGACAACATCTTGGCGAAAACATCGCCGCCGCCTCCAAAGCTTCGCGCCGGCGCCGGAATTTAGCCTTAGTCGTGCCTTTGATTGCGGCTTGGGGTAGGCTTAGGGCGGCAACAGCGCGGACCCATGACGATTCTCGGGATTCAAAAAGGCCTCATCAAGGACCCTAGGATTTATCAAATCCTCGCGCTCTCATCTTTGTTGACATTCGGATGGACGGCGCGGGCGTTCGAAATCGAGCCTGCGCATTTCATCGCCATCATCATTGCAGCCTGCGCGACGCAATGGCTCGGCTCCCTGATGATTGCGACGCGGGTTGATTTTAAAAGCTCTCTAATTACCGCCCTATCGCTGACCCTGCTCTTGAGGGCGGACGCCATGTGGCCGCTGGCTGTAGCAGCGATGATTGCAGTGGGCTCGAAATTCATGGTCCGCTTTGGCGGCAAGCATATGTTCAATCCCGCCAATATTGGCATTGTCGCCATCGTGTTAGCGACAGACGCCGCCTGGACGACGCCCGGGCAATGGGGCAGCGCGGTGTGGCTGGCGGCGCTTCTCGCCGGCGCTGGGTTTTTCGTAACCTACCGCGCTGCGCGGCTTGACGTGCCGCTGATTTTTCTCGGCGTTTATGCTGCGCTGCTGTTTGGCCGCGCGCTTTGGCTTGGCGATCCTCTGGCGATTCCGATGCTGCGTCTTCAAAACGGCGCACTCATCTTGTTTGCGTTCTTCATGATTTCCGATCCGAAAACGACGCCAGACGGCGCCATCGCGCGAGCGGCGTTTGCCGCCGGCGCTGCGCTCCTTGCCTTCGTGATGACGTTCCAACTGTTCATCGATGACGGATTGTTTTATGCGCTGGCGATTATGTGCGTCATCCGACCGCTGCTCGAATGGCTGAACCCCGCGCCGCATTATCAGTGGGGCGATCCTGTTACGCCCCTAAAATTGTTTGCCAAGCTTAAAAAACGCGAGCCCCAACCGCCTCGCCCGGCGCCGGCGGAATAATTCTGAAGGAAGGAACCACCAATGAACCGTTCACTGAGGAAATCGCTGTTTGCCGCAGCATCAGCAATCGCCGCCGTCGCCGTCACCGGCGGCGCTGTTGCGTTTTGCGGTTTTTACGTCGCCAAGGCTGACACCAAGCTGTTCAACAAAGCCTCGAAAGTCGCCATTATGCGCGACGAAGACCGCACGGTCATCACCATGGCGAACGACTATCGCGGCGAGCTTGAGGAATTCGCAATTGTCATTCCGGTGCCGGTGGTGCTCGAGGAAGGTCAGATCCATGTGACCGACAACGCCATTATCGATCATCTCGACGCTTATACAGCGCCGCGACTTGTTGAATATTTCGATGACGATCCCTGCATGCGATATGACCGCATGGAAATGGCTGCGCCGACAGCAATGGCGGAAGACAGTTCAGCAGGAGCTGCGCGAAATAAAAACAGCCTCGGCGTTACAGTGGAAGCCGAATATACTGTCGGCGAATATGACATCCAGATTTTGTCAGCAGAAGAAAGCGGCGGTCTTGCGGCCTGGCTGATTCAGAACGGCTACAAGCTGCCCGAAGGCGCGGAAGACACCCTTGGCAGTTATATCAAACAGGACACGAAGTTTTTCGTCGCCAAGGTCAATCTCGAAGAACAGGCGCAAACCGGCCTCAAATATTTACGGCCCCTGCAGATTGCTTTTGAGTCGCCGAAATTCATGCTCCCCATTCGCCTCGGCACGGTGAACGCCGACGGCAAGCAAGAGCTTTTCGTCTTCGCGCTGACCCGCAAGGGACGCGTTGAGACCACCAATTACCGCACGGTGAAATTGCCGACTGGTTCCAATGTGCCGCTTTATATCAAGGAAGATTTCGGGCCGTTCTATAAGGCGATGTTTGAACAACAAGTCAAAAAGGAAAACGAAAACGCTGTGTTCCTTGAATATGCATGGGACATGAACTGGTGCGACCCTTGCGCCGCCGACCCCTTATCGCCGGAAGAATTGCGCGAACTTGGCGTTTACTGGATCGACGGCGGCGGCGACCGGCCTGACATCATGCCGCGCCGGCCCGGCCCCAGCCTTGCCCGCGATGTTTTCGTCACCCGGCTGCATGTTTCCTATGATGCGGAACATTTCCCAGAAGATTTAATGTTCAAGGAAACCGGCGACCGTTCCAACTTCCAGGGGCGTTATGTGTTGCGTCATCCTTATAAGGGCGACGCGACCTGTGAAGCGGCGGAAGACTATCGAGCCAGCCTGCCCAAACGGTTTAACGAGGAAGCAAAGACCCTCGCCAATCTCACCGGCTGGGACATCGACGACATTCGCGACCGCATGAAAGAAGAAGGCCAATCCTTCGAGCCGCCGAAAAAACGCACCTGGTGGGAGCGCCTTTGGGGGAACGACGAAAAAGAAGGATAACGGTCGGGACTTGCGACTCGTCAATTTGGTCGGCGCGCTGTAAACAACGCCGATGGCCAATCTGATCACCCTTGGGCGTATCTTCCTCGTTGTTCCGTTTACAGCGCTTTTCTTCGTCAGCGCCGAATGGGCGATCAAGGCGGCGTTTGTTGTTTTTATCATCGCCGCGTTCACGGATTTTCTGGACGGATGGGTCGCCCGCAAACAGGGAACAACCTCAACACTCGGCGCAGCGCTTGATCCGCTTGCAGATAAGCTGTTGGTCGCAGCGACGATGGTGCTGCTCATCCGCAACGGCGTCATTCATGGCGCTGGCGTCACCGCCGTTCTGATCATCATCCTGCGCGAGTTTCTGGTGACCGGTCTGCGTGAAGCAATAGCATTACGCGGCGAGACCCTTCCCGTGACGGCGCTCGCAAAATGGAAAACCACGGCGCAGCTTGTCGCCGGCGGCCTTTTCCTGCTTGCCGCCCCAACAGGGTGGATTGGCGAAGCGGCGGCGCCGGCGGCGGTCGGTTGCCTGTGGCTCGCGGCGGTTCTTACTTTTTGGACCGGCGCCGACTATGCTATGCGCGCGATCCGCCAATTGCGGTCGGACTGATCACAGACGAATGCGAGTGAGGAATGGCGGACACGCAATCAAAGCTTAGCGAAAGCGCCCCGCATATCCTCGTGGTCGACGACGACGACCGCATTCGCAATCTCCTCAAACAATACTTAGCTGAAAATGGCTTTCGCACCTCCGCCGCCGCAAATGCCGGCGAAGCGCGGTCCTTGATGGGATATGTTGATTTTGACCTGTTAATTCTCGACGTGATGATGCCCGGGGAATCAGGTTTTGACTTGACGCAGAAAGTCCGCGCGGCGTCGAATGTGCCGATCCTGTTGTTGACAGCGCGCGGACTTCCCGAGGATCGCATTGAAGGGCTTGAGCGCGGCGCCGACGATTATCTTTCGAAACCTTTTGAACCGCGCGAATTGTTGTTACGGGTGTCAGCATTGTTGCGCCGTACGCAGGTGCAATCGGACAAGGGCCAGGAACTTGTATTCGGCGCCTGCGTGTTCTCGCCGGGGCGCGGCGAATTACGGCGCAATGGCGACCTTGTGAAACTGACATCCGCCGAACTTACCCTGTTGCGCGCCCTGGCCCGCAAACCCGGCGCTGCGATTTCGCGGTCAGTGCTGGCGGAGCAGACCGGCGCCGCTATGGAGCGTTCGGTCGACGTGCAGGTAACACGTTTGCGCAAGAAAATTGAAGACGATCCGCGTACGCCGATTTACTTACAAACCATGCGCGGCGTCGGCTATGCGCTCTTGCCCGATTAGGGACGTCCGATGCTGCGCCGTTACCTGCCGAGAAGCCTTTACGCCCGTGTCGTATTGATCGTCATTTTGCCGATTTTCCTGATGCAGTCGGTGATTACCTACATCTTTTTCGCGCGCCATTGGGACCTTGTGACGGAAAAGCTCTCCGCCAATGTCGCCGGTCAGATTGCGCTTGTCGCCGATCTTTACCGGGCCGCTGAGACTGCAGAAGAACGCCTTGCCATCGAACAACAAGCGCTTAACGATCTTGCGCTCAGCGTGCGGTACGAGCCTAACAAGGGCATCCCGGCAAACGACCAGCTCTCCATTTTTAATGTCTACAACTCAACCTTCGACCGGCAGCTTAACGAAGCGCTTGATCAGCCTTATTGGTTCAACACAAGGAGCTGGCCGGCTTTTGTCGAAGTCAGGGTGCAAATGGGCGACGGCAATCTTGTCTTCTTTGCCTATCGCGACCGGGTCTTCGCAACGACGGGGCCGATATTCGTCTTATGGCTGGTCGGCACGTCCATTCTTCTAGGTTGGATTGCTATTGTTTTTCTGCGCAATCAAGTGCGCTCTATTCTGCGCCTTGCGAGCGCCGCAGAAGCCTTTGGACGCGGACGCGACGCACCCAATTATCGCCCGACCGGCGCAACGGAAGTGCGCAAGGCGGGCTATGCTTTCATCGCCATGCGCGAGCGGATCAAACGCCACCTTGAACAGAGAACCTCTATGCTGGCCGGCGTCAGCCATGACTTAAGAACGCCGCTCACGCGTATGAAACTGGCGCTCGAGATGCAGCCAGACACCGCCGAAACACAAGACTTGAAAACCGATGTGCTCGAAATGGAGCGCATGGTCGAAGCTTATCTTGAATTCGCCCGCAATGAAGCCGTTGATGAAGACCCGGAGCCCTTCGATCTTGCGGAGATGGTGTCCGAAGTTTCCCGAAACGCTCATCGCTCCGGACATCATCTTTATACAGATATACCGCCCAATATTCATTTGAGCGCGCGGCGCAATGCGCTCAAACGAGCGATCGGCAATCTCGTTAACAATGGTTTGCGCTATGCGGAAAATGTCTGGCTGACAGCAAGCCCGCAAGACCGGCAGATCGAGATTACCGTCGATGATGACGGCCCCGGCGTTGATCCGGAATATCATGACGAAGTCTTCAAGCCGTTCACGCGTCTTGATGAAGCGCGCAATCTCAACGAAAGCGGCATGGGGCTCGGCCTTACCGTGGTGCGCGATGTTGCGCGCAGCCATGGCGGCGATGTTTCGTTAAGCGCTTCGCCCAAAGGCGGGCTAAGGGCGGTGATGCGACTGCCGATGTAAAAGAGCGACGTTTGTCAGGCGCGGCTTATCCGGTCAGCTCGCCTGCTCTCTTGGCGGCCGCAGCGGCGGCTTCTTTGATCAGCTTGCGGAGCGCCTTTTCATCGCCGTCAAGCAAGGTGAGCGCCGCTTCCGTCGTGCCGCCGGGCGAGGTGACGGCGCGGCGCATGTCAGCGGGCGACCGCGGATCGACATCAATGAGTGCGCCGGCGCCGGAGAATGTCGCCCGCG
>JANQOV010000096.1 GCA_028285645.1 Hyphococcus sp.
GTCGGTTTTGCCTATGGCGCGCAGGAAGTTGACGCTTTGCCCCTTTCCCCCCTAGATCAGCCGCTTGACTGGATTGTCACCGAGCGCGAAGCCATTCGCTGTTCGTAGGAAGAAAGCGGGGCCGCCCTTGCGAATTGCAGTTTTCGGCGACGTCATGGGGCGCAGCGGCCGCACAGCGCTATTGGAAAAGCTTCCGGGCTTGCGGCGCAAACTGAACCTCGATTTCGTTGTGGTCAATGTGGAGAACGCCGCCGGCGGGTTTGGCGTTACGCCGCGCATTGTTGAAGACATGATTGAGGCGGGCGCGGACGCCATGACCACTGGCAATCACGCTTTTGACCAGCGCGACGATGTAGGCGTTTTCGACCAGGAGCCGCGGCTGTTGCGGCCCGCGAACTTTCCCGCCAGCAATCCGGGGCGGGGCAGCGGCATGTTTCAGGACGCCGTCGGGCGAAACGTGTTGGTCGTGCATGCGCAAGGACAACGCGGCATGGCGCCGATTGATGATCCGTGTGCGGCGGTTGACCGCGAATTAGAAGGCGCAGCGCTTGGCCGCGAAGCGGATGCGATCGTGGTTGATTTTCATGGGGAAGCAACGTCGGAGAAATATGCGATCGGGCACTATCTTGACGGTCGCGTCAGCCTTGTGGTCGGCACCCACACCCATGTGCCGACGGCGGATGACCATATTCTTGCAGGTGGGACCGGCTTTATGTCCGACCTCGGCATGACCGGCGATTATGACAGTGTTATCGGCATGGAAAAAACCGAACCCATGCAACGCTTCATTCACAAAATGCCGGGCGGTCGTTTCTCACCAGCCGCAGGCGAGGCCACGATCTGCGGCGTTGTTGTTGACACGGACCCCGCGACCGGTCTTGCGACATCCATCGAAGCGATACGGATTGGCGGGCACTTGAAAACCCACCTTCCTAAAACGGAATCGGGCGACGCCTGAACGTCGCCCGATACGCAATCATGAGTCCGAGAGGGTCAACAAACAACTCATGTTGCGGTCGATTTTCGCCCGCCTTTGCGTTTTGACGCAAACCGCAAGCCCGCGAGACCTGCGCCCATCAACAATACCGCCGGCGGCAACGGTACTTCTGAAAGTTCGATACTGGCGAAGACGAAATTTGAAGGGTCCGACAGAAAATCAATATCGCCGTTGAGTATGGTTCCGTTGGCGAGGGTCAGCCCGAGGAAGTCTGACAGGCTGGTCGCCGACGCAATCACGCCGCCTTCTATTGCGCCTTGGGTAATGTCGCGGCCCATAACGAAGGCAGCGCCGCCGCCGACAGATGCGTCGTTAACTTCCGTTCCCGCATCATAAGCGAACTCGCCGGTGACATTGATCGTCTGGTTGATGAAGTTCCCGCTTGTGTCGAACAACGCAAACTGGGTTGGGTCGTCAACGCCGATAAATGTGTCGTTGGACGGGATCAACATGGACGCGAAAAACGCATATCTATTTTGGACAGAATCAAGATCAACGACAAAGCTGGCGGTTTCACCGGGTTCGATAGGACCGGGCGCGCCGATGTCAGTCCCAAGCGCAACGCCGCCGACAGAACTCGCCTGCTGCGCGACGCGCTCATCTCTCAGCGTTGAAAAATTTCCGGTTTCAGCGATGTCTTCAATGCCAGCGCTCGCGGCCGAACCCGCATCGAACAGATCAACACTGCCGTCGTGGAATCCGAAATAAAGCGGCGTTAGAGCAAGGCCGCCCGCCCCGGAGGTATTGGTGACGGTGACCCGCACCTCTACGGCGGAAGCCGGCGTTGTTAGGATGGCGACGGAAGCGGTCGCGGCGGCGGCAGCGAATCCTGCGCGCTTTAGATTTTTTTGCAAACTCATAAATTAAGCCCCGTTGGCTACTCACTGTGACACAATTCTTTCTTGCGCACGTTCTTCCCCTTGCGGATTGCAGGAACAATCCGCGCGCCAACGCAGCATTTTGTCTGCGTAATGAGAGTTACTCATGGCAACAGACCGTCATAGAAAGGAACAGTTGCCGGCAAAAATCAAATCACAACCGCAATTTGCCGATCACATTTTTTTGTTCGCGCGAACTGGGGCGTGACGACACGGGGGCTAGATGACAGGCGCAAAAACCACATTCCAATGAACAAGCATCACGGCGAGCGCGGCAAGGGAAAGCGCAAGTGCGGTAAAATGGAGCTTACGCGCAATACTCCAGCCTGAAGACGCCCATGCGGGCGCAAGGCCTGCAATACCGATCCCCGCGACCACAAAGACCAATAGCCCTGCAATCCGCATCCAAGATATCACCGGCGGCGGAAACTGCAGGAGATCGCTGGCTGACGCGTTTGAGAGGCCTGCAATAACAGCAGCGGTCAAGCCCAGAAAGGCGAAGACCGCGCCCGCCGCCACGAAGCCAAAGATGTTGAGCGCAGCGCCCGCAGGGCGTTGTGATTGCTTGTGTCCCCAACGGCGCCACGCACCTAACGCCGTGGTAAGGCTAAACAAAATCGCCGCGCCAAGCGCCAGGTTGAGCGTATCCGGGCTCCCTAACCAACCGGTCCGTTCAAACGTATGAACGCCCACTGGTCCGGCGAAGAAGACGCCCTTGCCATTATCATCCCGCCCGAACACGATTCGATTTCCGAATTTATCTTCAAACGCATCCTTTGCGCCGCGGACCGGCTCCAGGCGTGTCGCCTTATCGCCTCTATGCATCACAATCGCGCCGTCCACTGCTTCAATTGTCGTCGTCGCGTCGGTTGAAAACAGCTTCACAAATGTTGTGAATGAGCGACGGTTGTTATGATAAAGGCCCGCAAGTGCTGTGGCGTCATCGGTATCGCCTGTAACGGCTTGCACTGATGCCGGCGCTCCTTCGTCAGCAACGAGCCGCTCGATGATCAAATCCGGCATATCGTTCGCCAGCCCACGATCGTTCGTAGCATTTTGAGAAACGAACACGCCGATGTCATAGTCCGGCGCGAGCATCATATAACTAAAAAATGCGGACGTTGCGCCGCCATGGCCAAATGCGCTTTTGCCGCGATAGGTTTTTGAGAAAAACCCGTGGGCCAAGTCCGATCCTGCTTCGCGATCATTGAAGGCGCGCGACCACATCGCCCGGGCGGTTTCTTCTGAATAAAGGCGCCCGCCCTCATAGGCACCGCCGCGCAAGAGAACCTGCATCCACTGCGCCATATCCGTCGCCGTTGACGCGATCGCGCCAGCCGGAGCGAACGGACCGATTTCCATATAATCAGTTTCAACCGCTGCACCGCCCGCGAGCTTATGTCCAGTCGCCAAACGCTGGCGAAAATCCGGCGGCATGTTTTCGGGACCTTTGAGCGTCGTCTTCGCCATCCCTAGTGGCGCAAAAATTTCGGTTTCGACAAATTGTTCGAACGAAACACCGGACACATCTTCGACAATTTTCGCCGCAAGCGCTGAACCCCAGTTTGAATAAGACGTGCGCGCGCCCGGCGGGAATACGCGCTTCGGCATGTGCTCATTGAGGAGCTCAGTCAGCGTTTCATCGGTATCGTCAGCGGCCGTAAAAACGCCGAATGTGTCTTCAAAGCCGGCGCGGTGGGCCATTAAATGATTGAGCGTCACCGGCGCGTCAAAGGCTTCCGGGATCGTAACACCGTCAAGGTATGTGTTGACATCCTCGTTGAGATCGACGGCGCCGCGCTCGGCGAGCATCATCACCGACGCCCAGATGAATGTCTTGGAAACGGAGCCGATGCGGAACATTGTTTCTTCCGCATTGACCGGCGCCTTTGCGGGCGCATCGGCAAACCCATAGCCCTTCGCAAACATTAACCGACCGTCTCGCACTACGCTGAGAACAACGCCCGGCGTTTCGTGTTGACGCATATGAGCGGCGACGATCCCATCGATATAAGCTTCGAGCACCGCCTCTTCGCGGGATGATTCAAAATTTTCCAGCACAACGGTCTCGACCGGCGTCGTCGGGGAAGCATCCGGCGCTTGCGCTAATGCGATGCTCGGCCATGACATCAAAAACGAACAACAGATGGTGAGAAATCGCATGCCCAACTCCCGATATGGATTGCGGGAGAAGATAGCAGAGATTGCGATTTCCCAAAGCCTGCCGCCGCCGCTCAGATCAGGCGCGATTATCCAGTTGCGGGCGCACAGCCACTCGCCCCAGCAAGGTCACACGGTATGGCGCGCCGCCAGATGACGCGATCAGCTTTCGGCGCCGCAGCTTGCGAAAGACTTCAAGGGTGCAGTCTTCAAGCGACCACCCTTCCCTGCTGACGCAATTGACGCCGATAATTTTGGCGCGATTGTCCTTTTCGACAATGATAGCGCCGCCACGGGCCAAAACATGGAGCGTTCGCTGCTCCGCTTTCGAAATGTTCATGGGACTTGTCCGGAAAGAATCGGGAACGCGCGCTGTTGCCGCTTTCGCAAGCAAAGCGCAAAACCTAGTCGTTCAGCCGATTACAATCTCAGACATAAATCTCTCTGTTGATGACGCAAATAACACCGGCTTGGCGCCGTGACAAGCCCGGCGCGTTCATCGCCGAAGTCATAGCGGCGCCTACCAGTTTTCTTTGAACGGCCTTAAGTCCATTTCATGCGTCCAGGCTGACCGCTGCTGATTGTGGACCGACCAATAAGTCTCGGCGATGGCGTCCGGGGAAAGAGCGCCGTCCTCGCCAAGACTTTCAATATATTCGCCAAAGCGGCTGTTTGCCATTTCGCCATTGATGACGCCATCGATGATGAAATGTGCGACGTGAATACCCTCGGGTCCGTATTCCCGGGCGAGTGATTGCGCGAGCATTCGAAGTCCCGCTTTCATCGATGCAAAATGGGCAAATTGCGGCCGTCCGCGCATTGACGCTGAAGCGCCAGTGAAGAACAAGCTCCCCCGCCCTTGCGCTGACAGCAAAGGAATGGCGCGTTTCGACGTCAAGAACGCGCCGAAGCACCCGACACGCCAGAAATTTTCAAAAGTCGCCGGATCAAGTTGGTCGAATGGAATGATGGCATTGTTGCCTGCATTATAAATGACAGCGGCGATGGGGCCTTTGTCTTTGGCGCGCACGAATAGCGCGTCCTGATCAGCCTCTGAGACAACATCAACGCGCATCGCCTCAGCTGATCCGCCATCGGATTGCACAGCGCTCGCCAGCGCCATTACTTTTTCCTCGGTTCGCCCCGCGATGACGACATGATGACCCGACTGAGCGAAGCGCCGCGCAATTGCGCCGCCCAAACCTTTCTCAGCGCCCGCGCCGATAATGATGACTGTTTCGGACATCAATCGCTCCGTGTGTGTTGTTTTGGAAGCTTAGTGCAATTTTTCATCACGGGCTCGAGCATCATGAGCCGCAAGCCACTCTGCTTCGTCCCCTGGTTCCGGGAAGATATCTCCGCCTTCCATCACCCAGCTCGCGGGCGTATCGAGAAGCAGCACTGCTACATCATCGGGGCGGAACGCCGCATGCGAAGACATGGATTTACGGATACCTGAAATGATCTCGGCCTTTTGCTCGTCCGTTCTGCCTTTTCGAATGTTTCCTCGCACCATTACAGATTTTCCGTCTAAGGATTGGTCAGGCGCAGCGCTTAAGAAAAAGACACTTACAAACTTTGCCGGCGCGCCAGTGTGTTCGCAATGGATGCGGGTGATGTCCTCTGCGATCTTCGACTTCGCAACGTCATCGATAACGTCTTTTGGCGTCGTGCATATATATAGCGGCATTGCTCTCCCCTATCCTTCCGCCGGATCACTGATGACGGCGACAATGTCGTCCAATGTACAGTCCGTTTCAGCCTTCCAGAATTCGCAGATTCCTTTCAGCAAATCGACGCGTTGTTCCTGCGCAAGCTTCTTGTTCGCCTGAAAAACAACGAAAGAGGTTTTCGACGGTTTTGCTTCAGTGAAGCCGCTTTTTTCGGGGACAACGACCCAGAGAATGTCTGGCGGCTCTCCAAATGCATCTCGTGAGAAAGCTTCCAACCCCGAACGAAGCGCCGTCTCACGCGCGTCTGCATTTTGTCCAGCTTGAACCATGCAAGTGCAGCCTATCATATGAATTCCACCCTTACTTTTTTTGTATGTTGAAAGGTCTTTGAGTTCATAATCCGTCGCGGCGGCGGCTTTGGCAAATCAACAATCAAGGTCATTTGGCGCCAGCCTCGCGCCAAAAGCACGGGCAACTAGCGATAAGCTTGCCTGTGGAAATTCAAGAAGCTGGAGAAATCGATGAGCGCCGAATTTACCGCACGTAACTGGCGCCGTTGATATCAAAGGTTGCGCCGGTTGCAGAAGGCGCAGCGCCGCTTGCGAGAAACGCAATCATCGCCGCCACTTCCTCCGGTTTCGCAACGCGGCCCAGAGGAATTTCTTTGACCGCTTTCTTGCGGTCCTCAATGTCTTTAGGCGCCATGCGGGTCTCAACCCAACCAGGGGCGATGGCGTAAAGAAGGATGTTCTCGCCTGCTAACCCACGAGCCCATGTCTTGGTCATGGCAAGGACAGCGCCTTTCGATGCGGCGTAGGCTGCGTTTTCCACACCATCGCCGCGATGGCCGGCGCGGCTGGCGATATTGACGATGATCCCGCCATCGTCGCGATTTCGGAAATGTTCGATTGCGCCGCGGCAAATGTCCGCCGGCGCCTGGACATTGACCGCCATGGTGCGCGTCCAGCCTTCGTCCCATTCGCCCTTGTCGCCGGACAAGGGCGACGCCGTATACATGCCCGCATTATTGACGACCACATCAAGGCGTCCGGCGCGTTCCAGCGCGCGGTCTACAAGCGTGAAACCGGCATGGGGCTTCGACAAGTCTTCGAATAGAAAATCATCCGCCTGCAGTCCCAGATCGGCTGTGACTTTCTCCGCCGCTGCACCTGGCGCACTAGCGTGGAGGACCACCTTCGCGCCCGCCTCGCAGCAAGCCTTCGCTGTTGCTGCGCCAATGCCGCGGGACGCGCCGGTGATTAAGATGGTTTTGTCCTTCAACATCAAAATACTCTTTTACCGCAGGCGCGTCTCACCGGCCGCGGCCGCTCAAACACCCCCGCCTGATAAAATATCAGAACTGATCGTAAAGGCGGGTCCCGCAACTGATTCTCCGCGAATTTGCTTCAGCAACGTATAGTGATCTGGCAATACATTCATCAGCCCGCTTGTCCGCTCACGGCGCAATTGCAGATATTGCCGCCATTCATTTTCCGAAAGCGGCGCGACTTGCGAATAAGGCCGTCCTTGCCAGAACCGTTTACCCATGAGCGCTGATCGATAAGACGTCGGCGTAAAAAATGTTTGCGTCTTAAGATCAAGTTCGTCGGGCATGGTGTGCCGCCAAAGAGCAAGGTTTTCCTCAAGCCGCGGCGGTATATCCATGTCGTGTTTTACCGCTTTCCAGTAGGGCGTATCCTCGCGGTTGCTGGTGCAGAATAGCAATGAGATGAAATCGATAATCTCATCATAAAGCCCGTCAATCAGTGCATTATAACGCTTGCGCACCGCAGGATCGAAATCGTTCTCCGGAAAGTAATTGTGGAACCATTGCAGCGCCACCTGTACTGAATAAATGGCGGTCGCTTCCAGGGGCTCGACAAATCCGCTGGAAAGCCCCAGCGCCATGCAGTTTTTCACCCAGGAACGGCGCGCCCGGCCGATGCGCATACGGATAATGCGTGGTTCGGCGTCCTTCGCCGCTTCGCCAACGGATTTTTTGAACTCCTCAACCGCTTCGTCATCGCTGATGAATTTACTTGAATAAATATATCCTGACCCAACGCGATTAAACAAAGGCACGCGAAACCGCCAGCCAGCGTTCATGGCGGTCGCCCGCGATGTCGGCTCGATCTTGGTGGGATCATCATGGGGGATTTGCGCAACGACGGCGCGATCATTGAGGAGGTAATTGTCGTAAGGCGTAAACGGTTCGCCAAGCGCCTTGGCGATGATGATGCTGGCAAAGCCCGTGGCGTCGATAACGAACTCAATCGGAAAGGCGCCGGTCTCACGCAACCGCAGCTCGCTGACAAAGCCGCGCTCATCGAGCTTCACGTCTTCCACGTGATCGAGAATTTGCTTAACGCCGAGCTCCTTGCCGCGCTCCATCAGGATTTTTGCAAGCTCGACCGCGTCCATATGGTATGAATACGGAATTTCGGATTTATAATCCCCATCGCCTAACTTACGCGGACCTTTGTGAGCGCGAATGATCGCGGGGCAAACGGAGATCGCTTCCGTGAAATCCTCCTCGATCGGGCCGCCGCCTTTATGCATGCCGTAGGAGGCGTAAAGATAAGCCGGATTAACCCCGTGCAAGTCCGACTGGGAAAAGAACGGATTGACCCAGGTAACGCCCTGACCATTTTCGTCACGATCCCAATCGGCAAAAAGACCGCTCAGCTTGAAGGTCGCATTGCAGCGCCTGATGAAATCGGCTTCGCGAACGCCAATGACCCGCAACAGATCAGCCATTGGCCGCGCGGTTGATTCGCCAACGCCGATGATGCCGACGTCAGGGCTTTCGATGACCGTGATTTTAAGATCGCCCGTAGCAACCCGCCGCTCGTATATACGCGCTAGGTAAGCCGCCGCAATCCAGCCGGACGTGCCGCCGCCGACAATGGCGATATTTTTGATCGGTTCGCCCATGCGCGATTGTCTCCCCGGAGAGTATTGCCGCGCCCGCGCCATCAGGGTCAAGACCCGCTGCTCCCAAACGCAGCACCCTTGAATATCCCCCATCAGGCGCGCTAAACGAACAGCCTTGTCGACAGCAGCTTTCACATGAACGAGACCCAAGATGGCCGGACACAGTAAATGGGCGAATATCCAGCACCGCAAAGGGCGTCAGGACGCCAAGCGCTCAAAGATGTTCTCCAAACTATCCAAGGAAATCACCGTCGCCGCCAAAATGGGCGCGCCGGACCCGGAATTTAATCCGAGGCTTCGGCTCGCCATTCAGGCGGCCAAGGCGCAGTCCATGCCGAAAGACAATATCGAGCGGGCGATCAAAAAATCGACAGACGCCAACGAGGCGAACTTCGAAGAAATCCGCTATGAAGGTTTCGGGCCAAACGGCGTCGGCGTGATTGTCGAAGCGCTTACCGACAACCGCAATCGGGCGGCCAGCGAGGTCCGTTCAATCTTCACAAAAAATGGCGGCAATCTCGGCGAGACGGGATCGGTGTCGTTCATGTTCGATCTTGTGGGCTATATTGAATATGCAGGCGATGCAGCGTCAGAAGACGATATGCTGGAGGCGGCGATCGAAGCGGGCGCTGACGACGTGCAATCTTCGACAGAACTCCATGAGATTTATTGCGCCTTCGACCAGTTGGCGGAAGTTGCAGGCAATCTCGAGAAAAAATTCGGCGAGCCGCAAAGCGCCAAACCAGTCTGGAAACCGCAAAACACCATCGAGACAACAGGCGACAAGGCCGAGACCCTAATGAAGCTCGTCAACGCCCTTGACGATTGCGACGACGTTCAAAATGTCTACGCGAATTTTGACATTCCTGATGAAGAGATGGAGCGGTTAGCCGGGTAGCGAGAAGCTTTGAAAAACCGCCCTGACCTCGGATTGGCCCCGGCCCTTACGCCTCTGAAACCCGCTGCCAAAAAAGACAAATTCGCCGATTTGTGCTAAACAGCCTTGGAGCAACATCAGGGCGACTTTGGCGGACATTTTCATCTCATATGCGCGCTCGGACCGCGAGAAGATCGAAAAGTTGGCGTCGACGCTGGAGGCGCAAGGCTGGTCGGTTTGGTGGGATCGGCAAATTGTCGGCGGTGCTGAATTTTCCGAGGAAATCGAGAAGGAGCTCAACGCCGCTCATACGGTCATTGTAGCCTGGTCGAAAGCGGCGACGACATCGCCCTGGGTGAAAGACGAAGCCTCAGCGGCGCGCGATCAGGGAAAATTAGTTCCAATTCAGCTCGACGACGGCGCCGTTCCAATGGGGTTCCGTCAATATCAAGGCGTAGACTTCCAAGGATGGAATGGCGACGCCGCATCGCCTGCCTATGAAGAACTGGCGCGCGCCATCAATGCGCGACAAACCGCAAGCGCTGCACAACCGATCAAAGAACCGGAAGCGCCAACGGAATCAAAAGCAAAAACCAGTGCTGTCTTTATCGCCGTTGGACTTGCGTTGATGGCGGCGACTTTTTTGTTCATGTCAAATCGTCAGTCTAGTAATAATACTGAGCCTAGGACGGCCAAAGACACGACGTCAATTTCTGAAACAACACAACAAGCAGTGATGCAATCGATCGCCGTCTTGCCGTTCGCCGATATGAGCGTTGCCGGCGACCAGGAATATTTCTGCGACGGCATTGCAGAAGAGATCATGACGGCGCTCAACAGGATTGACGGATTGCGTGTCGCCGGCAGAACATCAGCATTTTCCTTCAAAGGAAAAAATGAAGACCTGCCGACGATTGGAACCGCGTTGCGCGTCGATCATATTCTTGAAGGCTCGATCCGCAAACAAAACAACCGCGTAAGAGTGTCAGCGCAGCTCGTCCGCGCCGAGGATGGCACTACGCTCTGGTCTGAGAGTTTCGACCGAAATCTTGAAGATATATTCGCTATCCAAGAAGAAATCGCTGACTCCGTCGCCAGTGAACTCGAATTGCGCCTTGCAGGCGGCGAGCCGTTAATGAAATTTGGCACCGATGACGAAGAAGCTTACCGGCTTTACCTGCAGGGACGTAAACTGCTTTCCTTGCGTACGGGCGACAACATTCCCAACGCAATCAAGTATTTTGAGGAGGCCGTTCAGCGCGATCCGAACTTTGCCCGCAGCGTGTCCGCGCTTGGCGCCGCCTATGTGCTCCTCACCGACTACAGCCAAAGCGACAACGAAAACGAAATCATTGAGAAAGGCGAGGCGTTTGCGGATCAAGCCATAGAAATGGACCCGACCCTTGTTGAACCCTATGCAGTCAGATCCGTTGCCGGTCAGCTCCAAAGGGACTTCGCCAAGGCCGGCGAGTGGAGCAAACGGGCGTTTGAAATTGACCCTGACGATTTCGACACAAACTTCTGGACGTTAAATCTCTTATTGAGCGTTGGCCGAATTAGTGAAGCTGCTTCCATCAGCAAACACATCATAGATATCGACCCGGTGTCGGCACTTGCGCATCTTGGGCGCGCGCAGACTTATCTCTACAGCGGCGACTACGAAAATGCGCGAACACTTGCCGAACGCGGACGCGATCTTGGCCATCCTGGCGCCTATTTTATCCTGCCGCTCATTGCAGAGCATGATGGCGAAACGGAACGCGCAGCAGAGTTGCGCGCCAAACCCTATCTGGACGGGATTTTGGAGACGCATCTTGATGCTGATGCGATCAACATTTTGGCGCAAGGCATTCACGGAAATGAAACGCAACGCCAAACTGCGCTCTCCTTCATTGATGATTATATAAATTCCGGTCAGTCAATGGATGAGATTCTCATCTATTTGACGCTGCTGCGCGCAGGCGATGCGTCGCGCGCATTTGAGCTGATCGATAAGCACACAGTGCAGCATGAACTGCTGTTCTTATGGGAAATCTGGATGCCCGCCAGCCGCGAGGCCCGGCTCGATCCCGGTTTTCAGGGTTTCGCCAGACGCGCCCGAATGACTGAATACTGGAAAAAGTTTGGCTGGCCGGACCGTTGCCGCCCCTTGCCGGAAGCGGGCGATGATGCATTTCAGTGTGATTGACAACAGACTGGCAGGCGCTTTCCGCGACGAACCGTTCGAATATAGCGATAAGCGGCGACGGCAAGAGGCGGCGAGACTTTGCCATAGCCGTTGATGAGCAGTAGTTTTGTCGGGGCATTTCGGAGGGTCTGTCATGAATTCATTTTCTAAGGGCGCGGTATTCTGCGCCGTATCGATGCTGGCGGTGCTAGGATCGGCGAGCGCAGAGCGGTTTGACGGCGTAAACCGCGTAGAAATTTCTGATTTCACAGGACGCATCACGGTCAAAGTCGAAGGCGCCGCCGTTGACGCGACTTTAATTGACGGCGACAAACCCTTCGCGGTCGATATATCCCGAGAGAATGGCGTGCTTGTCATCGACGGGCCCGACCGACCGCGCAGCTACAAGATCCATCATGAAATCAACTGGCGCCGGCACGAGGAAAAGGCGTTCGAGATCTTTCTCGAAGATTACCCGCTGCTGAATTTGTCCGTACCTGCTGGAACCCATCTGGAATTTGACGACGCCATCACCATCGCAACGGTTGGCGATCTTGACGGCGATATCGCCATCGAGGGCGGTTATGTAGAAGCGATTATCGGCGATGTGACAAACGCCGACATTGGCGTCAAAGGACCTGGGGACATCAAAGTTGGCGTTGTTGCGAATGAGCTGAGAGCAGGCGTTGGCGGTTCCGGCGATTTCGAAGCTGTGTCCGCCGGCGTTGCAAAACTCTCTGTCGGCGGATCGGGAGACTTGAAGATTGGCGCCATCGCCGGCGACGCGTCGATTTCAGTCGGCGGGTCAGGCGATGTAGAAACCGGCGATATCGGCGGCGCTGTTTCCATGAGCGTTGCCGGGTCCGGCAATGTCACTGCGGGTAAAATCGGCGCTGGCGCTGATTTGTCAGTGGCCGGCTCCGGAGACATCACAGCTGGCAGCGTCAATGGTCACACCAAGGCGCGCATCTCAGGAAGCGGCGATATTGAGATCGCCGACGGCCGCGCGGAAGATCTTGAAGTTTCCATCAATGGTTCCGGCGATTTCATATTTGACGGGGTTTCGACAAACCTTCGCGCATCCGTCAACGGGTCCGGCCTTGTCTCGGTCGCCGCAAATGAAGGATCGCTCCATACCACCGGCCGCGGCGAGTTTCGCGTCGGGGGCAAACGCCTCAAACGGGACCGCGATTGACGATCACCGTTTTCGCGTTTTGTTAATATTAAGGGCCGCCGACTAAAAACGAGCGGCCTAATAACTCTTGAGGGGGGCTTTCATGCGCGCATTGCGCGTCTTCACAGCAGCAGCCTGCATCTTGTCGGGCGCTGCTGTAAGCACAGCGGTCAACGCCGATACGCCGGCGTTGTCCGTGACGCCCCGTTCCTTTGAGACCTACATCCCGCGCGTAGAAGCGACACGGCTGTCAACAGACGAGGCGCCAATCATTGACGGGGACATATCAGACGCCGTCTGGCGCAAGGCCGCTGTCATTGATGAATTTTACCAAGTCGAGCCGATTGATGGAGGAACGCCCAGCCAACCAACGCGCGTTTATGTGGCGTATGACGAACGGCATCTTTATGTCGCTGTTCATGCGTTTGACGACGAGCCCGATCAGATTCGCCGATCGCAGCTGCAGCGGGATCCGGGCCTTTCAGACGATGACGGCTTCCGGATACTGATCGATAGCTACGGCACCTTTCGCGACAGTTTCTTCTTTGGCATCAACCCAAATGGCGCGCGGCTTGATGCGCTGACGGAAAACGGTTCCGACTTTCGCGGCGAATGGAACGTAATCTGGCGCGCTGATGCGCGCGTTGTCGTGGATGGCTGGACGGCGGAGTTCGCTATTCCATTTCAATCGTTTTCATTTGATCCGCGCCTTGATGATTGGAACCTGCAATTCATCCGCACCATTCGCCGAAACAATGAAGAGATCCGCTGGTCGAATATCGATCAAAATAGAGATCGTATTGACTTGACCAATCCCGGCCGGCTTGGGGGCATTGAAAATGTCACCAGCGGCAAAGGTCTTGAAGCCCAACTGTTCCTCACCGGCGCCGGCGCTTATGATTGGGAAGCGGACGATACTGATTTCTCGCTCGATCCAAGCGCCAATATCTTTTACAAAATAACGCCGTCGCTAACCGGATCGCTGACGCTCAATACCGACTTTTCCGACGCGCCGCTCGATTCTCGCCAGGTCAACACCGGACGATTTTCATTGTTCTTTCCGGAAACGCGCGACTTTTTCCTTCAGGACGCCGCTGTGTTCGAATTCGGCGGACGCGCCTTTAATTCTACCAATGGCTTGCCGTTTTTCTCCCGCAATATCGGGATCGTCAGAGGCGCGCCGGTTGATATCGTCGCTGGCGCCAAACTGAGCGGGAAAGTCGGCCCTGTGAGCATTGGGGCCATATCTGCGCGCACCGGGGCCGCCGATGCACTAGGGATCGATGGTCAGTATCTCTCATCAGCGCGCATTTCGATTCCCGTGCTTCGAGAGTCCAAAGCCGGTATTGTCTTTAGCAACGGCGATCCCACAGGTGAAAACAATAACACTGTCGCCGGCGCTGATTTTCAATATAAACGCTCCAACCTTTTTGGCGACGGCGTGTTGTTTGCCGATTTCGCCTATATCCGCAGCTTCGACGATGGTGTTGGCGACGATATGAAGGCGACTGAGATCGCCTATCGGAGCCAGACTTGGAACGCGACTTTGCGCATGCGTGAGATTGGCGAACACTATGCACCGCGGCTGGGTTTCGTAAACCGAAAAGGCATTCGGCGCTACAACCCCAATATGTTCAGGATATTCCGCCCGGAAAACAGTTTTATACGGCGCGCGGAAATCGGCGCCTGGACGAACATCATCACCAACCTTAATGACGAGCGCCTCGACCATTATTCGGGAACTTACATAGAAGCGGAAAACGATCCAGGAGACTACGCGAGGATAGGATATGAGCGCGGGTTTGTAGACATCAGAGAGCCGTTTTCCATCGCGGGCGTTGTGCCGGTCCCGGTTGGGCAATATCGTTGGAACCAATATTCAGCGCGCATCGAGACCACCAGCGCGCGCGTGCTTGGCGTAGAGTTGAGCGCCAATTGGGGCGGCGTTTACGGCGGCGACATACTTGAACTCGGCACGGAGATCAGCTTCCGCCCGAGCAAACATTTCGAAATCGAAGCCGAGCATGAATATATCGAGTTCGACCTGCCCATGGGCGAGGTGGGCATTCATATCGCGTCGATTGAATCAACCATAGCCTTCACGCCTGACATGTTCATCAATACTGAGATTCAGTACGACAACATTTCAGAGGGCTTCACTTTCTTTTCCCGCTTTTCCTGGGAGCCGCAGCCGCATCAGGAAGTGTTTCTTTCCTTCGGTCACTCCGCGATTATCGAGAGTGAAGATTTTCCGCGCGACTTCGTCAGCCAGGGATCCAGCCTTGCTTTGCGCCTCGGACACACCTTTCGCATGTAGGCGCCAGCTTGCCTTGGGCCTACTCGCCTGCTAGAGCGCGTTGCGTAAAACTTGAGTCGTGCGAAGATCGGCTCACGCGCTCAAAACAAAGAACCGATAGCGGCGCGGCTTACAGATAACGAGGCGCAACGCGATGAAGATCAACGGCAATGAAATTCGCCCTGGAAATGTTATTCAGCATCAGGACAGCCTCTGGGTGGCGGTCAAGACCAACGCCGTCAAACCCGGCAAAGGGCCGGCCTATGCACAGGTCGAACTTAAAAACCTCCTTAACGGCTCAAAGCTGAACGAACGCTTTCGCGCTTCAGAGACCGTTGAACGCGTCCGCCTCGAACAGAAGGACCACACCTTTCTTTACGAGGAAGGGGACATGCTCGTCTTCATGGATGCGGAAAGCTACGAACAGATTTCCATCCCGAAGGACCTCATCGGCGAGCGCGTGGCGTTCCTGCAGGACGGCATGGCGGTTGTGGTCGAAAGCCATGAAGGCCGGCCCATCGGCGTTCAGATGCCCGAACATGTGACGCTTGAAATTATTGAGACCGAACCGACGGTGAAAGGTCAGACCGCCTCTTCTTCTTACAAACCGTCAACCGTGGATAACGGCCTTAGGGTCATGGTGCCGCCGCATATGACTGTCGGGCAGAAGATCGTCGTCAACACCGAAACCCTTGAATATGTAAAGCGGGCTGAATAGGCGGCGACGCAAGGCGAGACGCGCCGCCTGCAGCGTTCTTAACAGCCCCCCGGGAACTGGACACTGCGCCGGGCATATCATTCGTCGCCCCAATGTATTAATACATTAAAACAATTGTCCGTTGGCGCCCATTCGCGCTGCTATGGAGAGCCGAATAACGCCTCAATCATTCGGTCTTGTCGCTACAAAAAGGGCGGCGCCCGCTAGCGATGCGCCAGCGATAATTTTCGCAACGCTGGGCGCTGCGGAATAAACCATTGCAATTGCCGACAGCGCCATGACCGAAATTGCGATGATTTTTGATTTCAGCGAAATAGCGCCGCGCTCGCGCCAACGTCTGATGCCAGGTCCCAAAAAGGGATGCGTCACCAACCAGCGCTCAAGCCGCGGTGACGATCGCGCAAAACACGCGGCGGCGAGAATGAGCAGCGGCGTACCGGGCAAAATCGGCAAGAACACACCGGCGATCCCGATGGGCAGGAGGATGAAACCGGCAAGCTGCAACAGGAAGCGCAAATGCGCTGAATGCTTTTTGTCGCTGCCGGCGTTCTCCGGCTTATCCATCAATCTTCAGCGCTTTGATGAAAGCTTCCTGGGGGATTTCAACGCGCCCGAACTGGCGCATCTTTTTCTTGCCGGCTTTTTGTTTCTCAAGAAGCTTGCGCTTGCGGGTTGCGTCGCCGCCATAGCATTTCGCGGTGACGTCCTTGCGCATGGCGGAAATTGTTTCGCGCGCAATGACGCGGCCGCCGAGCGCCGCCTGGATTGGAATCTTGAACATGTGGCGCGGAATTAGATCTTTTAGTTTTTCGCACATGGCTCGGCCGCGCGCCTGCGCCTTATCGCGGTGGACAACGATCGATAACGCATCTACCGGTTCTTCATTGACGAGGATTTGCATTTTGACGAGATCGCCGGGGCGGTGATCGATCAACTGGTAGTCAAAACTGGCATAGCCCGCGGATACTGATTTAAGGCGGTCGTAAAAATCAAACACCACTTCGTTGAGCGGCAATTCGTAAACCACCATCGCGCGCGAACCGGCGTAAGTTAGGTCCTGCTGAATGCCGCGGCGTTCTTCGCAGAGTTTCAAAATACCGCCGAGATATTCGTCGGGCGCCATAATCGTCGCATTGATCCAGGGCTCTTCGATGTGATCGATCCGCACCGGGTCCGGCATGTCTGCTGGATTGTGCAGCTCGACCATGGAGCCGTCGGTCAAGTGAATGTCATAGACAACGCTCGGCGCGGTGGTGATGAGATCAAGATTAAACTCGCGCTCCAGACGCTCGCGAATGATCTCAAGATGCAAAAGCCCGAGAAATCCGCAGCGGAAGCCAAAGCCGAGCGCCGCCGAAGTTTCCATTTCGAACTCGAAACTCGCGTCATTGAGCCTCAACTTTCCCATGGCCTCGCGCAAATCTTCGAAGTCATTGGCGTCAACCGGAAAGATGCCGCAAAAAACAACGGGCACGGATGGTTTAAAGCCCGGCAGCGGCGCGTCGCACGGATTTCGGTCGTCGGTGATCGTATCTCCAACGGACGTATCCGCGACCTCTTTAATGGAGGCGGTGAGATAACCGATCTCGCCGGGCCCGAGGCGATCCACAGGCGTTTTCTTAGGCGTTGAAACGCCGACCTGATCGACGCTGTACACCGCGTCAGCGCCCATCATGCGAACGCGCATGCCTTTTTCGAGTACGCCGTCGATGATCCGCACCAGCACGACAACGCCGAGATAAGGGTCATACCAACTATCGACCAAAAGGGCTTTCAATGCCGCCTCGGCGTTTCCTTCCGGCGCCGGCAATCGCTCAACAATGGCCTCAAGCACATCAGCAACGCCTTTGCCGGTCTTGGCGGAAATCTCAATGGCTTCGGCGGCGTCGATGCCGATGACATCTTCGATCTGCGCCTTGACGCGCTCCGGCTCCGCCGCCGGCAGATCGATCTTGTTCAAGACGGGCACGATTTCGAGATCAACATCGATCGCCTGATAGACATTGGCGAGGGTCTGCGCCTCAACCCCCTGGCTGGCATCAACCACGAGGAGCGCGCCTTCACAGGCCGAAAGCGAACGCGAGACTTCATAGGTGAAGTCCACATGGCCGGGCGTGTCGATGAGGTTGAGCGTGTAGGTCTCGCCGTCTTTTGCTTTGTAGTGAAGCCTGACCGTCTGAGCTTTAATCGTGATGCCGCGCTCGCGCTCAAGCTCCATGTTGTCGAGCACCTGGGCTTTCATCTCGCGATCCGACAACCCGCCCGTCTCTTGAATGAGGCGGTCGGCCAGGGTCGATTTCCCATGGTCGATATGGGCGACAATCGAAAAGTTCCGGATATTTTTCAACGGCGTCATGACTTACGAATTTTTACAGCGCGAGCCGAGGCATATAAACGCCCGGGCGGCGTCGGACAATGGCTCCCCCAATTGGCAGACCCGCATTTGCAATTCTGATCAAGAAAAGACCCGGCCTTTTGAAGGGCCGGGTCTGCTCTCACTGGTCAGGGGTAGTCTATCTCTTTTTGGCGTTAACCGCTGCGCGCTTTGAGCGCGTCACGGATCTCTTCGAGCAAAACTTCTGATTTCGGCGGCGCAGCGGGCGCTTCTTCTTCCTTCTTTTTGAGGGCGTTCATGCCCTTCACCAACAGGAAGACAGCCCATGCGACAATCAGGAACGCAATGATGTTGTTGATGAACGAGCCGATATTCATGGTCACGGCTTCCGCGTCGCCGCTCGCTTCTCTAAGCGTCCAGACAATGTTTGAGAAATCAACACCGCCAAGCGCCAGACCAATGGGCGGCATGATGATGTCGTCCACCAGGGACTTGATGATGGTGCCGAAGGCGCCGCCGATGATGATGCCGACCGCCATATCGACCATGTTGCCTTTGACTGCAAAAGTCTTGAATTCGTCAATGATGCCCATGAATGCCGCCCCTTTGTGTCCCATAGCGCGCCGGCTGCGACACTGCGCCGGAAGCTGAATCCTCTCCCGCATCCGGCCTAGCGTGATTTGAAAGGAACGCAAACACGAATTGCGGCTCCGAAGGCGCGTCACTGTGAGCAGTCTTAATAGACGGTCATGATGTCCTTAAGCGGCTTCTTGATCAGCGCATGGTTGGGGATCATTGCGTCAGGCGCCGGTTTGCCTGCGACGATCAGGAGAAATGGCTTTTCGTTGGCCGGCCGACCTAGTTTCTGGTTGAGGAACGTCATGGGCTTGGGCGTATGCGTGAGCGTCGCAAGGCCGGCCTGATGCAAGGCTGCGATCAAAAAACCACTGGCGATGCCGACGCTTTCATTGATGTAATAGTTCTTCTTATCCATGCCCGCCTCAACGCCGCCGCGGCGTTGTGCAAAAACGGCGATCAGCCAGGGTGCGATTTCAAGGAACGGCTTTTCGGGTCCCGTGCCAATCGGATCGAGCGCTTCCAGCCATTCATCG
>JANQOV010000111.1 GCA_028285645.1 Hyphococcus sp.
ACCGTCGCCGCACGCATCGCCGCGGCCCGCGGCGCACAAATGGACCGCTGCGGCGTCACCAATGCAGCGCTGGCGGACGCAGAACTCGAAAAGACGGCAAAACCTGATGCGGAAGGAGCGGCGCTGTTAACGCGCGCGGCTGAAGCCATGCAGCTTTCAGCCCGCGCCTATACGCGGTTGTTGCGCGTTGCCCGCACGCTTGCCGATCTCGACGGCGCCGGCGGCGTTGCGCGCCGCCATATTGCTGAAGCTGTCAGTTACCGCCGACGGGAAAGCCAAGACCCGCAAGCGCTGGCGACCGCGCCGATAGGCGGGATTGCATCTTTGTCCTAAGGCATTGATTAACCACGCTTATCAACCAATTTCCAATGTCCTCGTGCGATGCTCTCTAGCGTCGCGAAGGGGATATCCGCAGTATGCCAAGTATCAACACTGGCGCCGACCAACAAATCCGTGAACTGATTGTTCTTTGTGATCAAACCGGTTTGATCCGGTTTGTGTCGCGTAGTTTTGCAGCTTTCTTTGGCGCAACCCAAGCAAAATGTATTGGCCGAAAATTTGCGCCGGGCGGCAATTCAGCGGATACGGACAAACCTGCGCGCTATCAGACCAGCGCCGTTGCAGGCGGCTCTGACGTCGTCATCGACTGGGAGGAAACGCTGCTCGAAACTGGCGAACGGCTTTACGCCGGCGCCGTCCGCGACGGATCGACCCGGATCGAGAATAATGAGGGGCATGCGGATAATAACGAGGACGCGGCCTCGCAAACCCTGCGGAAGACGGCGCCGGAAAAGGCAAGCCCAACCGCAGCAAGCCCAACCACCGAAGGCTCGAGCGCTGCAAGCGACGAAAAGATGCGCTTTCTGGCGACCATGAGTCACGAAATGCGCACGCCGCTCAACGGTATCTTAGGCATGACAAGCCTTCTCCTGGATACAGCGCTGGAGCCCAACCAGCGAGCTTATGCTGAGGCGGTGCGCGAATCCGGCTCGGCGCTCCTTGCCCTGATCAATGACCTTCTTGACTATTCAAAGATCGAAGCGGGCAAGCTGGAACTGGAAGAAACGCCGTTCAGCCTCTATGCGCTGCTGCAGGGCGTTGCGGAGCTTTTGTCGCCCAAAGCGGCCGATAAAGGCGTTGAAATCACTGCGTTCGTGGACAACGACGTCCCATTGCACATTTACGCCGACGAGGCGCGATTGCGTCAGGTCCTGATCAACCTGGTCGGCAATGGCGTTAAATTCACAGACACCGGCGGCGTTTCCATCGAGGCGCATCTGATTGACATGTTTGACGGCGCCGCAAGGGTCTCGATATCGGTGCGCGACACCGGCATCGGCATTCCAGAAGACGTACAAAGCAAGATATTTGACGAATTCGCACAGGCCGAAAGCGGCGCCGAGCGCAAACGCGAAGGCACCGGTCTCGGTCTCGCCATTGCGCGCAAGATTGTCGCCGCCATGGGCGGAACGATTTCCCTTTCCAGCGAGCCTGGCAAAGGCAGCACCTTTACATTCGAGATTGACTTGAAATGCGGCGATGCTGCGCCGAGCACCGACTATGGCGATGTCGGCCCGGTCATTCTCGCCACCCGAAGCCGGGTGCTGGCGCGCAGCCTTACGTTGCAGCTTCAATCGATCGGCGCCGAAACGATCATCAAAGCAGAGACCGCAGCAGGCGTTCGCGAGGCGCTTCAAGCAAATCCTGGAGCCAAATTGCTCTGCGATATCTTTATCGCCGGCGAGGGCGGTCCGCTGCTTGCTGAAAAAGCGTCAAGGTCCTTGGTCTTGCTTTCGCCGCTGACGCGCGGCCGTCTTGACGCGTTCCGCGACGCTGGCTTTGACGGTTATCTCATCAAACCGATCCGTCAATCTTCCTTATACGAACAACTTTTTAACGCGGCGCCGGCGGCGCCCGCCAAACCGGCAGGCAAGACGAAAGAAACCACCGCTGGTTCAGCAACCTTCCGGGTTCTCTTGGCGGAGGACAACCAGATCAATGCGGTCCTTGCGACCACGATCATCAAACGCGCCGGCCATGAAGTTGATGTGGCGCGCAATGGCGAGGAGGCGGTCAAGATGATTACCGAGGCCTCTTATGACCTTGTGTTGATGGACATGCACATGCCGGAGGTTGATGGCCTTGAAGCAGCCCGGCGCATCCGCTCGATGGGCGGCCCTGTGAGCGACACGCCGATCGTCGCGCTCACCGCCAACGCCATGG
>JANQOV010000119.1 GCA_028285645.1 Hyphococcus sp.
CGCAAAAACCCAAGCAGTGGAAACAAAGACAACCCAAGCACCGCAAAATGATCGCCGTCGATGTTCTCAAACAGCCGACTTCCGAGTTTTTCCACCTGATAGGCCCCGACGCTTGAAAGAATGTCTTCTCCTGCGGTCGCAAGATAGTCATCAATCTCTGGGTCGTTCATGGCGCGTATTGTCAACACGGGGCGATCGATATGACGCCAGATGATTTCGCCGGCATTTGCGACAACAACAGCGTTGATCAAAGTATGGCTGGCGCCTTGCATTTCTTTTAGCCTCTGGCGGGCTTCAGCCATGTCTTTTGGCTTGTCATAGGCCTTGCCTTGGAACTCCAGAATCTGATCAGACCCGATAATCCAACCCTTGCTGTCAACGCTCAGGGCTTTTTCTTCCGCTAGCCGCGTGGCCGTTTGTTCATGGTCGAGGCCCTCATTCCTTGCTTGGTCCTTGATCGCATCCTCGTCCGCGTCTGGGCGTATGACCTCAAACGCGACGCCTGCGTTTTCAAGGATGTGCGCTCTGATCGCGCTGCCAGAAGCGAGTATGATCGTCGACATCTTAGGTCTTACCGGTTTTGCCGCGCAGATAGTTTCGTCAAAATCGCCGCGGCGGTTTCTTCCACAGATTTCCGGGTGACATCGATCACTGGCCAACGATGGCGAGCATATAGCCGGCGCGCCCGCAAGATTTCAGCGCGTATGACTTCAAGATCGGAATATTCGTCAAGGTCGTCAGCATTTAGACCGCCAAGACGGCTTTGCCTGATTTGTGCGAGCCGCTCCGGCGCAGCGACCAATCCGACGATCAACGGCCGCCTGAGGTTTAAAAGTTCCTCAGGCGGATCGGCCGTCGGCACCAAAGGGACATTGGCGCATTTCACCCCGCGGTTCGCCAGATACATGCAGGTAGGCGTCTTTGAGGTGCGGCTAACGCCCACCAGCACGACGTCCGCTGGCTCTAAATCCCACACCATCTGACCGTCATCATGCGACAGGGTATAATCCAGCGCTTCAATACGCTTGAAGTAGTTCTCATCAAGGTCGTGCTGGGCGCCGGTGCGCAGACTCTGTTCAACGCCGAGATAATCGGCGAAGGCGTCAAGGAGCGGATCAAGAACTGATACCGCCGGCGTCTGCAACTCGCTGCATCTAATCTCCAAAAGCCGCCGCAACTCCGGATCAATGATCGTGTAAAGCACAAGGCCCGGCGCGGCCTCGATTTCAGCCAACGTCTTTTCCATCATCGTCCGCGACCGCACCAGCGCGTAGATATGCTCCAAGGGCGTTGCGCCCGCATATTGAGACGCTGTCGCCTTCAGCATTGCATTCAAAGTTTCGCCGGTTGAATCGGAAACGAGATGCACATGAAAGAACGAAGCGACCGAGCGCTTTGCCCGCCGGCGATCGATCATGGGTGCGTCAGCCATACTGGGGAAGGTCCGAGGAAATAAGGCTCATCATAGCAGCTCGTAAATGACCATGCGCAACAACGCTAGAAGAATGCGCATTCGGCGCCCACCCATATTTGAAAATGTTTATCGGGGAATCCTTCTTCATAAAAACACTGCGTCCTGGGGACCCAAAATCCTTCCTGAGTTTTTTCCCGCACCAAGGCTTTGAATAATGCGGCGTCTTATCGGCTTTTCACCACGCTCATGTTGATTTATTCCCTGTGCGCAAGAATGGTGGAAATCTTGGGTGCCGTTACAGTAAAAACAAGTAGGCTACTTTTTTCCCCGGCATCCCGCCTGATTCCTTTATTAATACACTTTTAAGAAAGATTAATAGGAGATTAAAAAGGTGGGGGAAGGCCAAATTCGAACCCAATCGCTATTTCATCGGGTTTTGAAAGGTGAGCAAGCACCTATTCCGCCAATCTGGTTCATGCGCCAAGCGGGACGCTATTTGCCTGAGTACCGGGAGGTACGTGCGAAAGCCGGTTCATTTCTCAATCTTTGTTTCAATCCTGAGCTCGCCAGCGAAGTCACGCTGCAGCCTATTCGGCGGTATGACTTTGATGCAGCGATTTTGTTTGCCGATATTTTGCTCATTCCTCACGCGCTAGGCCAAGAGCTTTCGTTTGAAGAGGGGGAAGGACCGAAACTCGCGCCGGTTGTATCAGCGTCCGACCTTGATGGATTTTCCAAACAGGATGTTTTGGAGCCCTTATCGGCGGTGTTTGAAACTGTCCGTATGACGCGGGTCGAGCTTGCGGAGACCAAAAGCCTGATCGGCTTTGCCGGCGCGCCCTGGACAGTTGCTACTTATATGCTGGCTGGCGGTTCAGTGCGCGATCCAGCGGCCTTGCGTGCTCATGCCTATCGCGATCCGAATTTCATGAATGCTTTGCTTGATTTGCTGGCTGACAAAACCATCGGTTATCTTTGTGCGCAAATCGAAGCTGGCGCAGATGCAATCCAAATTTTCGATACCTGGGCGCAAGGTCTGCCGGAAACGCTGGTCGATGATCTTTCCCTTCGACCAATGGAAAAAATCGCCCGCGGGGTCAAACAACAGTTTCCGCAAACACCGATCATCTTGTTTCCGAGAGGGGTTGGGACCGTGGCCACGAAATTCGCTGCGCTCGATGTATGCGATGGGATCAGCATTGATACGACAACCCCATGGGACTGGGCGCGCGCGCATCTTTCTCCACATGCAGTTGTGCAAGGCGGGCTTGATCCGTTGCTGACTGTCGAGGGCGGCGAGCGGATGTTGAACGCCGCCGCCAATCTTCTGCGGGATTTTGACGGAGCGCCTTACATCTTCAATCTCGGTCATGGATTTACACCGCAAACGCCGCCGGAGAATGTTAAGGCGCTGGTTGATTTTGTCCGCAGCGGTGATTGGCGCGCCGGAGACGCTTCGTGAAGGCGTTTCTGCTTGAGCACTACGTCTGGATCAAGTCGCTGCATCTCATCGCCGTGATCGCCTGGATGGCCGGCATGATGTATCTGCCGCGGCTGTTCATTTATCATTTCCAAGCCGAAAAGGGCGGGGAGGCGGAACGTTTTTTTGTCCAGATGGAACGCCGCTTGTTGAAGGGCATCATCAATCCTTCGATGGTCATCGTTTTCGCCTTGGGCGTCTTGATGGTCGTCCTCAACCCCGACTTGATGTCGCAAACCTGGTTCCAGATAAAATTCGTGATGGCGTTGGGGATAGCCGGAATCCATGGATTGTACGCCCGCGCACGCCGACAGTTCGAGGCGGGAGACCGGCCCTATAGCGAAAAATTTTGGCGAATGATGAACGAAGCGCCGTTTCTCGCGCTCATCGTCATCGTGATTATGGTGATCGTAAAGCCTTTTTGAGGGTGAACGATTGACGAACGCCGCAAGCGTCCTATATCTACCCCAAACCTTCCTTCATTGCGCGCGATCAAACCAGCGCGCATCGCACCAAACTAGCACAGACGGACCGCAAGACGCCGCACCGTAAGGGGCGCATTGCTTGTGTGGAGAAAACATAATGCTGCCTGCGAAGATGACTCTTGAGGAGCTCAAAGCGAAGACGCCAGCCGAACTTCTGGCGTTCGCTGAAGAGCTGGAGGTGGAAAACGCCTCGACCATGCGCAAGCAGGACATGCTGTTCGCAATCCTCAAGGAATTGGCGGACCATGATGTGGAAATTTCCGGCGGCGGGGTTCTTGAGGTCCTGCCCGACGGCTTTGGCTTTTTGCGATCGCCGGAGGCTAATTACCTTGCCGGGCCTGACGATATCTATGTGTCGCCAGCGCAAATTCGCAAATTTGCGCTGCGCACGGGCGATACGGTGATCGGTGAAATCCGCAGCCCGAAAGACGGCGAGCGCTATTTTGCGCTACTGCAGGTTGGGACCATCAATTTCGAAGAACCTGAAAAAGCCCGTCATAAGGTGCATTTCGACAATCTGACGCCGCTTTATCCCGATGAGCGGCTCAACATGGAAATTGAAAAGGAAGAGACGAAGGATCTCACTGCCCGGGTCATCGATCTGGTAGCGCCCCTTGGCAAGGGCCAACGGGCGCTGATCACCGCGCCGCCGCGCACCGGTAAAACCGTCATTCTACAGAATATTGCTCATTCGGTGGCGGCAAACCATCCGGAAGCTTATCTGATCGTTCTGCTCATCGACGAACGCCCGGAAGAAGTGACTGACATGCAGCGGTCCGTTAAGGGTGAAGTGATTTCCTCAACTTTTGACGAGCCGGCGACCCGGCATGTTGCGGTTGCGGAAATGGTGATCGAAAAAGCCAAAAGGCTCGTGGAACATGGCCGCGACGTGGTGATCCTTTTGGATTCGATCACCCGGCTTGGCCGGGCCTACAACACGGTCGTGCCATCATCGGGCAAGGTGCTCACCGGCGGCGTCGACGCCAACGCTCTGCAGCGGCCAAAACGCTTTTTCGGCGCTGCGCGCAATATTGAAGAAGGCGGTTCACTGACGATTATCGCGACGGCCCTGATTGAGACAGGGTCCAAGATGGACGAAGTTATTTTCGAAGAGTTCAAGGGCACCGGCAATGCAGAGATCATCCTTGACCGGAAGGTGGCCGACAAGCGGACATATCCTGCGATCGACATTGCAAAATCCGGCACCCGCAAGGAGGACCTCATCACTGACGCGGCGGCCATGCAGAAAGTCTTTGTCCTACGCCGTATCCTCGCGCCCATGGGCGTATCTGACGCTATCGAGTTCCTGATCGACAAGTTGAAGCAGACGAAAACCAATCAGGACTTCTTCGACTCCATGAATACATAGGGCATGGCTCTACCAGCGCCGGGATTGTCCGTCCTGGACAACCATCGATTAAGCGTGACTTCAACCGCAGGCTGGGTAAATTCTCAAAAAAGCGGCGCGAGTTGAGATTCCTTGGCCACAAACTTTTTTAAACCTGGTCTGTTGAGAACACTAATTTCCCCGTAACCGCGGCGGATCAGATGGTCGTGTTCTAACGCTTTCAGATTGTTAGACACTGACAGCCGCGTTACGCCGAGCATGTCGGCAAGATCGGTCTGCGTGATGTGTACGGCAGACTTTTTCTTGGTCGCTGATCGCGTCATCGCCAAGAGCATCCTTGCGATACGCGCGCGCGTTGACAGTCGAAGGGCTTCGTCGAGCATTTCGAGCGCCGCGTGAAACCGAAAGGCAAGATCAGCCTGCACAGCAGCCTCAACTTCTTTATCCTTTTCCGCCAAACGCTGATAAGCGCCGCGCGATAAATGCGCGAGTTTGGCTGGCGTGGCTGCTTCTGCGTCGTTCGCACGCGGTAAGTCGGCGAACAGGGTCTGCGTACCAAAGGTAGCGCCTGGCCCAAGCACTGAATTTTGTCGATATCTTCCATCACGCCCGCGATTACCCAACCGCACGGCGCCGGAAAGAATGATGGAAAGTCCGGGGCTTAGGTCTCCACGCAATTGAATGATTTCGCCTGCTTCGTAATGCACCATGCGCGATGCAGCGACGAGACGATCGCGGATGGCTGGCGTGACGCCGGTCGCTAGTTTTAGCGATGATGCTGATCGGGCCATACAAATCTAATTTATTGAGAATGTATATCTTTATGCATTCTGTCTGAGAATTCTGCAGTAGTAAAGCCGCGCGAGGGGAGAAATAGATCGTCAACAGTGCGCTTGCGTACCAAGCGCAACGAATTTTCCCCCTCCCAACACAAATCGATTTCGGGCGCTTGTCGGCCGGATGAGAGGCGGCGACATCGGCTAGAATACTCTCCCCCATTCGTCCGGGGTCGTCGCCTCAACCTTTTCTCGCTATGGGAAGCACGCTGCTCCGCCGCTGAGCCGTCGCTAGATTGTAGAGCAATCAAGCGCGCTATAGGGCCTCGCTCTGGGCTGGCGCTGCAGCGAGGCTTGCGGCATGGTCATGTTCCGCCCCATCGAAAGCTCAAGCCCTCTTGTCAAAAAATACCGCCAAGTTCCTTTCCGGCGATTTGATGCGCCATGTGGTCGTGATGTCTCTGGCGTCGAGCGCCGGGCTGGTTTCGATCTTTCTTGTCGATTTTGTCGATCTTTATTTCATCTCACTGCTTGGGAAAAAGGAACTCGCAGCGGCCGTCGGTTTTGCGGGCACGCTGATCTTTTTCAACATGTCGATCACCATCGGCTTGATGATCGCTATGAGCGCACTGGCGGCGCAACGCATCGGCAAAGGTGATGCGAAAGAAGCGCGGCGGATCGCAACCAGCGTTTTAGCTGTTGGGATTGTTATCGGCGCTGTCGTGGGCGCTTTGTTCTGGTTCGCCTCGCCAGCGATGCTAGAGCTCATGGGCGCGACAGGCGAAACCAAGGACCTGGCGGTGCGCTATATGCGCTTTGTCGTGCCGTCCTTGCCCGTCGCTGCGGTTGGCATGGTGTCGTCAGGATTATTGCGCGCCCATGGGGATGCCCGGCGGGCGATGAACGCAACGCTTTCGGCGGGTGCCGTCAACGCAATTTTGGATCCGATCCTGATTTTCGGCGTTGGGCTAGGGCTTGACGGGGCGGCGTTGGCTTCTGTGGCGGCGCGGTTCGCCATGGCGGTGACTGCGATTTACCCAATCCTTAAACATTACGGGGGTTTTGCGCCCTTTGACGCTGAACGGTTCAAGAAAGACCTGGCGCCAATCTTTGCGATCGCCATACCCGCTATCCTCACCAATATCGCAACGCCGGTCGGCGCCATCATTGTCACCCGGGCGATTGCGCCTTTTGGCGATTCGGCGGTCGCCGGTTTTGCGGTTATCTCACGTCTGACGCCGCTGGCGTTTTGCGTGGTGTTTGCGCTTTCCGGTGCGGTGGGACCCATCATCGGACAGAATTTCGGCGCCCGCGATTATGGGCGGGTGCGTGAAACGCTCCGAAAGGCAGTGATTTTTACTGCCGCTTATGTCGGCCTTATCTGGGTTTTGTTGCTGCTCCTGAATGGATTTATCGCAACGAGCTTTGGGCTTGACGGAGACGGCCGTACACTGATCTTCTGGTTTGCGGCGCTGGTAGCGCCCTTATATGTTTTTAACGGTGTTCTGTTTGTCTCGAACGCATCCTTTAACAACCTCAACCGGCCAATCTGGTCGACCTGGCTGAACTGGGGCAAGAACACGCTTGGCACGGCGCCATTCGTATTTGCCGGCTCTGCGCTTTTCGGCGCGCCGGGTGTTGTCATTGCGCAGGCAATCGGCGGCGTTTTATTTGGCGTCGCCGGATTATGGCTGAGCTTTCGCTTGGTGAACGCCTATGAAGAAGGCGCGGCTGACCCGGAAAAAGGTTCTGAAGTCAAGCTCTTACGGCCAACCCGACCGATGCGCTAGAGCTTTTGTACGCTTACCCTCGCGCCGGCAAGACTTTTGGATTGCGCAAAATGACAGCGGACAAAAGCGCAATGATAAGGCCAACCGGAAATATTTCCGAAAAGGTAATAGGTATACGGAATAATGGATTGGCGTAGCTCTTCGTCATTGCTTCCATGTCTGCGATGAGTTTTTCGAGCTCTGCGCCAGTAACGCCGGCGGCGCGTTTTTTCTCTATAACGCCAGCGGTATATTCGTGGATGAAGGCGTAATCCGAAGATGCAAGATAGAGCTCCCATCCGATGACATATATGAGGCCTGCAATCGCTGCGATCGCAAGGCCGAGCCCGAACGCCGGTCCGAATTTAATAACGCCGCCAAGATCCCGGTCGCGGTAGCGCTTGACGCCCATGAAGATCATCGCGAGGGCGACAATCATGATCAGGTAACCAACAAACTGGCTCGAAGCAGCGCCTTCCCCGCCTGAAAAATGAATGCCGGCGGTCATGACGGCAATGACAATGGCGCCCGAGATGCCGCCGTAAATAAGGGCTATTCTGGTCATACCAAACCCTCCCATCACGCGCCCGCGCGCGATTGATAAATCCCCAGCGTGTTGCCTTCCGGGTCCTTGAACCAGGCGAAACGGCCTTTGCCGCCGGGAATGTCGATCGGGCCAATGAAAACGTCGCCGCCCTCGGCTTTGATCTTTTCAGCCGCGGCGTCCGCATTTTCTACCTGCATGTAGAACATCACATATTGATGGGGTTCGTGGCCAAGGGCGGTGATCGCGCCATTGAGCCCGTCATCGGCCCCGGTGTCTATATCGGCCCCGGTCGGCGACTTGGTTGTCTTCCAGTCAAAGACGTTTTCATAGAATGCTGCGGTCTTTTCGCTGTTCTTACAGCCGATCTCAAACCGGACCACTGGATTACCCATGGCGTTCTCCTCTCGAGACATGGCGCCGCCGCGTATTGCTTTGCGCGCACTGTTTTCGAAATGAGTTTAGCGAAAGATCAGGGTGTCTCGCCATCACCCGAAGGGGTGATCCTATTGATTTCACCCTTTTTTCGCTGCGCCGACAGAGATTTGTGGGGGTCCGTCTTGCGTCGTTGCTATTCCATGCCACCTTGGCTTGGATCTGCCGGTCGTCGGCGCATGCTTGGCGGGAAAGTTCAGTAGACCTTCCTTGCCGTCTTACGTCATGGGATCAGCGCCAGGTCTTTGGCTTTCTGCACCGCCTGCGTGCGGCGCTGGACCTCGAGTTTTTCATAGAGTTTGGCGAGATGGGTCTTCACTGTGTTTGGGGAGACGTCCAGCTTGCGGGCGATTTCCTTGTTGGTATGGCCGCTGGCCAGCAGTTCGAGCGTCGCATATTCCCGGGGCGTGATGCCGAGCGATTGAATGGCGGCGTCGTTTTTTTGAAAGCCCTCTGTCGCCGGCTTTCGCGTCAGGCGATACCCGACGAAGGCGCCAAGCACGCTAAAACCTGCGGCGATCAGGACGATATAGATCTCTGTCGCGAATGCCCGAGCCACATATTTGTACTGCACCCACTGCAATAGGAGCGCAGCGCCCGCAAGACCGGCGGCGTAGAGGAGAATGGTCTTTTTCATCGACGATATTCTGAGCTGAAATCCAAATCCCCGCCAGCCTTTCAAAAAACTCCAGGCTTTCGTCTCAATCACCCCTTTGGGCGATGTCATCTGCCGGAACTTATCCCTAAAGTTCGGTATGGCCGCTTGGGTCCCAGCGGGCGGCCTCCACCAGGAAAGGCTTAATTTATGGAACTCGGCAATTTCTCCGTCAGTCTAGCCGTCAAGGACATAGAGGCGTCAAAAGCGTTTTACGAAAAACTTGGGTTTACAGTGATTGGCGGCGATCAGACGCAGAATTGGCTGATCCTCAAAAACGGCGCCTCTATCATCGGTCTTTTTCAGGGCATGTTCGAAAAGAACATGCTGACTTTCAATCCCGGTTGGGACAGCGAGGGTAAGACCCTTGATGCGTTCACGGACATTCGCGTGTTGCAAAAGCAGCTGAAACAGGACGGCATCAAGTTTGAAACCGAGGCTGACGAAAGCGGGTCCGGTCCGGCGAGTTTTGTCCTCCTCGACCCCGACGGCAATCCGATTCTCGTTGATCAGCACGTCTAGGCGACGCGCTACTTTGGTAAAACTCTATTAAAATCAATAGCTTGAAACGCCGCACACGCCGTTTGCCGCAGCCCGTCCGGCGGCGATAAGCGCTGCGTGCGCCTCACGCGGCCGGTCGGTGGCGATGATATCGACGCCCTGTGCGGCGATCTCCGCGTAGCGCGCGTCGTCGCCGCTCCTCGCTATTTCGTTGTCGATGGAATCGGCGCGGCCAAGGGTGCCGAAGATCACCTCGATGTCGCGGGCGTTCAAAATATTAAACAGCCGCGGGCGTGGGTCCTCGGTGCCGGTAAAGCCCATCAGCCGGTCGGCTGGCGCGCCGGCGGCGACGGCGCTGTTGAGTTCCGATTGGGAATTGACCGAAAGCGAGATCATCATGTTCGGCGCGAGGCGGTGAAGCTTCGCCGCCGACGCCATGGAATAGGCGATGAGGATAACGCGATCCTCCGCATCCTGACGAATGATTTCATCGACAACATCTTCATAGCGCGCAGAGCGTTTGAAATCGATCTGCAACAAGGTTCGGGACTTCGCCCAGGCGAGCGCGTCATCGAACCGGGTTGGCGCATAAGGCGTTGTTTTTCCTTCGTTATCTTCAAGGCGTAGAGCTTTGATCGCGCTCCAGTCGAGGCTGTCCGAATCGCCCTCGCCGGTGGTCGTACGCTCCAGCGTTTGGTCGTGCATCAGGTACAAAACGCCGTCAGCAGAGCTCGCCACATCGACTTCCATGATCGCTGGTATCTCCGCCATCACGGCCTGCATGGTCTCAAGCGCATTTTCCGGATAGCCCGGATAAGGCCCGCCGCGATGGGCGGAAACAAGCGTAGCGCCCTCAGCCTCTAGGCACTCGAAGAAGTCGTTGAGACTGCGTTCCGGGCTGATGGTCCATCCACTGGCGCTCAATGCTCCCTCATTTTCCGCTGAGCCTGTCGTCGTTGTCGTTTCGGCGCAGGCCGCCAGCGCGAGCGGCGCCAAGAGGGTGATCCACTTATGCATCGTATACGAACCTTTTGTGTCAGGGCTTTAAGATGATCGCGCCGGTGGTGTCGCCGCTTTCTAAGCGGCGATGGGCGTTGGCGATCTTATCTAATTGAAAAGTCTCAGAAATTTGCGGCTTCAGCACCCCTTTGGCGAGCAAATCAAACACCGCAGCGGCCATCGGCCCAAGCCGGTCAGGGGTCGCATAGTGGAACAGCATTGGCCGCGTCAGGGTGAGCGAGCCGCGGGTTGAAAGCGCTAGCGGCGAGACTGGCGGGACGGGGCCTGAGGCGTTGCCGTAAGTCACCATGTGACCGCGCGCTGCAAGGCTGTCGAGGGACGCTTCAAAGGTCGCTTCCCCGACGCCGTCATAGACGACGTTAACCCCAAGTCCGCTGGTCAGGGCGCGCACTTCTTTTGCAATTGAATCCGTCTGACTGCGGACAATAACGTCGTCAGCGCCGCCCGCCTTCGCGATCGAGACTTTCGCTTCAGACCCGACGACCCCGATGACGTGCGCGCCGATATGCGACGCCCACTGACAAAGTAATGTGCCGACGCCGCCCGCTGCAGCGTAGATCAGGCAGCTATCAGATTCCTTCAACGGGTAGACCTGGCGAAGAAGCATTTCGGCTGTCAAACCTTTAAGGAATGAAGAGGCCGCCAGATCCTCGGAGATGCCATCGGGAATGGGCGCCGCCAAAACCGCCGCGACATTCGCCGCGTCGGCATAAGCGCCGCCTGTGCCTAGATAAACGACGCGGTCGCCAGGCTTGAAGCCGTCAACGCCTCCGCCAACCGCTTCGACAACGCCTGCTGCTTCGCATCCTAAAATCGCCGGCAGGGCGATGGGGTAAAGCCCGCGCCGCTGGTAGATGTCGATGAAATTAAGGCCAATAGCGGTTTGGCGAACCTGAATTTGCCCTGCGTCAGGCGGCGGAAGGTTCCGGTCCCGACGCTCGAATACATCCGCGTCGCCGGTTTGATCAATATATATTGCGTAGCCCATTCAGGGCCTCCTTGGGCCAGGTTTCAAGACTTTCATATTGCAGGCGGCCCAGCTTGGCGAGTAGGACTGTCGCTTGGAATGGAGAACAACCCGATGAAGCTAACCGTCAATATCGATTGCACCCCGCAGGAAGCGCGCGCCTTTTTCGGCATGCCGGATGTCGAGCCGATGAACCAGATGGTCATGGCGGAGATGATAAAGCGCGCCAAAGACAATATGGAAACCCTCGCTGACCCCGAGAAATTTATGGCCCAGATGATGGCCATGGGCGGCAAGCAAATGGAACAATTCCAAACACTTATGGGCGCTGCCATGGGCAGCAAGAAGGAATAAGCGGCGTTCCCGAAGCCGCGCGGCTCTACGCCTCAATGCTCACTCTTCTGGTATGGTAGAGTAACCCCATGTCCTCGTCCTCTAACATCGAGACGATTTTCGCCAGGGCGTCTGGCGCCGGCAAAGCTGGCATTGCCGTATTCCGTCTTTCGGGACCCGAGAGCCGCCGCATCGCTGGCGAGTTAGTTGGTGGACGGAGTATGTTGCGAGAGCCGAAACTATACACGCTTGCGGACCCGGCCGATGGCGCCGTGATCGATCGCGGGTTGGTTTTGTTTTTCGAAGGACCTGCGAGTTTTACGGGCGAGGACGTTGCGGAATTTCATCTTCATGGCAGTCGCGCCGTCGAAACAGCGCTTTATGAAACGCTCACGTCGCTTGGCGCGCGGCCTGCCGAGGCTGGCGAGTTCACCTATCGCGCACTGAAAAACGACAGGCTGGATTTAGCCCAGGCGGAGGCGCTCGCAGACCTTATCGATGCCGAAACGAGCCTTCAGCGGAAACAGGCGCTGGGACAACTCGACGGACGTTTATCCGCTGTCGCTGAAGATTGGCGGGCGCGGCTTTTATCGATCATGGCGCCGCTGGAAGCGGACATCGACTTTCCTGATGAGGGCGACGTGCCCGCCGCCATCGCGGGGGAAGCGGGTCCCGCCATTGTCGCGTTGCAGGGAGAGCTGTCGCGCTTCCTTGATGAATCAGGACGTGCACGGATGATCCGCGATGGTGTTTCCATTGCGATCATCGGCCCGCCCAACGCCGGCAAGTCATCGCTCCTTAACGCGCTTGCCGGGTCCGATATCGCCATCGTATCAAAGACGCCGGGCACGACGCGCGACGTTGTCGAAACGCGGCTTGATCTTGGCGGCATTGTTGCGACAGTCGCCGATACGGCAGGACTCCGTACACGGACTAATGACGAAATCGAACGCATCGGCATGGCGAAAGCGAAAGCCCGGGCGGCGAAAGCGGATATCAGAATTCTGGTGCTCGATCCCGGCAGTGTTTCACGTGAAACATTGGCCCCTATCGAACGCGATACGACCCCGGTCATACCGCCCTTTCTTGGCGGCGCAGCGCCGGCCGCCCCCGCTCCGATTGAAACGCCGAACGACAATCGTCCAGTCAGCATCGAGGGCATCTCCATGCTGCGCGAGGGCGACTTTCTCATCTGGTCGAAGTCGGATCTAGGCGCCGCCATACCTTATGGCGTGGCGCCGGACCTCGTGGGCGCCATGTCGATCTCGGCGAAAACCGGGATGGGCGTTGGCGCGTTTTTGCACACCTTGTCGGCGGCGGTTTCTCAGGGCGGGTCAGACGGCCCGGCGCTCACCCGCGCCCGTCATGTGCAAGCGGTGGAAGAAGCGTCGGACGCACTCTCGAGGGCTGCACAGCGTCTTGCGAGCGCGCCAGAACTCGCCGCCGAAGATGTGCGGCTCGCGGCCCGTTCGCTTGGGCAGATCACCGGGGCAGTCGGCGTCGAGGACGTACTGGGCGAGATTTTTTCGAGTTTCTGCATCGGCAAATAGCGCCGGCGACTTCCGAAACCGCACGAAACAAATCGTTACACTACAATTTATCCTCGCTCCGCTGGGAAGGCTTGTCTTGCGGGCGTGCTAGGATGTAGCGCCTGGAATTAGAGAAAGCTTTAATTCTAAGCCATTGCCAATCGCGTTGATTGAATCTTGCTATGAACTCCTTGAAACGATCTCGCGAATATCCCCATAGCCAGTTTTATCAAGCAGAGCTGCATTTTCGGTGATCACTTCGTTAACCAAGTCGTTGTCGAAGTAATTCCAAAAATATCCGGCCCTGCGCTGATTATAAAATGACAACTGATTCTTCTTATCGTCATGAGACTTTGCCTGCATCGTTGCCGTTTCTTGGCTATCGAATGCTCGCGTCAATAGATCGCTTGGTACATCAATGAATGTCGAAATTCTCTCAACTTCATTTGGCAAGTCACGCACCATATCTTCATAACGTATGGACAAACGCGGAATCAGCGATTGCTTTTCCCAACTCAGCGTGTGCTCAAGCCAAGTGCCATAAAGCTCCGTGTATAGCACGATTTCAAAATTGCTATCGACAAAGGCACGCAAGGCTCGATCACATGCGCCGGTTTCTTTGAACACGCCAAGAACATCTGCTCGCCTGCGCGCCTCATCAAGATGATGACGTTCCACCTTCAGTACCTGATCGAAGTATTCCAACGTTTTTTTGCCAGCTTCGGTAATCACGCCATTTCTTTGATCTAGTCGAAAGAGCGCGTAGTTCAGAAATGACAACAACACATCGAAAGGGTTCCTCTTGATGAGGATCATTTTTTCGATGGACGAAATCCCCAATGCAGCGGCATCTTTCGGTGGAAAAGTCTCGTCAGTACATTTCTCGTGGCTTTTGAAAACAATACAGGGCGAATCTTCAATGTGGACCACTGGATGGACATTGAACCGCTTCTTTTTCTTGCTGCGGTTCATATGGATATCGCCCTGTTGGTAATTTACATCGACCTGACGCCCCAAGTGATTAAATGTGCCATGGAGCCACGTGTTCCCACTTTTCGGGAATCCATACACCGCAATCGCCGGATAAGTATCCATCTGTATACGCCCACCTCAAAAATCGGTGTGTCCTACCTGAGTTTTCACATTTACGCGAGGGCTGCTGAATGCTCTTTGTGCGCTCTATTGCCCTACCAATCCGGCGCGGCTCGTCTATATGAGCGGGCCAAGGAACCAAGATGCAAAAAGACTGCGATGTCATTGTGATTGGCGGCGGCCCCGGGCACGAATGCGCCCACTCGTAAGATTGCATGGCCGCTTATGTGTCGGATGAAAAACGCTGATGACTGAGATCAAAACTCACTACGACATTATTGTGATTGGCGGCGGCCACGCGGGCTGCGAGGCGGCGGCGGCGGCGGCGCGGGCCGGTGCGCGCACCCTGCTTGCCACTCACCGCAAAGACACCATTGGCGAGATGTCCTGCAATCCCGCGATTGGCGGCCTGGGTAAGGGCCATCTGGTCCGGGAAGTCGACGCGCTTGATGGGATGATGGGCCGGGTGATCGATAAGTCCGGCATTCAGTTCCGCATGCTCAATCGCTCCAAAGGCCCGGCGGTGCGGGGGCCTCGAGCGCAAGCTGACCGGGCGCTTTATCGCCGACACATGCAGGCGATGCTGGCTGACTATCCTAATCTTGAGATCGCCGAAATGGCGGTTGAGGATCTGCTTGTAAAAGACGCTCCACGTGAAACAGTCGCCGGAGTCATTGCTGCTAACGGGAGCGAAGTAAGGGCTGCGGCGGTGGTTCTGACCACCGGCACTTTCCTCAAAGGCGTCATCCATATCGGCGACAGACGCATCCCTGCGGGCCGGGCGAATTCACGGGCCGCCGACAAGACCTGGGGCGGCGGCGTCGAGGCGCCGGCGGTTGGCCTGTCGGACCGGCTTTATGGGCTGGGCCTTAAAATGGACCGCCTCAAGACCGGCACGCCGGCCCGCCTAGGTGGCCGCACCATCGATTGGGACCAGCTGGAGATGCAGCCGCCGGACGAAAAGCCAGTCCCGTTCTCCTTCCTTAATGATGAGATCACGGTTCCGCAGATAGAGTGTGGCGTCACGTTTACGAATGCTAAGACCCACAAAATCATCGAGGAGAACATCGGCAAGTCCGCTGTCTATGGCGGCGGGATCTCCGGCCGCGGGCCCCGCTATTGCCCCTCTATCGAAGACAAGGTGGTGCGGTTTGCCGAGCGAGAGGCGCACCAGATTTTTCTGGAGCCTGAGGGCCTCGACGACACGACGGTCTATCCCAACGGGATTTCGACCTCTCTTCCCGAGGATGTGCAGGCGGCGTTTCTGAAAACCATCCCCGGTCTCGAAGACGCCAAGGTTGTTCGCTACGGCTACGCCATCGAATATGATTATGTGGACCCGCGCTCCCTCACCGCGGCCTTGGAAGTGAAAGCCCTCCCAGGTCTCTATCTGGCGGGCCAGATCAATGGCACCACTGGCTATGAGGAAGCCGCCGCCCAAGGCTTGATCGCCGGGGTCAATGCAGCCCGAAAAGTCGCCAGCGCCGGCCCGTTCATTCTGGACCGGTCGCAAGCCTATATCGGGGTGATGATCGATGACCTCGTCACCCACGGGGTGAGCGAGCCCTATCGCATGTTCACAAGCCGGGCTGAGTATCGACTTTCCCTGCGGGCCGACAATGCCGATCAGCGGCTGACCCCGATCGGGATTGAGGCAGGGATTGTCGGCAAGACCCGTGCGCAATTGTTCCACGTGAAACAGGTGGCGCTGGATGAGGCGCGGGACTGGGCGAAATCGACCACCGTCACCCCTAATGAGGCCGCCAAACATGGTCTCAAAATCAATCAGGATGGGCGGCGCAGGTCAGTGCTCGATCTGCTGGCCCTGCCCGACATTGACCTCGCAGGGCTGACGGCGATCTGGCCGCAGGTGTCGGAGATGCCGGCAGCAGCGGCGGAGCAACTCGAATTCGATGCTGCCTATGCGGGATATATGGGCCGCCAGGAAGCGGACATTCTCGCCTTCAAGAAGGACGAGGCCCTCGCCCTCCCCGACGATCTCGACTACGCCGCCATCAAAGGGCTTTCCAATGAGGTGCGCCAGAAGCTGATGGACGCGCAGCCGGCTACCCTCGGTCAGGCGGGCCGCATCGAAGGAGTGACGCCTGCGGCGCTGGCGCTGCTTCTTGCTTGGGTCAAGAAACACAAACGGGCAGCCTCTTGATGACGCCTGAGGATTTCGCCGAAGCGACAGGCGCTTCTCGGGAAACAATGGATCGCCTCAAGGCGATGGACCGGGCGCTTCTGGACTGGTCGTCCCGGCACAATCTCATCGCGCGCTCGACCATCGAGGACCGCTGGCGGCGGCATTATCTCGATTCAGCGCAGTTGGTTCCTTTGTTGCCTGACGAGGCAAAACGCATCGCCGACCTAGGCTCCGGCGCCGGCTTTCCCGGTCTGGTGCTTGCCGCCATGCTCGCCGAGAAGGACGTTGATGTCACCTTGATCGAGTCCACCCGAAAGAAGGTTGCGTTCCTCACAGCCGCCGCCGAGGTGATGGAATTGACCAACGTTTTGGTCCTCGCGGAGCGAATCGAATCAGTCAAATTGCCAAAATCGCCTGATATCATCACTGCCCGCGCCCTCGCCCGCCTTGACAAGTTATTGGCCTACGGCGCTGGAATTCAGGGGCAAAACACAAAGTATTTCTTACTAAAAGGACAAGATGTTGAGGGTGAATTGACCGAAGCCGCAAAATCTTGGCAAATGCAGGTCATCCGCCACAAAAGCGTGACCAGTCCGGAATCAACCATTTTAGAGATCGGAAACCTCGCCCGTGCCTAAATCTTCAGCCGCTTCTGTGACCGCGAGGCCCCGCATTTTGGCTGTCGCCAACCAGAAAGGCGGCGTTGGCAAGACCACGACAGCGATCAATCTGGCGACGGCGTTGGCGGCTGTGGGCGAGCGAGTATTGCTGATTGATATCGACCCCCAGGGAAACGCCTCGACGGGTTTGGGCGTGCCCTCGTCTGAGCGCGATATTTCAACCTATGACGTGCTTCTCGGGGAATACCGGCTGGACGCCGCCGTCACCGAATCGGACATACCCGAGCTTTTGCTGGCGCCGGCCGGCGTCGATTTGGCGGGTGCGGAAATTGAGCTTTTTAACGCCGAACGGCGGCATTTTCGGCTGGCGGACGCGATCGAAGAATATAGCGCGTCCGGCGCGCCGCCGCTTACCTATATTCTCATTGATTGCCCGCCTTCCCTCAGTCTACTGACGATTAATGCGCTGGCGGCAGCCGACGCGGTGATGATCCCGCTGCAATGTGAGTTCTTCGCCCTTGAGGGCCTTAGCCAGATTATGCGCACGATCGATACTGTCCGTGAGCGGATTAATCCGAATGTCGAGCTGCATGGCGTTGTTCTGACCATGCATGACCGGCGCAACAACCTGACCGCGCAGGTTGAGGCGGATGTGCGGGCGCACTTAAAAGACAAAGTATATCAAACAGTTATACCCCGTAACGTACGAATTTCGGAGGCGCCGAGCCACGGCAAACCGGCGCTGCTTTACGATCTCAAATGCCCGGGCAGCCAGGC
>JANQOV010000139.1 GCA_028285645.1 Hyphococcus sp.
GCGGTGATTGCTGGCGATGCAGCGAACGCCTTCATTGTCGCCCGTCCCCCCGGCCATCATGCTGAGCCGGAACGCGCCATGGGCTTTTGTTTCTTCAACAATGTCGCCATTGCCGCCTTGCATGCGCGCGCGCGTGGGTCTCAGCGCGTTGCGGTTGTCGATTTTGACGTCCATCACGGCAACGGGACGGAAGCCGCCTTCTGGCATGATGAAGACGCGTTTTTCGCTTCATCTCATGAATGGCCGCAATATCCTGGCACCGGCCGAGAGAGTGACCGCGGCGCCTTTGACAACATCTTCAATGCGCCGTTGGCGACGGGGGAAGGGAGTGAGGCCTTCCGCCGTGCATGGGGAACACGCCTCTTGCCGGCGCTTTCCGACTTCGGGCCGGACTTCATCGTCATCTCCGCAGGGTTTGACGCCCATGCGGCAGATCCGTTGGGAGGATTGCAGCTTACCGAGGAGGATTTCGCCTGGGCGACCCAAGAAATTGCCGCCATTGCCCAAGACAAGGCCGCCGGCCGGCTCGTGTCTGTCCTGGAAGGCGGCTATGACCTTGCGGCTCTGAGCGCAAGCGCTGCGGCCCATGCGAAAGCTTTGATGGCGGCATAGCGCCGGAATGCGCGGAATTAGAGCGCCCCGGCAGCCCCGGCGGGAAACAAAACTTTTTGACCGGACTTGGGGAACCGGGCGATAAGCGCGGCGAAAGGGGCTCGTTATTTCTACGTCTGGACGCATCATTACGGCGCGCCATGGCCGACCTGATCTTTCGCGTGATCTTGCTATCACCGCGAAAGAGTATGGCGACTGGTGGGCGCGCTATGACGAAAGCGGGCTCGCGCCAGAGGAAGAGCCGCCGGCTCAATTGATCGACCTCGCCAAGGGCGCCAAGACGGTGCTGTCGTCAACCTTGCCCCGCGCCATTGAAACAGCGTCGCTTGCCACCCTTGGCGCGCGCAACGTGCCGGCGGATGCGATATTCGTGGAAGCGCCCTTGCCGCCGCCGCCCGTGCCGATGCTGAAGCTCAAACCCGGAACCTGGGGCGTTATTTCGCGAAGTTTCTGGTTTTGGGGATATACGCCAGAAGGGGTTGAAAGCCATATGCAGACATGGGGCCGTGTACGGAAAATAACCGCGCGGCTGGCTGAGCACGCGCGAGACGGAGACGTTCTGTTGTGCGCCCACGGCTATCTCAACTGGATGATCGACCGTCGTTTACGCAAGGAGGGCTGGGCGTGCGTTGATCGCGACGGCGGCAATCACTACTGGTCCTGGCGTATTTATGAGCCGCCGGGTTTGCCCGATGCGGTTGAAGCCCGGGCTGCGGCGGAGTAGCAAATGTCATGATCTATCATGTTGCTCAACTAAACATTGCGCGTTTCCGTCTGCCGGCGGCGCATCCAAACAACGATGACTTCATGCACGCGCTTGATCGCGTCAACGAAGTGGCGGAGCAGCAGCCGGGTTTTGTATGGCGCTTTACGGGAGAGGGCGACAACGCCATCGACGTTCAAGCGTTCGATGATCCGCACATCGCCGTCAATATGTCCGTCTGGGAGGATCTCGAAACCCTTGCGGCATTCGCCTACCGTAATAATGCGCATCGCGACATCATGCGTCGCCGTCGCGACTGGTTCGAAGAGATGGAGATTTATCTCGTACTCTGGTGGGTGAAGGCGGGCCATCGCCCGTCGATCGATGAAGCCAAAGAGCGGCTTGATCTCCTGCGGAGAAAAGGCCCCACGGCGGATGCGTTCACCTTTAAGCAGCCTTTTCCTGCGCCGGGGGATGACAGGATCGATCCTATTCTTGATGAATGCGCTTAAATTTGTCGTTTACTGACTAATACGAAATAAATGTCCAGGGTCGACGCCGGGCGCAAAGCGCCCGGCTTTAGATCAGGTGGTTCGCTCTTAGAGATTAGAAGTTTCTAACGCGTTATTCAGCGCCCATAGCGATGCGGCAAAGAGGACAATATCTTTCAAAAGGAATTGTCCTGGCAGCACCGATATGGCGGGGCCCGCGACGCCTTCCAGAAAAACGCCGGGCGTTGAAAAGAAGAAGCTGAAGGTGAGCAGGAAGGTAAAGGCCGCGCCTGCAGCGCCGATGGCGGCGAGCTTGGGCGCAACAAATCGCAGCGCCAGCAACGTTGCGATCGTAAGCTCAACAACGCCGATGAGGTTGGAGGCGCCCTGCGCGCCGAAGATGTTAAGGATGAAGCTGATAAATGGACTGTTTGCCACAAGGCCCTCAATGGCCGCGGCTTCATAAGCGGTGAATTTCATGCCGCCAAACCAGAGAAAGACAATTGGCAGGGCTATGAATATACCTTTTTCTGCGCTGAACTTAACAGCGTTGCGGAGTGGCGTGGTTGCAATGGGCAGTGTTGTTGCTGCGGTGGTCATGGTGGGTCTCCTCGTTATTTACTGATTGGTGACAAACTGAATAAAAAACAGGCGGCGAATATTGCCGCCGCCTGAATTTCGTAGATTGTTACGCTGCTTTCGCGCTTACGGTTGGGAAGTCGATTTCAGTTTGCGCGATGTGATTGACATAGTTGGTGAAGATGTTGGCGACCACATTGGCGATGGTTTCAACGATCGCTGCATCGTCAAGGCCGGCGTCGCGGGCAGACTGAATGTCGGCCCCGCTGACAAAGCCGCGTTTGTCTGTAATGGCGACCGCAAAGGTCAAGATCGCCTGGATGCGCGGGTCCGCTGAATTTCCGCGAAGGCGCGCGGCGATTTCACTGTCCTCGACTTTCAGACCTCGAGAGATGGCTGTGTGGGCGGAGGCGCAATAGTCACAGTTGTTTTCGCCGGCGACTGCAAGCGCAATGGCTTCGCGCGTAGATGCGTCAAAGCTGCCATTGCCAAGTTCTTCGCCAAGACCAAGCAGGGCTTTTAGCGCCGCCGGCTGGTTGGCGACAACGCGGTAGAGGTTCGGGACCATCCCGACTTTCGACTTGATGGCCGAAAAAAGCGCTGCGGCTTCTGGGCTCGCGTTTTCATCTGTAATTGTTTTCAATCTGGACATTTCTTCTTTCCTTTTCGTTTCCTGATCCGCCGGAAGTCCCTCCGGCTGGGTGTTCTCTTCTCGCAATGAGGCGGGTTGGCGCCGCCGCTTGAACATCGCGATGGGCGTGCATATAAAAGTAACGGACCGATTGGTAAAGAATTAATTTCGGACTAAACAGTAACAAATTCGTGAGACCCCAAAATGGCGAGACCAAGAGAATTCGAACCGGAAGAGGCGCTTGCAGCCATCAAGGATGCGTTTTGGCGGCGCGGCTACGAAGCAACCTCTATGCACGATATCGAAGGCGCAACCGGCCAGAAGAAGCAAAGCCTTTACCGGGTCTTTGGCGACAAGCGCAGCATGTATTTAAAGGCGCTTGAGCATTACGGCGCTCATGAAGCGGCGGAAGCGGCGAGCCTTCTAAGTCAGGGCGGAACCGCCAGGGCCCGCTTCCAACGTCTCTTTGACTATGTGATTGAGACGGCGCTTGCCGGCGACCGGCGCGGTTGTTTTCTGTGCAACGCCAGCATTGACCAGGCGCCGTCCGACAAGCAAACGCGCAAAACGGTCGCGCGCCTCATGGCTACGGTGCGGGACGCCTTTGAGAATGCGCTGCAAACATCTGCGCCTTATGACAAAAAACCAGCGCCGCGGGCGCGGAAAGCAGCCGAATTGATGTCGGTCTATTTCGGGCTGCGCGTGCTGGTGCGCGCCGGCATGAAGGAAGCATTTTTGCGCAACGCCGCAAAAGAGGCGCTTGCCGGGATTTGAGGTCCGCTTGCCATCATCCCTCAGGCAGGGGTAAAGAGCGGGCCATGGCGAAAAAACCCGACGATATTGAAAACCTGAGCTTCGAAAAAGCGCTTGCCGAGCTTGAGGGCATTGTCGCCAAACTCGAAAGCGGCGGCGCGGCGCTTGAAGAATCGATCGCTTTATACGAACGCGGCGCGGCGCTAAAAGCCCATTGCGAGTCAAAACTCAAATCCGCCCAGGAAAAGATCGAGAAAATCGTTGTCGGCGCCGACGGCAAGCCGGCGACGGAGCCTGCAAGTTTTGAGTAAGATGGTGTCCGTTAGTCCTTTACGCTCGGTAGCAGTAATCGCAACAAACCCGGGTAACGCGCCGGAAAAAGTCTCTGCACAAATGATATAATCCGCGCGTCGGAGCCTACAAGCACTCGCCGCTTGCGCTTTGCTGCGCCGGCAAGAATGATCGCGGCGGCTTTTTCAGGGCTGGTGATCGCAGCCTTGTCGAATTTCTTTTCGAGTTTTTCACGGGATTGAAAACCTACCGGATGAGCATCCAGTTTTGCGTTGCGCGCAATGTTGGTTTTGACGCCGCCCGGATGGACGGATGTGACCGCGACGCCCTTGTCTTCAAGTTCCTGCGCGATGGTCTCGTTAAACCCGCGCACGGCGAATTTTGATGCGCAATAATGAGACTGACCGGGAAAGCCGATCACTCCGAACACGCTTGAAATATTGACGATCCCGCCGCGCGTTCGGATGAGCTGCGGCAGGAAGGCTTTCGACATCCTGACAACGCCCCAGAAATTGACATCCATGATGGCTTCGAAAGCTTCAAGGGACGATTCTTCGAATGAGCCGAGCCGGGTAAGGCCCGCCACATTGAACACATAGTCAGCGTCGCCAAGGCTTTCCTGGACCGTTTCCGCATAGGCTTTAATGGCGTCCGCATCGGCCACGTTGAGCAAATCAAAGCGTATGCGGTTGGTCGATGCGTCATCGATCAACCGCTCAGTCTCGCGAAGGCCCGTCTCATCGATGTCGGAAAGGGCGAGCATCGCGCCCTGGCCCGCCAGGTCAATCGCCAGCGCCCGACCGATGCCTGAGCCCGCACCGGTGACGACGCAGCGTTTCCCCGAAAAGTTGTCAGCCATGGGTATCGTCCGCCTATGTGGAGCGGCAACGATGCATGAATTCGCCTCCTTGAAAAGCAATTGACGCATACGGCCCTGCCCGACGCGGCCCTTAAGCAACAATAGGCTTCAAATCGCCGTGGGCTTGCCCCGATTTCACCGGAAAAGGGGTGGAGAAAACCGCCAGAAGCGCTAGAACGGGCGGCTGCGGCCCACGTGCCGCCACCCAAAAGCCTCAGCTTTTCCGAAACCGGCGCAGAGGTTAAGATTTTCGAATGAGGGGGATTTCCCATGGCTGTTGAAACGCCGCTCTTGGACACGGTCAATTATCCAGCAGAATTGCGGAAGCTGGAGAAAAGCCAGCTACGCCAGCTCGCGGACGAGTTGCGTGCGGAGATGATCGACGCGGTGTCGGTGACCGGCGGGCATCTGGGATCCGGCCTTGGCGTCGTCGAGCTGACAACGGCGATCCACTATGTCTTCAACACCCCCGACGACCGGCTGGTCTGGGATGTAGGCCATCAGTGTTATCCTCATAAAATTCTCACCGGCCGCCGCGACCGCATCCGCACGCTGCGCCAGGGCGGCGGCCTTTCCGGTTTCACCAAGCGCTCCGAAAGCGAATATGATCCCTTCGGCGCGGCTCATGCGGCGACGTCGATTTCAGCGGCCACTGGTTTTGCCGAAGCGGCGAGACATCTTGAAAAAGATGCGACTGCAATCGCCGTCATCGGCGACGGCTCGATGTCCGGCGGCATGGCCTATGAGGGCCTCAACAATGCCGGCCATCTTGGCTGCAAGATGGTCGTCATCCTCAACGACAACGACATGTCGATCGCGCCGCCCGTGGGCGCCATGAGCGCTTATCTCGCCCGTGCTTCGTCATCGGGCGTCTATCAGGGCTTCCGGAAGTTCTCGAAGCAACTTTCCAAGCGTTTGCCGCGCGCCGTTTATGACCGTATCGCCAAGGCCGAGGAATATGGCCGCGGCATGGTGACCGGCGGCACGTTGTTCGAGGAACTCGGCTTTTACTATGTGGGTCCGATTGACGGGCACAATCTCGATCATCTTGTGCCGGTTCTTGAAAACGTCCGCGACATGGATAAGGGGCCTGTGCTGGTGCATGTGGTGACCCGCAAGGGCGCCGGTTATCCGCCTGCGGAGGAATCTTACGATAAGTATCACGGCGTTGCGAAGTTCGACGTCGTCTCCGGCGAACAGAAAAAGGGAACGCCAAACGCACCTGCTTATCAGAAAGTCTTCGCCAAGGCGCTGATCGAAGAAGCCAAGACCGACGATAAGATTGTCGGCATCACCGCCGCAATGCCGTCCGGCACGTCACTTGACATGTTCGCGGAAGCTTATCCTGAGCGCTGCTATGATGTTGGCATTGCCGAACAGCACGCGGTGACTTTTGCAGCCGGCCTTGCCGCCGACGGCATGCGGCCCTTTGCGGCGATTTACTCAACCTTCCTGCAGCGCGCGTATGATTCGGTCGTCCATGATGTTGCGATCCAGAACTTGCCGGTGCGTTTCCCCATGGACCGGGCAGGTCTTGTTGGCGCGGATGGCCAGACCCATGCTGGCGCCTTCGACATCGCCTATCTTGGTTGCTTGCCGAACCTCGTATTGATGGCGGCGGGCGACGAAGCCGAGCTTGTGCACATGACCGCGACCGCCGTCGCCTATGACGAAAGCCCCATCGCCTTCCGCTATCCGCGCGGCGAGGGCGTCGGCGTTGACCTGCCGACCAAAGGCAAGATTCTTGATATCGGCAAGGGCAGGATTGTGCGCGAGGGCTCGAAGGTCGCATTACTCGCCTATGGCGGGCGCCTTGCGGAAGCGCTGAAAGCCGCCGACATGCTCGAAGCGCAGGGGCTTTCCACAACTGTCGCAGATGCGCGCTTTGCAAAACCGCTCGATCATGAACTGATCATGCAGCTCGTCAATCACCATGAAGCGGTGATCACCGTTGAAGAAGGATCGCGGGGCGGCTTTGGCGCCTTTGTGATGCATTACTTGTCTGACCAAGGCGTCTTCGACGGCGGCCTCAAGTTTCGATCAATGACCCTTCCAGATATCTTCCAGGATCAGGACAGCCCGGCGAAAATGTATGATGAGGCGCGCCTTAATGCCGCGCATATTGTCGAGCGCGTTCGGGAAACGCTGGGGATTTCCGCCGAAGTGGTCAATCTGCACGGCTAGGCGGTTTTCAGCATCGAAGGCCGTAAAGCCCTGTTCATGCAGGGCTTTTGCCTGCAGTTTTTGCATCGCTTAGGCGAATAATCATTACAGGGATGAGTTTCAAAGGCGCGATCGCTGCGTGTTTTTGGGCGGCGCTTTCTCCTCGAAGGGGAGTTGCCCAATTTTCGCCACAGTTCAGCTGCGCTGACCACGCGAATATCAATTGCATCGATCTTAATTTTATGAAAGGAAATGCGCGGGGGAGACTCACTGTCAGAGGGTCTCTAAATGTTGCGTATAATTCGTGTCGTGGCGACGGCTTTTATCGCCAATGGGTTTGCGTTTGGTATTCTAGGAACGGCGAATGCAGCCTATATCAACCCAGCAACAAACCAGATCGAAGCGAACGGTACGGGGGATATCCTCGTTAGTTTTGATTCATCTGCCGCGGCTTTTTCGAGCGACGTTATCTCGCCCGACTACAGCGGCGGGTTTTTGTTCAACAATCAGACCGCCGCACCGGGCACAACGATCAATATTGGATCGTTCCTGCCGGGTGAGGAGATCAACTTTCAGATCAATGTGCTGAACACAGGGTTTAGTTTTTTCACAGGCCTTGGTTCAGACAATATTGACGGCGTTGTGCACGCGTTGCTGAGTGCAGACGCTGTTGGAAATATCACCGTTGCGTTCGAGGACATCCTCAATGGCGGTGATTTTGATTACAACGATCTGGTGTTTTCGGTCTATGAAACGCCGATCCCCGGCGCCGGATACTTGCTGTTATCCGGATTGGTCGGATTGGGCTTTGCCGCACGCACTAAAAAACGCGTTGGCGGCTGACGTTGAAAAGCGCCGAATAAGTTGAACTGAAAAGCCCCGCTTTTGGCGGGGCTTTTTTTTGGGCCGAAGACAGAAATCCAATGCCCGAATCACGTTTTAAGCGCTTGCGCAAATTTTTTTGCACTGCGGTGTTTTAAGCAGCTTTACGTATAGACGTCCCCAACGACTCATGAAAAAGAATCAACACAAGTGAAAACTTAGTCACCTTTCAAAGGAGTTGATGATGTTGCGGGCAATGCGCAGTGTGGGCGCGAGCATTTTTGCGAGTTTGACAGTCTTTGGCGCGTTCGGGGCGGCGAGCGCAGCCTATATCAACCCGGCGACCAATCAGATTGAAGCTGAGGGCAGGGGCGATATCCTCGTCCGGTTTGACTTCTTCTCCGCGGCCTATTCAAGCGATGTTGTGTCGGTCGATTATGGCGGCGGCGTTCTTTTTAACAACCAGACCGATCCCATCGGCACAACGGTCAATATCGGCTCGTTTGCTGCCGGCGAAGAGGTGAATTTCCAGATCAATGTGCTGAATACCGGCCTCAGCTATGTAACGGGCCTCGGCAGCGACAATTTCGACGGCGTTGTGCATGCGCTGCTGGATCTCGAGCCAAGCGGCGCCATTCGGGTGGCGTTTGAAGATCTCCTCAATGGCGGTGACCTTGACTACAACGATGTAGTCTTCACCGTCTACGAAACGCCTATTCCTGCGGCGGGGCTTTTGTTGCTCTCCGGCCTTGCCGGTCTTGGATTTGCAGCGCGCGGGAGAAAGAAAGCCAAAGCGTAGTTCGCATCGAATATCTTGGTGATTGTCTTAAAGGCCCCGCGATGTGCGGGGCTTTTTTGCAGCGACGGAGCCTGTTCGCCTGACGCTGCTTCCTGTCCGCCCAGCTTTGGTCTACCCAGCTTCTCATGCGTCTTGATCAATATCTGGTTCGCGAAGGCTTTTTTGAAAGCCGCGCCCGCGCGCAAGGCGCCGTTAAGGCGGGCTGTGTACGGGTAAATGGCGTCGTGACGAGAAAATCTGCGCTGACAATCGGCGAGGACGATGCGGTTTCGGTCGTGGGCGACGTCCACCCTTATGTGTCGCGCGGCGGGGTTAAGCTGGACGCAGCGCTCGATGCTATGGACATTGATCCGGCGGGCAAGACTTGTCTTGATCTCGGAGCGTCGACAGGCGGCTTTTGCGATGTGCTGCTGGCGCGCGGTGCGGCGAAAATTTACGCCGTCGATGTGGGCGCTGGCCAGTTACACAAAAAAATCGCCGGCGACGCCCGCGTTGTTAATCTCGAAAAGACCCATGCAAAGGACTTGAGCCGGACGCTTGTTGCCGATCTGATTAACCTCATCGTCTGCGATGTCAGTTTTATCAGCCTCAAAAAAGCCTTGCCGCCGGCATTGGCGCTTGCAGGTCCTGCACGCGAAGGCGTGCAATTAACAAGTCGGCGGCATTCGCGGCCGGGCGCGCGTCTAATTGCCCTCGTTAAACCGCAGTTTGAAGTGGGTCCTTCCAACATTGGGAAAGGCGGCGTCGTTAAACCAGGCCGTGAGAACGCCGAAGGCGTCGCCGAAGATCTGGCGCAATGGCTCGATACGCAGCCGGGATGGAAAGCGACAGGCTGGATTGAAAGTCCAATTGCAGGCGGCGACGGCAATCGCGAGTTTTTGCTCGGCGGCGTAAGAACATAAAAAACGCGGCAATGGTGAAACATCGCCGCGTTCGATTGAGAAACAGTTTTGTTCTGCCGATTACGCCGCCTGGTCGCCTTTGACGGCTGCAACGAGTTTTTCAAGGACATTTTGCGGCGCCGATTCGCCATAAGGGTCCGTTTCGCAATTGTCCTCAAAGCCGGGCTCTTCGAACCACAGTGTAACGACGCCGTCATCGACAATCGCCGCATAGCGCCACGATCGCATGCCAAAGCCGAGATTGTCCTTACAAACCAGCATGCCCATCTTGCGTGTGAATTCGCCGGAGCCGTCAGGGATGAGCTTGACGTTCTCAAGGCCCTGACCTTTGCCCCAGGCGTTCATGACGAAGGCGTCATTGACGGAGATGCAGTAGATCTCATCAACGCCGCTATTCTGAAAATCCGGATAGAGCTTTTCAAAATCCGGAAGCTGGTAGGTCGAGCAGGTCGGCGTGAACGCGCCGGGGAGCGAAAACAGGACGACTTTCTTGCCGGCAAAATAGTCCTTTGTCGTTTTGTCTTCCCAGCGAAACGGGTTCGGCCCTTCGATGCTTTCATCGCGGACGCGGGTTTTGAACGTAACGTCCGGAACCTTTTTGCCAATCATCTTCGTAGCCCTTCATAGTTAAGTGTGTGCATTGATTTTTCTCCTTATAATCATTCTAAAATAGATAACAAGCCCCGCCGACAGCATGAATGATGATTCTTCAGTGCAGGCGTTCGGGGGTTTTTGATCGGCGCCGATGCCGGATAAACTGAATCTTGAAGGCACCGCCCAGACAGCCCTTGCGCCAGGAGGCCGTCATACCGCTTGTTTTAAAAATCACAACTGTTCTTGGCGTCGCTTACATAGTTGCATTGGCGTTCCTGTTCGTTCAGCAACGCAGCTATGTCTTTCCGATCCCGGCTGACGCCAAGGCTGCTCAGGCTTTGGGAGCTGGAACTGTAACCCTTATCGAAACGAGTGACGGCGAGCAGCTCTATGCTGAGTATTTCCCGGCGGAAGGCGGCAAGGCGACGGTCCTCATTTTCCACGGCAATGGATCGCAGGTCGCTTGGGAGCGACCCCGCGCCGCCAAATTCGTCAGCGCCGGATATAGCGCCCTGCTTGTCGAATATCGCGGCTATCCGGGTTCGACCGGCGCGCCTTCCGAAGCGGGTCTGCGCATGGACGGTCTTGCGGCCTATGACTGGCTGGCAGGTCAAGGCGTCTCTGACTTGTTCATCAACGCGCATTCCTTAGGGACCGGCGTTGCACTTTATGTCGCCTCAAAACGGCCTGTAAAAGCAATCGCGCTAGAAGCTGCTTATCCGTCGCTCGTCGATGTCGCCCGCGATGATTACCCGATATTTCCTGTTGGTCTGCTGATGCGAGACAAGTTTCCCGCAGAGCAATGGGCGCGCGAGGTCACGGCGCCGCTTTTGGTTATCCATGGGGACAAGGACAAGGTCATCCCGGTGAAATTCGGCGCCGCGCTTTATGAAAAGGCGAATGAGCCTAAGTCGTTCGTCACACTCGACGGCGCAGGACACAACAATCTTGGACAATTCGGCGCAACAGAGGTGGTCATCCAGTATTTCGACGAAATCTCCCGGGCGTCGTCTTGATCCGGCCATCAGGATTACCCATGATTGAATGGTGTAGATCTGATTGACGGAGTTGGCCCATGGCGCCGTTTATCTCGATGATTGCAAACGGAACAAAATGCGCCGCCTATGCTGGCGCGCAAGCGGCCCGTGTTCTCTGGTATACGGGGCACTACGCCGCGGGGCGCCGGGTGATGGGGCCGCTGACGCCGCCGGGAGAAGCGCCCTATGCGGAGGAATTCGGACCGCTTGACCGAACGCGGCTCAAAGACGCGTTTCGCGGTCTCTTCAAAACCGACTGGAAGAACATCGAACAGGGGATTTACAAAATGCCCCTCGATATGCGCCGGCCGCCATCGCTGCTGACACTGTGGCGGCGCAGCCGCGATTATCTGCGCGACGCGGAAAAGGTGGCGCGGCGCAAGCACGCCCGCGGCCATAGCGAGGTTTTGACCGAAAAAACGCGCGAAGATTATCCCCGCTATTACCTGCAGAATTTTCATTATCAAAGCGACGGCTGGATGAGCGCCGCCTCCGCCGAACGTTATGACATGCAAGTTGAAACCCTGTTTACCGGCGCCGCGGGCGCCATGCGCCGTCAAGCCTTGCCGGCGATTCACAGTGCGCTTGACGGTAAGGACATCGGGGCCGCATCGCTCCTTGATCTTGGTTGCGGCGCCGGCGGGTTTCTTGCGGACGTAAAAGACAACTGGCCGCAGTTAAGCGTTACCGCGTTGGACTTGTCTCCCGCCTATCTCGGCAAGGCGCGCACGACCCTTGGCCGCTGGAAGGATGTCGCCTTCGCTCAGAAGAAGGCGGAGGAAACTGGCTTCGCCGATGCGTCATTCAATATTGTAACGGCGGTGTACCTCTTTCACGAATTGCCGCCGAAAGCGCGCATCGCCGTCGCAGCGGAAATCGCGCGGCTTTTAAAACCTGGCGGTACGCTTGTTTTGGCGGACACCATTCAATATGGCGACGAGCCGGGCTTTGATATTCTGCTTGAAAATTTCCCGCGCGGATTTCATGAGCCTTACTATGACAGCTATTGCCGCGTAGACCTTGACGAACTTTTTGGCGGCGCTGGCCTTGAACGCACAGACGAAACCCTGGCGTTCCTCACCAAGGTGACGAGTTTTCGGAAGGCGTAGCGTGTTGCACTAAAGGCCAAGCCAAGCCTGCCAGCCTACATAGACCGCGACAATCAGGATCAATACGGCGAACAAGCGTCGGGCCAACAGCGCGCGTTTCGCAAGGAGCCGCGCAACCCAAATGCCGAGGACGCCGCCAGCAAGACCGCCGACGAGCAAGAGCCCAAGTAGGCGCGCGTCAACCAGTCCTGAAAGTGCATAATTCGCAGAGGTCGCCGACCCGAAGATCGCTACTGATACAAGCGACGAGGCGGCGGCGTTTGCGAGCGGCATGCCGGAAGCGAGCATTAATCCGGGTACGATTAAAAAGCCGCCGCCAATGCCGAAGAAGCCTGAGGCAAGACCGGTCCCAAGGCCAAGCGGGGTCAGTTTGGCGGCAATTGAGGGGCTAAGGCGCGCGTCGGGATCGCCGGTGCTGGCTGGCGGCTGCAGCATGGATACGCCAATCGCCGCCATGGCGACGGCGAACGCCAGCAAAAGCGCATTGCCGTCAACCGCCTTGGCGAGACTCGATCCGATGATCGATCCGGCAAGTCCCGCGCCGCCGAACATCAGGGCGCAAGGCCACTTTACCCGACCGCCGCGCCAATGACCGGCAAGGCTGAAGAGGGCCGTCGCCGCAACCGCCGCCGCTGACGTGCCGATGGCCACATGGGGATCAGCGACGCCGACGACATAGAGCAATAGCGGCGCGGCCAGCACCGATCCGCCGCCGCCAAATGCGCCAAGAAAGACGCCGACGATCGCGCCGCTGGCGAGCGCTGCGGCGATCACATAAGGAGTGAGTTCAATCACGCTGCGGGGCGGCGATTCCATGGCATTGCGGACAGTACATGCGCCATGCCGCACCAGCCGCTAACGCCGGCGAACACCAGCCCTGCGCCGATAAAGCCCGACAATGCATAAAACAGAGGATTCACAGCGGCGCCAAGCACGACGCCTGCAAGAATGATCGAGCCGGCGGTAATCTGCACCTGCCGGTTTATTTCCAAAGGCGCGCTATGATTGATCTGTATCGGGAGGCTTTCTTCCTTCCAGGCGTTAAGGCCGCCTTTAAGAATAGACGCATCTGCGCGCACGTGGCTCGCCAATCGTTCGCAATGATCATTGGTGCGCATGCCAGACCTACAATGGAAGACAACATGAGCGTCGGGCGCAAGGTCGATATTGCTGGTCTCCAGCGTTGATAAGGGGATCGAAAGCGCGCCGGGAATATGTTCACGGGCGTATTCATCCACCTCGCGAATATCGATCAACGTCAGGCGTTTTTCTTTCAGCCCCTCATGGACTGTTTTCGGATCGAGTTCTTTTAAGGTCGTCATGTCAATTCCTCCGGACAATAGATCGCCGACAGCGTTTCAATGACCTTTGCGGCTGCTGGATCGGCGATGCGATAAAAAATGCTCTGAGCTTCCCGCCGCGTCGCAACCAGTCCTTGCTCGCGCAGAACGGCGAGATGTTGCGATAGCGCCGATTGGGAAAGGTCGAAGTCCGCTTGCAGCCCGCCAACCGAGCGCTCGCTGTCGCCAAGGCGGCAAAGGATCATCAGCCGGTGTTCATTGGCCATGGCTTTGAGGAGCGAAGCGGCGGCGCCGGCCTGGCGCTGGAACAGTGCGGGATCGAAGGCGAGGGTCGTATTCATGGGGCGATATATATTACTTCTTGCTAAATTAGCAATACCTAATATATAAGAAACGCCAAAGGAGATTAAGATGCTTGAAATTAAAGGGTTTTTTGACAAGGACACCGCCACGGTCACCTATCTGGCCTGGGATATGGCGGCAAAAAAAGCAGCGATTATTGATCCGGTGCTGGATTTTGATCCGGCCTCAGGCGCGACGCGCACAACGTCGGTTGATGCGGTGCTCGATGCAGCAGCGGCGCAAGATCTCGATATTGTTTATGCGCTGGAAACCCATGCCCATGCGGACCATCTTTCCGCGGCGCAGATCATACGTGAGAAAACCGGCGCCAAGACCGGCATCGGCGCGCGCATCGTCGATATTCAGAAAACGTTCAAGCCGATCTTCAATGCGCGCGATGTCGCGCCAGACGGCGGCGTGTTCGATCTTTTGCTTAATGACGGCGACGAATTTGAGCTCGGCGAGCAAATGGTCAAAGTCATGCATACGCCGGGGCACACGCCGGCATGCGTGACTTATGTCATCGGCGACGCCGCCTTTGTGGGCGATACGCTGTTCATGCCGGATTACGGTACGGCGCGTACGGATTTTCCCGGCGGCGACGCGGCGACGCTCTATACTTCGATCCAGCGCATTTTGTCCTTACCGGATGAGACGCGAATTTTTGTGGGCCATGACTATCCGCCCGAAACCCGCGGCAAACCCGCCTGGGAGACAACGGTTGCGGAACAAAAACGCGAGAACAAGCATATCAATGACAGCGTCGATGAAGCGTCGTTTGTCGACATGCGGGAAACGCGCGACAAAAAACTGTCGGCGCCGCGGCTTATTCTGCCGTCGCTGCAGGTGAACATCCGCGCCGGCACCATGCCGCCGCCGGAAGATGACGGCCACGTTTATCTGAAACTGCCGGTGAACAGGCTTTAGCTCGGGCGAATAATCTCACCCAACGTCAAAAAGCGCTTCCATATGGCGCTTTGCGGGTTCCGGGCCGCCGGCGCTGCTCGACCAACAACGCTGTTGATAGATGTTGCAGGCGACGCCGTCGCTCAGCCTGAAGCTAGAGCGGTCATATTTGCGGCCAAGCGCGTCCATACGCTCGGCAATGCGCTTGGCGGCGTCTTCGCCGAAATAAGTTGCGGTGCTTTTGGGCGATATGCCGTCACGGTCAAAACAGGCACCGGCAACTTCCGCTTTGACGCCGGCGGCCTTGAGGTCGTCGCAAATGACGCCGCGCTCAGGCGAAAACACGGCAGGTTCGGTCAAATCAACACTGCCGGCGGGCCGCACCGCCGAGCTAGTGCTGGTGCAGGCGGTTACAAAGAAAAGCGCACAAATGCTCGTTGATCTTATCATCCTTACACCCCTTTTTTCCTCCTCCGCGCAGTTGTCATACGCCCGCTTCGTTGATTTCGACAGAGCGCTTGTAAGCCGGCCGCGCCATGCAGCGCGCAGCGTAGTCTTCCAGAATTTTGCTTTCCGGCAGGGCGCCGAACTGCTTCATGAAACAGGCTGACGACCCACACATGATGTCGGCCGCGGTGAACGTATCGCCAAGCATCCATTCCTTGTCGCCAAGGCCTTTTTCAAAGATCTCGATCATGGACGGGAAGTCGCCCCAACTGTTTTGCATCCTGTTGGGCGTTCCGCCGGAAAATTTTTCTGACAGGGCGGGTTCGACAACGGCAGGTGTGAAGATCGTCCAGTAAAGATATTCCGCCCGCTTTGGATCA